>JACRBU010000132.1 GCA_016213085.1 Coriobacteriales bacterium
GAGAAACGCGAGCGCCAGAGCGGCGATTCCGAGCGACGCCATTCGGCCTCCTTGTTAGCAGCGTAACCAAAGAGGCGCCCTGCCCCGGGGGGCGGAGCGCCTCTGAAAGACTACCCTATTACTTCTGGCTTTGCTCCAGAGAGACGTTCGTCGCGACGAACTTGCCGTCTGCCTCCATGGCACCGGTCATGACCACCTCTGACCCGTCGGTCATGCCGGAGGGAAGCGCGCCCTCGTAGACTACGCCGGCGGTCTTGCCGGAACCGTCCGCTTTCTCGGCGACGATGAAGCGGTCGCCCTGGCCAACCGCCTTGATCGAGCCAGCGACGACGAAGCCGGTCGCCTTGGTTGTCTTGCGCACCATGTTGGTGTTACCGACCAAGTCGCCGATAGGTGTGGCGCCTTGCTTCGACTCGTACTTTGAGGGGCACTTGGTGATCATCTCGTTGGAGTTCAGCTTGCCGCCGGACTGCAGCGTCCCCGTGATGATCGCCGTGACGCCGTCTCCGAAGGTCGACGGGGTCGTGCCGTTATACACCACGGCGATGACGGGGCCCTTGCCGGTCTCGTCGTTCTCATCGGCGATCGTGAACTGCATGGGATCGGTCTTCCTGTCCCATGAGCCGGGGACGACCTTGCCGGCAACCTTGACCTTCTCGCCGACGAGCGCCTTGTCGTTCGCAATGTCGGCGACGGTCTTCGAGTAGGCGCCAGACGTGTTGATGCCCAGGAATGCCAAGCCACCGGTCAGCCACAACATGACGAACACGAGCATGGTAAGGGCAACGACCGTAAGGATGACCAGACGGGTCCTCGCGCGTTTGTTCACTCTGCAATCACTCCTCCGCCGGCACAGGGGTTTGCCGACGCGGTACATGGGGGTCGCAGTAGTGCGCGCGCGAAACCGCACACGAACGCACCGCGTTCCCGCCTGCCTGAACAGGTCGATACTACCATCGTGCCGACGCCACGGACAATCGCGCCGCACGGAGTTTCCTAGGCGCGAAAGAGCAAACGCGATGCCGAACTCCAGCTGCGCTGGGCTCGCGCATGAACAGGGTTTTCGCAGCTTAGCCCTGCAGCCACATCACGTCCGGCTCGAAGCCGACTGCGCTGAGCAGCTCGAGGTAGCGATCGGCCGCAAGCTCGCCCGAAGCCCCGTCGAGGGCGACCATCGTCGCCTCGATCACATTCGTCCCGAACGAACGCCCCTCGATGCGTGGCGTGCTCGTGACCAGCAGTTCGACGCCACGCTCGCGCACGAGTTCGACGTCGGCCGCGGTCGTCGTGTTCGTGATGATCCACTTGCCCCTCATGTCGTCCGGCATGTACTTCTTCACGTACTGCCAGTCGCCCGCGATGATGTCGGCCCACTCGTAGAGGCGCTGGGCCCTCGCGTTGGGCTTTGGCGCCTTCTCCTGCTCGGAGCCGACCGGATAGAGCACCGAGAACGGCAGCTGCGCGACGAGTGGGGTCAGCGTGCGCACGAGGAAGCGCAGCATGCCCCAGCTGCGCACAGGGACGGGCAGATCGAGCGCATAGATGAGGTCGCCGAAGACCATCTGGCAACCGGCTTCGTGGAGCGCTTCGGCCATACCCCAGCGGTCGACCGCCGAAGTCATCAGGCAGGTCTTACCGCGGAATGTCAGGCCGGTTCGTTCGCGGAGGTAAGGACCGACGGACGCCTCGACAGCGCCCTTCAGGCCGCTTCCATCGACGACCGGGGTCCGGCTGACGTCTGCGATGAGCTTCTTGGCGTCTCGGAAGAAGTACTTGCGTCCGTCGGCGCGCAGGTAGATGTCGATGCCACCCATGCCGAACGCGTCGACCTTCCCGTCGAGCTCGGCGAACCTCGCGGCGGCGTTCTCCAGGGAGCCGTCGGTACCGATGCGGCTGATGCGGAAGCGCTCCCCGAGCAGCTCCATCTCGACGGAGTGGTCTCGCGTCGAGGAGCCGATCGAGATGCTCACGACTTCCTTGATGGCCGCCACCCCCCGACGATCTTCTCTGCGTCACGCAGGCTGCCGGTCCGTCCGAGCCGGCCGCGCTTCGCCGGCACCTCTTGCGCCGCGACGGTCGCGAGCACCTCTTCGAGCTGCCCGAGGTCGACGTGGCGGTCCTCGCGTATCGGCGATGGCCCGAGCGGCAGCCCGATAACGTCGGTGCCGAGGATGCGCTCCATCGTCTGAATGCGCCAGTCGCTGGCGAGCAGCACGACCACATCGTAATCGCGCAGTTCAGCGAGGGTGTCGAGCAGCATGTTGAAGACCTGCGTCGCCGATCCAGCCTCGATGTCCTCCCGCTCGCCCTGTGACAGCACGAGCGAGAAGTCGACGGCGTAACGCCCGCAGAGCTCACGCACGTCTTCAACGTTGGCGATAGGAAAGCCTACGACTGCGATGCGCCCGCCGCGGCGCACCTCGCCGAGCGTCTCAAGGAAGCTCACGAAGCTGCGCTGCACGCCGTTCTCGCGCGCCGCCTCTTCCTGCGTCGCGCCGTCCTCGCGGTCGGTGAGGATGGCCTCGACCGCATCGAGCAGCTTCTCGCGACTGACGACCTTCTCCCCGATGCGATACAGGCGCACGAAGCTCCCCCCAGCGGCGGTCGCGGGCGGCGATTGAGCGGCGAGCAAAGCAGTCCGCTCGAATCGACGGGCTGATGGCGGCCAAAGTCCGCCATCAGCAGCATACGCGAGAAGCGGGCCTCGAGGGCCCGCTTCTTCCACGGAGACGAACTACGCCGCTGCGACCGGCATCGCAGGTGCCGTGACTACATGCCTTCCCAGCCGCTGAAGCCCTGGTGATGGACGCCCGGGTTCTCGGTGCCCGTGAACCCGCCCATCTCGCGGGCCATCTCTGCATGATGCTGGCCGAAGGACTTACCAGCGCCGCCTGCCCCGGTCGCGGCGAATGCGGGAGCCGCCAAGGACAGTGCCAGAACGAGCGCGAGAGCGATCGTGATAAGTGAACGCTTCATATGCGCGTACTCCTCTCCCCTACGGGATCGTGGTCGTACCCGCACAAAGCGACGAGCGTGCCAATCCTGACTTGCTTAGTAGGAATAAACCACACCCCTGGTGTGCGATTCGGCA
>JACRBU010000134.1 GCA_016213085.1 Coriobacteriales bacterium
CTCGTTCACGCGGTCGTTGCCGAACTGCTCTTCGAACGCGGCGACGATGTCCCACCGCTCGCTCTGAGTGAAGATCTTGTCGAAGAGCAGGTCGACGGAATCGAACATCGACACCGTGGTCACGGTGAGCACCATCGCGAACGCGACGCCGACGATCGTGTAGAGGGACCTTCTGCGGGCGCGGAAGACGTTGCGCAGCGGGATCCTGAACGTGAAGGTCTTCGGCATCGCCCACCCGAGCGCGCGCTCGACGACGGGGACGTGCCCGCCCTTGACCGCGATGTTGGGGTCCGAATGCATGGCTTGGGCCGGTGGCAGCCGCGAGGACGCCCATGCCGGCACGATGCCGGCGAGCACACACGCGATCACGCTCAGCGCGACGGCGTTGAAGACGACCTCGGGGTGGATCGGGGTCTCGAGGAACGGGATGCCGAGCAGGCTGACGTACGAGTACGCGAGCCCCTGCGCGGAGAGCAGCCCAAGAGCGATCCCGACAATCGACCCGAATGCCGCAACGAGCAGCGAAAACAGAAGATAGTGACCGAGTATCTGCGTGTCGGAATAGCCGAGCGCCTTCGCGAGGCCGATCTCCCCGCGTTGCGATGTGACGATGCGCGAGAGCGCGATGAACAGCGAGAGCGCCGAGATGCTCAGGATCAGGATCGGCATCGACTGAGCCAGGACGCGGTTCTGTTCGAGCTCTTCATTCAGCGCGAAGTTGGACGGCTCGTCGGCGCGAAGGGTCGTCTCGAGAACGGTGTAGGGGTCGAGGACGTCTTCAACCTCGTCGATGACGGAGTTCACGTCGGCACCGGGTTTCACGTGCACGGCGATCTCGGTGACCGTGGGCGCTCGCTGGAAGAGCCGTTCGGCCTCTTCGGACGAGACGTAGACGATCGCGAACTCCCTCGGCGACGGTATCTCGCCCTTCGACCGGATGGGGTAGAGGTGGGTCGGCGCGGTCGCGATGCCGACGACGCGCAGTCGCTCGCGTCGCCCGTCGGTCCGAAGCGTGATGGTGTCTCCGGTTCCCAGTCCCGTCTCGCCCGCGAACTTCGGGTGCAAGAGGACCTCGTGGCGCGCTCCGGTCGTGAGATAGCGCCCCTCGAGGACGACGACATCGTCAACGCGCGGCCGCCTCCCTTCGGGCAAGCCGACGACGCGTGCCGTCGCCTGTTCGTCCTCGGTCAGATCGAGGCCCGTGTCGACGACGAGTCGGCCCTCGGCTCTCGATACCCCCGGCAATCCGCGGATCCGCCCGATGATGCCGGCGGGCGCCTCGGCGACGCGGGTGGTGAAGTCAGCGAACAGGAGCTCTCGGTTGGCCGTCTCGATCGACTCGCGCAGGTTGAGGTAGGAGGAGATGAATGCCACGTAGCTCACGATGCCGAGCGTGACGAGCAAGACGAGCGCGGCGAACTGCCCCTTGCGTGAAAGGATGTCTCGCCAGGTCTTGAGGAGCAGCATCCGCATCGCGCGTCACCACACGACGTCTTCTGGGCGGACAGGGTTGTCGTTGATCTCGATGGAAGCGATCTTGCCGTCACGGATGTGGAGCACGCGATCGGCGACCTCGGCGAGCGGCTGGTTGTGCGTGACGATGATGACCGTCTTGCCCTCGTTGTCGCTCACGTCACGCAGGGCGGCAAGGACGAGCTTGCCAGTTCTGAAGTCGAGGTTGCCCGTCGGCTCGTCGCCGAGGACGATCGACGGGTCCTTCGCGAGTGCGCGCGCGACCGCGACGCGCTGCTGTTCGCCGCCGGAGAGCTGCGACGGGAAGTGGTTGAGGCGTTCGCCGAGGCCGACCTTCTCGAGCAGCCCGGCGGCGTCGAGCGGGCTCGGCTTGCCGTCGCGGGCGGCAAGCTCGAGGGCGAACTGTACGTTCTCTCGCGCGGTGAGTGTCGGGATGAGGTTGAAGAACTGGAAGACGAACCCCACCTTCTCGCGGCGGAAGAGCGTCAGCTGCTTGCGGGAGAAGGCGGAGATGTCGAGCCCGTCGATCACGATCGAGCCGCTCGAGGGCGAGTCGATGCCGCCTATCAGGTTGAGCAGAGTGGTCTTGCCCGATCCGCTCGGACCGAGGACCGCAACGAACTCGCCGCGCGGGATCCTCAGGTCGGAGTGGTTGAGCGCGTGGACCTCGACCTCGCCCATGCGGTAGGTCTTGCTCACGTCCGTGAGCGCGACGATGTCGTCACTGACGTCGGGCGACAGCGAGGCTTCGGATGTCGTTGTCACGCGGTCCCCTTCGGCGAACGTGCTAGCGCATCACGGGCTTGACCTGGCGCCGGAAGACCTCCCGAACCGCTGGACCGCCGCTCGAGGGGAAGATCTCGAAGGCGATCCGCTCGGCAGAGATGGTGATGAGCGTCCACGACGGGGGAGTAAGCCCGCGTGTGCGCCACGTCGACACGGTGCCGCTGGTCGATATCAGTATGCCGTTCACGCTCCACACGTGCGGGACGTGCTTGTGACCCGCGAGAACCAGGTCCACCTCGCACTCTTCGAGGACCTGCAGCACGTCGCCTGCGTCCCAGACGATGTTTCGCTCCCGGCCCGTGCCCGGGATGCTCACGAGGTGATGGTGCATGACCACCAGCCGAAAGGCGTCAGGCCCGCACTCCTCGAAGCGATCGGCGATCCACCCATATCGGTTGCGGCCCACCTCGCCGTCGTCGAGATCGGGCTTCGCCGAGTCAACGGCGACGACTCGTACCCGTTCTTGGACGGCGCCCTTGTGCTTCACGCCGAATTCGAAGTCGTGGGCCTGCCATCGATCGCCGAAGTGTTCGTCGTAGAGCTCCCATCCGACGTTTCGCTCGTCGTGATTGCCCGGGACGACGATGAGGCGTTCGCAGACGATGTGTTCCAGCCAGTGGGCCGCGCACTCGAATTCGTCGCGGTACCCCTTGACGGTGAGGTCCCCCGGAACGCAGACCAGATCGGGTTGGGCCTCGTTGATGGTGTCGATCGCACGCTGCATGAGCCCGGCGTCGAACCGGGGGTCGTTGCAGTGCAGGTCTGACAGCTGTGCGACCACGTAGCGCTCGCGCGTTGACACTCGGCACCTCCTCCGACGGTAGGCGAGGCACACCGCGCCTCACCTCTTCGGACAGTAGGTTCCCGAGCTGGCTCGACTTACCATGTTTCGCGCTACAACAAGCCGCACGCCACTTGTC
>JACRBU010000136.1 GCA_016213085.1 Coriobacteriales bacterium
CGGCGCGTTGTCTGCCGGCGCCGGCACGATGCAGCTCGAGGCGGGTGTGTCGCAGAAGCTCATCTCGATCATCCAGGCGATCATCATCTTCCTGATCGGAGCGGAAACGATCGTGACCTGGACGGTGCAGAAGCTCCGCGGCCGAAAGGCGGTGAACCCCGTTGCTGGCTGACATCTTCACGCCCGAGCTCTTCGCCTCGGCGATACGCCTTGCGACGCCGATCGGCCTGACCGCCATCGGGGCGGCGATCTGCGAGCGCTCCGGGGTCGTCAACATCGCGCTCGAGGGCTTCATGCTCATGGCGTCGTTCGCGGGAGTCGCCACAACCTTGCTCGTGGGCAACGCGTGGATCGGGATCCTCGCTGCGATGCTCAGCGCGATGGTGTTGGCCGCGATCCACGCGTGGGCCTCGATCAACCTGCGCGCGGACCAGGTCATCTCAGGCACCGCCATCAACATCCTGGCGCTGGGCCTGACCGGCTACCTGATGGAGACGATCTTCGGCCACCCCGGAACGACCGAGCAGATCCCTCGCGACGTCGCGATCGGCCCGCTCTTCGGCTTCCTGCCCAAGGCGACGGGCACGGGCTTCTTCGCACGGGTCTACAACTTCATCGACGTGGCGTTCTTGAGCTTCACGCCGCTTGTCTACGTCGGGATGTTCTCGGCGGTCTTCTTCACGTGGGCGCTGTTCAGGACCAAGTGGGGTCTGAGGGTCCGAGCGCTCGGCGAGCATCCGCGGGCGGCGGGCACGGTCGGCATCAGCGTGCTTCGGGGGCGCTGGTGGGCGGTGCTCTTCTCAGGCGCGATGGCAGGACTTGCGGGCGCCAACCTCGCGATCGAGCAGGTGGGGTCGTTCACGGAGGGCATGACGAACGCTCGGGGCTTCATCGCGCTCGCCGCCAACATCTTTGGCCGATGGATCCCAGGCGGAGGCTACCTCGCGTCCCTGCTCTTCGGATTCGCCGACGCGCTGCAGCTGAAGCTCCAGATCTTCAGCGGTGTCTTCAAGATCCCGCCGCAGTTCTTCCTGATGCTGCCCTACATCCTGACTGTCATCGTGCTTGCGGGCGCTGTCGGGAAGGCGGTTGCTCCCGCGGCGATCGGCAAGCCGTACAAGGAGCGGGGCTAGGGCGAGCGGTCAGAGTCGGTGTCGGAATACGCGTCGTCGCGGTCGCTCGTCGAACGGCGCATCCAGGCCACGAGCCCGATCAGGATCGCAAGCGCCAGGAAGGCGACAACGTCCCAGGGCAGATCGGGTCGCCAGTCACCGCCGCGGAGCACGATCGAGCGATACGCGTACGCAGCGACGGGGAGGATGACGGCGAGCAGCAGCGGCAGTCTGATTCTCGGATGAAGCAGCATCGAGCTTCCTCACGCAAACGACGCCCGTGCCGACTGCGGCACGGGCGTCGTTATCGACCGGTCGAGAGCGCCTAGGCCTCGGGCGCTTCAGCGCTCATGGGAGGGGCGGACGCGCTCTTGTAGCGGCGCAGCTCCTCCTGGCACTTGCGCAGCTGCGTCGCAGCGTAGGCACCGAGCACGACGCCAAGGAGCACTACGACGAAGAAGGCGACAACGAGCACGTTGAACACGCTCGCCGGGATGTTCGCGGTCAGCATGTGTCCTCCACCTTTCTGCCCTTCGGGACACCTGGATTCTAGACCATGGCGGACTTCGCCGCCATGGTCTGGGCGATTCGAGCAGACCGCTTCGCGGCAGCTCAATCGCCCACGCACGCCTTCGGCCCCGGCGACTAGGCTCCTGCAGCTTGCTCGGGGGTCACTCGGCGGGCGGCGGTTCGGACTCACGAGCGGCACGTCGGCGAGCCCTGAGACGGAGCAGTGCCCAGACGACCAGCGCGATCGCGATCAGCGGCAAGAGCGCGATGAGGACCGTGATCGCGACCTGGATGAGTCGGGCCGCGGCACGGATACCGTCGGTGATCGCCTCGCCGAAGCCCCAGGACCCGCCGGACGGGCTGACGATCGCTCCGGGCTCGGTGAGGGTTACGGTGAGCGTGGCCATCGAGGTCTGACGCTCGAGGTAGTCCTGCTGGGCCTGCATCGCCTCGATCTCCCCGCGCACCCGGGAAAGCTCCTGCTCGATCGAGAGCATCTCGCGCACGTTGCGCGCGCGATCGAAGAAGCTGCGCAGGCGGGCCTCTTCGGCCCGGAGGTTCTTGAGGCGGGCCGCGATGTCGATCGTCTCCTGCGTGACGTCCTCTTCGTTGGCGCTCTGCGTGACAACCGTCCCGAGGCCGGCCATCTTCGCCGAGACGGCCGCGAGCTGGTCGGTCGGGACTCGTATGACGGCGGTTGCCGACTTCGGGCCTGAGGGCGCGGCGCCCCCGGCGAGCGGCTGGACCGGTCCTTCGTCGCCCGCGTAATACGTGAGCGACTGGATCTCACCCTTGGCGGCTGTGACGGCTCGTCGTACCACCACGAGCGACTTCTCCACGTCCTCGACACGCACCTCGATCGCCGCTGTGCGGATCACCGCCT
This sequence comes from Coriobacteriales bacterium, assembly GCA_016213085.1. GTDB lineage: Bacteria > Actinomycetota > Coriobacteriia > Anaerosomatales > JACRBU01 > JACRBU01. Next base: position 2,506 of record JACRBU010000136.1, read on the forward strand.
TCGGGACTCCTTGCGAGGTGGACTCTGCTGGCGCTCCGGCGGAGTCTGCTGTCGCACCGCGCTGCGCGCTATCGCCGCTGAACTCGGTGGTGCCGCTGGGCGGCGCCATCTCGGGCGCGATCGTGGGGCTCTTCGACGTCATCCCCACGTTGATGTCAGCCGTGGACATGCTTGCTGCCCAGTACCCGATGACGGCCGCGGCCAGCACCGCGAATGCGACGCCGACGACGACCACGATCCTCATCCGACCGGTCATTCGAACCACCTCGTCTCGATAGGGTCATCCCCGTCCGAACGGTATGACGTCGGTCGGGCCGGATGAGTTCTCGCGCATCCAGGTGGGGCTCTCGGACATGATGTGTCGCATTGGTGTCGTGAATTCCCATGAAAGGGTTGCAAAGTGGGGAATAGTGTCATAGGGTTTCGTCAGTAGGGCGGGGAGGGGTCTGAGTCTGGGCGCTCCCATGGGGAGGAAGTGGAGGCGCAGGACGCATGTTTCTCGGCGAGTACCAGCACACGCTGGACGCCAAGGGGCGCGTGTCGCTGCCTTCGAAGTTTCGGCAGATCATGACCGGCAGTGTCGTGGTCGCGCAGGGGCTCGAGGGTTGTCTCTACGTATTCCCGGCCGAGGAGTACTCGGCGTTCCTCGAGGGCCTGCTGGCCAAGGGTGATTTCGACCCGAGGTACCGCAAGGTCCGCCGCTTCTTCACGACCGGCGCGGTCGAGACCGAGTTGGACAGCGCCGGCCGAGTGTCGGTCCCGCAGGTGCTCAGGGAGTACGCCGGACTGGCAAAGGACGTCTCGGTCATGGGCAACGGCAACAGGATCGAGCTTTGGGACGCCGCGGCCTGGAAGACCTACAAGTCCGAGACGACCGAAAACATCGAGGATCTCGCTAAGGAGCTGGCCGACGGCGGCCTGCTCTAGCTGTTGACAATGGAATACCGGCACACCCCAGTTTTGCTGGCCGAGGTCACGCAGCACTTATCGCCGCACCCCGGTTCGATAGTCGTCGACTGTACCTTAGGCGGGGCAGGACACGCGAAACGGCTGCAAGATCTCGTAGCACCCACGGGCACGCTCGTGGGCATCGATCAGGACGACGCAGCACTTATCGCAGCAGCAGACACACTACGCCTCGGCCAGCAAACCATTCTCTTGAAGGGGAACTTCGGCGACCTCGATCGCCTGCTCAGCGAAGCAGGCATCCCGTACGTCGATGGATTCCTCTTCGACCTGGGCGTTTCATCGCCCCAGCTCGATGTCCCGGGGCGCGGGTTCAGCTACCGCGAAGACGCGCCTCTGGACATGCGGATGGACCCCGAGCGACAAGCACTCACCGCAGCAGACGTCGTAGCCACTTACTCAGCAGCAGACCTCACCAGGATCATCCGCGAGTACGGCGAGGAGCGGTGGGCCCCGCGCATCGCAGCACGAATCGTAGCCGCGCGGGCCCGCCGGCCCCTCGAAACCACCACAGAACTCGTCCAGGTCATCAAGGAGGCAATACCAGCCGCAGCACGCCGGACCGGGCCTCATCCAGCACGCCGGACGTTCCAGGCGCTGCGCATCGAAGTCAATCGCGAGCTCGAGGTGCTCGAACAGGGGCTGAGGGCGGCGATCCGTTGGCTCACAAGCGGTGGCAGGATCGCCGTCATCAGCTATCACTCGCTCGAGGACCGCATCGTCAAGAACGTGTTCGCCGAGCTTTCCGAGGGGTGTACGTGCCCGCCAGACCTGCCGGTCTGCACGTGCGAGCACGAGCCGGTGATCCGGGTTCTGACCCGCAAGCCCGTCACGCCGTCGGCGGAGGAGATAGCGGACAACCCACGCGCCCGCAGCGCCAAGCTGCGCGTCGCTGAGAAAAGGTAAGGCCGCCGAGGCCGAGAAGGAGAGGGGGGACGATGAGCATGCCTGCCGTGCGTCGCGAAGAGCGACGCGTCGCGCATGCACCCCGATTGCGCCTCGTCTTCCCTGGCGAGCGCATCCCCCGTGCCAGCGCTCGCCGCACGGTCTCGACGTCCCGCGCGCCCCGCACCGTCGGCCGCAACCTGTTCGCCGTGTTCGCTCTGTGCATGGCGGCGGTCTCGGCCGTCGGCGTCGGGCGCGTCGCGATGAGCGCCGCAGCCGCGCAGGTCTCCCTCGAGTCCGCCGAGCTGCGTAAGGAGATAAAGAGCGCTCGCTACGAGGGCGACATGCTCGAGGTGCAGATGAGCGCCCTGGCCGCCCCCTCACGCGTGCGGAAGCTCGCCAACAACGATCTGTCCTTGAGCGAACCGAAGAGCGTGAGCTACCTTGGGCTCGACGGCAGCAAGGAACCTCGTGCCCGCAAGGCGACTTCGGCGAAGAAGAAGCGCGGCGCCAAGAAGGCCGCGGCGTCGTCGAAGAACAAGCGCGCCGCGCCGAAGCGTACGAGCGACGCAGGGTCAGGGGTAGATGCGTTCATGGCCGAATTCATGGATATCGCTGCTGGCGAAGCGCAGATACTGATGGTGGGCGATGTCGGCCTCGCGGCCTCACGGTAGCCGCCCCGGGGCGGGTCGGCCCCGAGCGGCGAGACCTCGCGCAGCGGACTCTCGGCGGTTCTTCTGGCTCTTGGGCGGGCTCATGCTCGCCCTTGTAGCCGTTGCGGGCCGTCTTGTCTACCTCCAGGTGTTCGCCGCACCGGCGTATGCGGCGCGCGCCGCGAAGCAGCGCGTCTGTGACCTGCAGATTCCGCCGCGACGAGGCGTCATCTACGACCGCGAGGGCGAACCGCTTGCCGTAAGCGTCGACGCCAAGACGGTGTACGCCACGCCGGCCCAGATCAGGGACAAGAGGGGCACTGCGCAGGCCCTCGCGAAGACACTCGGCGGTTCGGCGAAGGACTACCTGCCGAAGCTCCAGAAGGACACCGGCTTCGTCTACATCGCGCGGAAGGTCGACCTCGAGAAGGCAGACGCACTCGAGGCGTTGGAGCTCGACGGGATTCGCTTCCAGGACGACTCGCGCCGCGTGTATCCGTCGAGTGAACTCGCTTGCCAGGTGCTCGGATTCGTCGGCGTGGACGACGAAGGGCTCGCGGGCATCGAGGCCCGCTACGACAGGTTGCTGGCAGGCGTCCCCGGCGTGCTCAACGCCGAGCGCGACCCGTGGGGACGGCCGATCCCCGGCGGCGTGATGCGGGCCGAGGACCCGGTCGACGGGGAATCGATCGTGCTCACGATCGACAAGGACATCCAGTACAAGGCGCAGCTCGAGCTCGCGGCGGCCGTCGACAAGTGGGGTGCCGAGTCCGGCTCGATCATCGTCATGAGCCCCCGGACGGGCGAGATCTACGCGATGTACTCGACCCCGGGCTTCAATCCGAACGCCTACCGCACCGCGAACTCGAAGGGCTTCCGAAACAAGCCTGTCTGCGACGCGTACGAGCCAGGATCCACCATGAAGTCGCTCACGGCGGCCGCAGCGATCGACAAGGGCATCTACAAGCCGAGTTCGAAGCTCGTGCTTCCGCCGACCATTCAGGTTGGCGGCCGCACCATCCACGAGTCGCATGGCCGAGGGACGGTCGAGTGGTCGCTTCGCGACATCGTCACGAATTCGTCGAACGTCGGCGCGGTCAAGGTCGGCATGAGACTGGGCGAGAAGGGGCTCTACAAGTACTTCAAGAAGTTCGGCCTTACCGAACCCACCGGGGTCGATTTCCCGGGCGAAGGTCAGGGCTTCCTGCCGCCGGTCTCGCAGTGGTCTTCTTCGTCGATCGGCAACATCCCGTTCGGCCAGGGTGTCTCGACCACGCCGCTCCAGCTCGCTCGGGCGATCAGCGGGATCGCGAACGACGGGGTGCTTCCCACACCACATCTGCTGCTTTCGGTGCCGGACCGGCCAAATGCGGTTCCGACGTGGGAATCCAAGCGCGCGATCACGGTGAAGGCGTCACACACGACGACCAGGATGCTGCAGTCGGTCGTGACGTCCGGCACGGGTACCGAGGCGGCCGTTGCCGGCTACACGGTCGCGGGAAAGACGGGCACGGCTCAGAAGGTGAGTCCGGGTGGCGGCTACGCCGATGGCGAGTACGTCGGTTCCTTCATCGGTTACCTGCCGGCCGAAGATCCGCAGGTATTGGTGTGCGTGACCATCGACGAGCCCTCGGAGGCGATCTACGGCGGCACGGTCGCCGCGCCGACGTTCAGCTCGGTCGCTGCATTCAGCGTGGCGCACCTGAAGATCCCGCCGTCCTCAGCGGCCGTGGACCGGACGCCCGGTCCCGGTGGCGGGAAGGTAACGCAGGACCGCTGAGGCGGGGGAGTCTGGTAGCGTACGCCCACGGAACGGGAGGGTCGTGGGAGAGCCGAAGAACATACTGTCGTTGCTGGCAGGCGTACAAGCACGCCCGCTTGGAGCGTCGGACGTCGACGTCACCGGCGTGGCGTACCGCTCGTCCGCGGTCGAACCCGGCCACGTGTTCGTCTGCGTTCCCGGCTTCTCGCACGACGGCCATTCGTACGCCGCCGACGCGGTGGCACGCGGCGCGGCCGCTCTCATCGTGCAGCGGCCCCTCCCCGAGCTTGCGGTACCGCAATTCCAGGTCGAGGACGCCCGCTCGGCGCTCGCGATCGTCTCGGACGCGTACCACGATCACCCGAGCCGGTCGCTGAAGGTCGTCGGCATCACCGGCACGAACGGCAAGACGACCTCGGTCTACCTCGTCGACTCGATCCTTCGGCAGGCGGGCCTGAAGACCGGCTTCGTCGGCACCGTCGAGACGCGGATCGGAGACGAGCGCCAGCCCGCGGGGCGCACGACGCCGGAATCGGCGGACATCTCGGCACTGCTCGCGAAGATGCGGGACGAGGGGGTCGCAGCGGTGACGATGGAGGTCTCCTCGCACGCGATCGATCTCCACCGCGCCGACGCGATCCGCTTCGCCTGCGTCGCATTCACCAACCTCACGCAGGACCACCTCGACTACCATCACACGCTCGAGGAGTACTACTCGGTCAAGAAGCGCCTGTTCACGCACTTCGACGTGGGTGCGCGCGTATCGAACGTGGACGACCCGCTCGGCCGCGACCTGGCGCACACCGTCGCTGACACGCTCAAGATCGGGCGTGCCGAAGAGGCTGACGTGCGGGCGATCGACGAAGACTGCGATTCGGCGGGCACGACGTTCACGATGATCACGCCGAAGGGCGACCGGCGTCTTCGGATCCCGCTTCCCGGCGCTTACAACGTGAGTAACGCGCTTCTTGCTGCAGGCTGCGCCCTCCAGCTCGGGATCGACCTGGAGCACATCGGGGCCGGTCTCGAGAGTGCCCCGCAGGTCCCCGGGCGGCTCGAGCGCGTCGACTGCGGGCAGGACTTCACGGTGTTCGTCGACTACGCGCACACGCCGGACTCGCTCGAGAAGGCGGCGCAGGCGGTGCGCGCCGTCACGAGCGGTCGCACCGTCGTCGTGTTCGGCTGCGGTGGCGACCGGGATCCAGAGAAGCGCGCGCTCATGGGCCGCGCCGCGGGAGAGAACGCGGACCTCACCATCGTGACGAGCGACAATCCCCGCTCTGAGGACCCCGTCGGGATCATCCTGCAGATCGAAGACGGCCTTCGCGGCACCGGTGCACGCTACGAGGTCGAGGTCGACCGGCGCTCCGCGATCGCTCGCGCGTTCGCCTGCGCCGGCCGCGGGGACTCGGTGCTCATCGCGGGCAAGGGGCACGAGGACTACCAGATCTTCGCGGACCGCACGATCCACTTCGATGACCGCGAGGTCGCCCGGGAGGTGCTCGGGCCGTGCTGACGATCACCGTCGAAACGCTTGTCGACGTCGTCGGGGGCGAGCTCGTCGTCGGTTCGCCCGACGCTGTCGTCAACGGCATCGTCGTGGACTCGCGCGCCGTGGAGCTCGGCTCGGCGTTCCTGGCCCTTCCCGGCGAGAACGTCGACGGCCATGACTTCCTGCAGAGCGCGCTCGAGCGCGGGGCTCGCGGCCTGTTCGTGACTCGCACGGCAGAGGAGCTCGGCGAGATTCGTTCGCTCGCGCGCGCGCGGGGGGCGGCCATCGTGCGCGTCGACGACGGGCTGACCGCCATCCAGGCGCTCGCGTCGTTCCAGAGGTCGCGTCTTCACTGTCCCGTCATCGCGGTGACCGGCTCCACCGGCAAGACTACGACGAAGGACTTCATCGACTGCGTCCTGGCGACCGAGATGCGCGTGGTTTCCACCGTGGGAAACCGCAACAACGAACTCGGCCTGCCCCTCACGATCCTGGACGCCGGGATGGACACCGACGTGCTCGTCGTCGAGATGGGGATGCGCGGGGAAGGGCAGATCGCGGCGCTCGCCGAGATCGCGCGACCCACGGCAGGCATCGTCACCAACATCGGGCAGACGCACATCGAGCTGCTCGGAACCCAGGAGGCGATCGCGAACGCGAAGGGCGAGCTCGTCGCGGCGATTCCCGCCGACGGCACGGTCTTCCTCAACGGTGACGACGGCCACTCCGAGGTGCTCGCATCCATGGCCACGGCAGCGGTGACGTACTACGGCCTCGGCGAGCATGCGGACGTCCGCGCCCTCGATGTCGAGGTGGACGCGGAAAGCCGCGCCACCTTCACGCTGGCGGCGCCCGAGGTTCGCATCCCCGTGCGCCTTCCCGTTCCCGGTCGACACAACGTCTACAACGCCCTTGCGGCAGCCGCGGTCGGCCTCTACCTGGGCCTCACGCCGGAGCAGGTCGTCAGAGGCCTCGAGACCGCTCGCACCTCCGACATGCGCATGGAGGTCTTCACCACAGCATCCGGCGTCACGATCGTCAACGACGCCTACAACGCGAACCCGACGTCGATGCGAGCCGCCGTGGAGACGCTCGCCGAGATGCAGGCGGACAACAAGCGGATCGCTGTGCTCGGCGACATGGCCGAACTCGGCTCGCTCACCGAGCTCGCGCACTTCCACATCGGTGAGGCGATCGCCGAACTGCCGATCGACGTGCTCATCACGGTGGGCACGAAGGCGGGTCGGATCGCCGACGGCGCGAAGGCCGCCGGGATGGCGGCCGATTCGGTGGTAACGTCGGTTGATGCCGAGGACGCGCTGAAGGCACTCGAGCCGATCATGGCCGAAGGCGATGTCGTGCTCGTCAAGGCTTCGCGCGTGATGGGCCTCGAGCGGGTCGTGGAAGGGATCGTGCAGCCCGGATGATCAATCTCGCGAGATACCCGAGCTACCAGCTCTTCCTCGCGATCAGTCTGGCCGCGGTGGTCGCGGCGCTGCTGTTCCCGCTCTGGATCAGGCTTCTTCGGGTGCGCCACATCGGCCAGCAGGTCCGGGCGGACGGCCCGCAGGGCCACCTCGTCAAACAGGGAACGCCGACGATGGGCGGCGTCCTCATCCTCCTCGTCATCACCGGCGTCTTCCTGGCTATGGGCGCGCCGACCCGCGGGAGCATCCTCGCGCTCGGCACGATGCTCACGATGGGGCTTCTCGGCTTCGTAGACGACTGGGCGAAGGTCGCCCACGAGCGCTCTCTCGGACTGCGCCCCAGGGCCAAGCTCTTCTGGCAGGGCGTCATCTCGGTCACGTTCGCCCTGCTGCTCGTCAACTGGGCCGGAGGCAGCACCGCACTTCAGCTGCCGCTCACTCCGCTCTCGGTCGACTTGGGCATCGTGACCACCTACGTGCCGCTCGGCGGCTACGCGATCGGTATCCCCTGGGCCTATCTCGCCTTCATCTTCGTGATGGTCGTCGGCATGTCGAACGCCGTGAACCTCACCGACGGGCTCGACGGCCTCGCGGCCGGCTGCACGACGATCGTCATGCTGGCGTACGCGGGGATCGCCTTTAGGCAGGACGCGCTTTCCACGGCGCTGCTTGCGGCCGCGTGCGCGGGCGCGTGCGTCGGATTCCTCTGGTACAACAGCTATCCCGCCGACATCTTCATGGGCGACACCGGGTCCCTCGGACTCGGCGGCCTGATCGCTGCGCTTGCAGCGGTGACGTCGACAGAGCTCCTGCTCGTGCTCATCGGCGGTATCTTCGTGGCCGAGACCGTATCGGTCGTGCTGCAGGTGGCGAGCTACAAGACGACCGGCAAGCGCATCTTCCGGATGGCTCCGCTGCATCACCACTTCGAGATGGTGGGGTGGTCGGAGACCAAGGTCATGGTGCGGTTCTGGATCGTGACCGGCATCTTCGCCGGTGCCGGCTTCGCGATCTACTTCGTTCAGTCGCTGGCGAACAGGTGACGGGGATGGAGCGCATAGGCGATCTCTGCGTACTCGGCCTCGCCTCGAGCGGGCAGGCCGTCGCGCGCTACGCGCTGTCCAGGCTCGGCGACGAGTTCGACAGCGTGACCGTCTTCGACAGCGCCGACACCCCTGGCCTGCGGGAAGCCGCCGAAGTGCTTCGGCAGGAAGGCATCGCAGTGGAGCTGGGGCGAAGCGAGGGTGCCGGCCGCTTCGACCTGTGCGTCGCGAGCCCGGGCATCCCGCCGCACGCTCCGCTCTTCGAGTGGGCGAGGTCCGCGAGCGTCCGCATGATCTCGGAGATCGAGTTCGCGTTCGAGCGCTCGGAGTCGCCCTGGATCGCGATCACGGGGACCAACGGCAAGACCACCACCACGAGCATGATCGCGCACGTGCTCGATATGGGCGGCATGCCAGCGCGCAAGGTCGGCAACATCGGCCGGCCAGCCATCGACGATGTCACGGGCGCTTCGCCCGGGCTCACGATGGTCGCCGAGGTGTCCTCCTTCCAGCTTGCGCTCACCGAGAGGTTCCGGCCGCGCGTGGCCGTCCTGCTCAACATCTCGCCGGATCACATCGACTGGCATGGCTCGATGGAGGCCTACACCTCGGACAAGGTGAAGATCTTCGCGAACATGGGGTCCTCAGACATCGCCGTGGTCGACATCGACGACCCCGGCTCGGCGCCCTGGGCGGACCGCGTCGCCGAGCGCGGCGTCCACGTCATCAGGGTGAGCCGCACGCGTCTGCCAGAAGGCGGAGCAGGGATCGCCGAAGGTCAGCTCGCGCTCGACACCTCGGCCGGGGTGTTTCACGTCTGCGAGTCCGGGGAGCTCGCCGTTCGCGGCGAGCACAACGTGAGCAACGCGCTTGCGGCCGTGGCGGCCGCCCATGCGTTCGGCGTGCCGGTCGCCGACCTCAAGCGGGCGATCACCACGTTCCAGCCGATCGAGCACCGCCTGGAGCCGACGGGGGTCGTCGAGGACGTCGAGTACTTCGACGATTCCAAGGCGACGAATCCCGACGCCGTTCTCAAGGCGCTGACCGCCTTCGCTGAGCGGCCGCTCATCGTGCTGCTCGGCGGCCGGAGCAAGGGCAGCGACTTCGGTGAGCTCGCGGCGGCGGTCGCATCGAGCGCGAGAGCCGCGGTGCTTTTCGGCGAGAGCCGTGTGGAGCTCAGCGGCGCCTTCGAGCGCGTCAGCGCCGAGCGGGGATTCCAGGTCGAAGAAGCCGTTTCGATGGCGGACGCTGTCGAGTTAGCGTCGCAGATCGCACATCCCGGGGACGCGGTACTGCTGTCACCGGCGTGCGCTTCGTTCGACGAGTTCAAGGACTATACCGAGCGGGGCCGGGAGTTCAAGCAGGTCGTCGCTCGACTTGGGAGGGGACCCGCGTGAGCCGTCGCGATGACTTCGCAGGAGGTGCACCGGCTCGCTATCTCTTGCTCGGCGCCACGCTGTTCCTGACGCTCGTTGGTCTCGTCATGATCTTCTCCGCATCGTCGATCTCCGACGTCGTCAAGCAGGGTGCGAGCACGTATCACCTGGTCAAGCAGCTGATCTTCATCGCAATCGGCCTCGTCGCCGCGGTCGCGGCCTCCAGGTTCGACTACCGGGTCCTGCAGCGCCATTCGATGGCGATCTGGGTGGGAGCGCTCATCGCGGTCGCAGCCACG
>JACRBU010000137.1 GCA_016213085.1 Coriobacteriales bacterium
GCCGATGAACTGCCCCGGCCACATCATGATCTTCGCGAACGACGTGCGGTCCTATCGCGACCTTCCGTGGCGCATGTTCGAGTTCGGCACCGTGTACCGTCACGAGCTCTCGGGCGTCGTGCACGGCCTCATGCGCGCGCGCGGCTTCACGCAGGACGATGCGCATATCTTCTGCACCCCCGAGCAGGTGACCCCCGAGGTCATCAAGATGCTCGACCTCGTCGACTTCGTGAACGATGCGTTCGGCTTCGAGTACACTGCCGAGCTCTCCACGCGTCCCGAGAAGTCGATGGGCACCGACGAGCAGTGGGAGCACGCCACCGAGGCGCTCGTCGCCGCGCTGCAGCAGCGCGGGATGGACTACGAGATCAACGAAGGCGACGGCGCCTTCTACGGCCCCAAGATCGACATCAAGCTGCGCGACGCCATCGGCCGCACGTGGCAGACCGCAACGATCCAGGCGGACTTCCAGAATCCCGAGCGTTTCGACCTCACCTACCGCACCGCCGAGAACACCGAGGCGCGGCCCGTCATGCTTCACCGCACGCTTCTCGGATCGATGGAGCGCTTCCTCGGCATCCTCATCGAGCACTATGCAGGGGCGTTCCCAGTGTGGCTCGCGCCCGTGCAGGCGACTATCATCCCCATCGCCGACCGGCACATGCCCCACGCGGAAAGCGTCGCGCGGCGCCTGTCCTCCGACGGCGTCCGCGTGGACATCCTCGACACGAGCGAGCCGATGCGCGTCAAGATCGCCAAGGCCGAGGAGCAGCGGGTTCCCTACATGCTCGTCGTCGGCGACAAGGAAGTCGAAAACGACACGGTCGCGGTCCGCGAACGCAGTGTGGGCGACATCGGGGCGATGAACGTCACCGACTTCTTCGAGCTGGTCGAGTCGCAGACGCCGCCGCGCGCCTAGGTCGCTCGAGATGACGCGACCCTCCGTCGTGCGCGCGCTCACGTCGGCCAAGCTCGTCGTGGGGCTCCTGCTGTGGCTCGCTGGCGTTGCCTTCCTCGCGACGCTGGTACCGCAGGGCGCGCCGAGCTCTCCCGAGGTGCTCAGTTGGGCGGCTGCCAACCCTGCTCTCGCGGGGGTCGTGCGCTTCCTCGGCCTGAACAGCGGATACACCTCGTGGATCTTCCTCGTGCCGCTCGCCGTGCTCGCGGTCTCCACCGCTCTCTGCTCGTGGCAACGCACGCGCACCGCGGTCCGCCGCTTCCGTGCCGTGCGCGATGCCACCCCGTCGGGCCTCGGCAAGAGGGCGCGCTCGTGGGAGGTCGTGCGCGTCGACGGCGCGTCGGCTGCCGACGTCGCTGACGTCGCGGAGCGAGCGCTAGCGAAGGCCCGATTGCGCGTCTTGCGAGAAGGAAACCTCGTATCCGGCACCGCTCGAGGATGGGGCGCGTTCGGCTCCCCGGTCTTCCACTGGTCGCTCCTCGCGCTCATCCTGCTCGTCGCCGCATCGCAGCTCACGCAGGCCTCGGGCCTGATGGGCGTGCCGGTCGGCGACGCGAAGCCCATCGCGCCTCAGAGCTACGGAACGCTGAGGGTCGGGCCGCTGCACGCCTGGAGCACGAGCCCGCGTTCGGTGGCTGTACCGGACTTCGACCTGACTTGGGTAGTCGGCGAACTGGACCGAGGTCCGACGCCGCTCGTCCGCATCGTCGCGCCCGGTGGGCACGTGCTCGGCGAAGGGCGCGTCTACCCCAACAGCCCGCTGCGTGTGGGTTCGATCACGGTTCACTCCAACGACTATGGTCTCGCCGCGCGCATCGTTGTCCGCGGCAAGGACGGCCGCTTGCTCGGCTCCACGACACCCCTCCTCGACTTCGATGCGAGTTCGCCGAGCGGTACCACGCAGGTCCCGCTCGAGATCACCGGCGCGGGCGGCGCGGTCGCCTACGAGACGACCGTCACCGTGAAGGCGGCGCGATCGGGCGGCGAACTCCACAGGCTGCCGAAGGACCCGAGGCTCTCGGTCACGCTGCGACCCACCGGTGCCGAAGACGCCTCGGTCACCGTGACCGAGCTGGCTCTCGGCGAGTCCCTCGAGCTCGCGGACGGGTCGACCCTGCGGTTCGACCGCCTGACGTACTACGCGCGCCTCTCCGTGGTTGATGACTGGTCGGTTCCCTGGTTGTACGCGCTGTTGGCTATCGGATTGCTTGGATTAGGGGTGTCGATACTCGCCGGTCCACGCGTGGCGCTCGTCGAGTCGGCCCAAGCGGGCGAGGGCGCCGAAGCCCGGGTCTGGATCAGTCCCTGGCGAGGCGAGATCGCGTTCAGGGACGGTCTCGCTCGATCGATCGCCGACGCAACCGCTGGAACCGTCGTCCAGGAAGAGGAATCGTGACGCTCGAGATCGTGCTGATGTGGCTTGCGGTGAGCCTGTACGCCGCTTCGGCGGCGCTGTTCGTCGTCGGACTGGTCTGGCGATCGCAGCTGCTCATGCGCGTCGCGCTCTGGACCGCCGTGGCCGGACTCGTTCCTCAGGCGGTGGCCATCGGCGTTCGGTGGGTCCGTGTCGACCACGGCCCCTACCTCGGCTTCTACGAGGTCGTTTCGAGCTATGCGTTCGCTTCGGTCGTCGCTCTCGCCATCATCGCGTGGCGCAAGCCCTCGCTCAGGTGGGTCGGGGTCTTCGTCATGCCGCTCGCGTTCCTGCTCATCGGCGGCGCGATGCTCGCCCCACGCTCGGACCTCGCGATAACCCCCACGCTTGCGAGCTGGTGGCTCACCATCCACATCATGTTCGCGAAGCTCTCGTACCTCTCGTTCTTCGCCGCGTTCGCCGTTGCGCTGGCGTATCTTGCGCGGGACCGCTGGCCGAACCGCCTGCCCGAGTGGCTCCACGAGAAGCTGCCAGGCCAAGCCGATCTCGATGAGCTTTCGTTCCGATTCATCGGCGTCGGCTTCATCTTCCTGACGATCATGATCGTCGCCGGAGCGATCTGGGCCAACGAGGCCTGGGGTCGCTACTGGGCATGGGACCCGATCGAGACCTGGTCGCTCATCACATGGGCGGTCTACGCGGTCTACCTCCACACCAGGCTCACGCTTGGATGGCGCGGCGCGAAGTCCGCGTGGTTCGCGGTGGCCGCGCTCCCGTTCATCGTCTTCACGCTGATCGGGGTGCCCCTGGCCTACCAGTCGATCCACGGTGCCTACCTCACCGGGTACTAGCCGATGAGCCGAAGCGCCGCCCGCATCGTCAACAACTTCGTGCACGACATGAGCACCGGTACGTGGGCCGCGTGCGTCCTCGTCATCTGGGTGCTTTCCCGACAAGCGCTCGGGGTGCCTGCTGAAGCCGCGGCGGCCATCCAGAGCGCAGCCCAGGTCGTGTTCTGGCTGCTCGTGGCGTCGCTGGTCGGCCTGGCCGTCACGGGTGGCATCCGGCTGCTGTACTGGCGGCGTGAGGCGACGCATGAGGAGCTCGCTACGAAGCGACGACTCCTGGTCGGCAAGCATGTGGCCTTCCTGGCGATCTACGGGGTCGGCAGCGTGTGGGCGTGGAGCCTCTTGTGAGCGAGCATCGCTCAGGCCGTGCGGCCAACGGGGTCGACGTGCTCGTCGTCGTCCTGCTGGCGCTGCTCGTCTGGCCGTTCCCCGTCGCGAGGAGAGTCCTCACGCCTCCCGTTCACGTGGCTGTCGTGGTCGCGTGGGTGTTCCTGGTCGCGGCAGCGTATTCCTTCATCGCGCTCGTCAGGTGGCGCCGGACGCTCGGCATGTACCTCTTCGACCTCCGGCTGCCGAAGAGCACATCCGTCGCAGCGATGGCTCGTTGGGCGGCGGGCTGGGTGCTCGTCGCCGTCCCTGCGGTCGCCTTCGGAGGCCTCGTGGATCCGAACAGCGGCCTTCCCGCGCGCCTGGCCGGTACCGCGGCCGAAACCGTTCCGAAGGATTCGAGCCCGCGGGCCTCGTAGCCGTCCGCGACCTGAGCTGAGCGGTGGACACTCCCGCCACACGCGGGTATACTTCCTCCGCTAACCGAATATCGCTCGCAACCAAGTGGGACGCAGAAGCGTCCCCACCTCGCGGCGCCGAACTTGAGGCAGCCTCCTGGTCGATGCGGACGAGGGCCCGCTGGCCCTCACTGCCGAAGGGCTCATACCTTCGGCGGATCGTGTCTCCCGGACGGCCTGCAGCCGCCGGGAGTTCTGTTTTTGAAGAGCGTCCGCAGAACCGGACGCAGGATATGTGGAGGTGAGCTGCCTATCAGCAGCAGCCAGGAGCCCAGGATCAACGAACGGATCCGCGCCCAACAGTGCCGGCTCATCGGCGTCGACGGGAGCCAGCTCGGCATCTTCGCGGTGCCGGACGCGTTGCGGATCGCCGATGATCAGGCCCTCGATCTCGTCGAGATCGCGCCCAGTGCGGACCCGCCCGTCTGCCGCATCATGGACTACGGCAAGTTCAAGTACGAGCAGACGCAGAAGGCCAAGCTTGCGCGCAAGCACCAGACCCGCGTCGAGATCAAAGAGATCAAGTTCCGGCCCAAGATCGACACGCACGACTACGAGACCAAGAAGAAGCACGTCGTGCGCTTCCTGAACGCCGGGGCGAAGGTCAAGGTCACGATCATGTTCCGAGGTCGCGAGATGGTTCACGCCGAGCGTGGCCTGGCGATCCTGGAGCGCCTGAGCGAAGAGGTTGCTGAGCTCGCAACGATCGAGACTCAGCCCAAGCTCGAGGGCCGCAACATGCACATGCTGCTGGCCCCGATCAAGAAGGACATCAAGAAGGCCGAGAAGGACGCCGCAGAGGTATCCGATGCCGAGGCCGAATCCGCTGCTTCAGAAAGCGAAGCGGCCCCGACCGAATAGGAGGGCGGCACACATGCCCAAGCAGAAGACCCACAAGGGTACCGCCAAGCGTTTCCGCGTGACCGGTTCCGGCAAGATCATGCGCGGCAAGGCGTTCAAGAGCCACATCCTGGAGAAGAAGTCGCCGAAGCGTAAGCGCGGCTTCCGACAGGAGACCGAGCTGCACAAGGCCGACAACGCAGTCATCAAGAAGAACCTCGGCCTGGGCTAGTCTCGCCTGCCGATTCCCTCGATCCCCAAGGAGTGGATGAACAATGCCTCGCGTGAAGCGCGCAGTCACCGCGAAGAAGAAGCGCCGCACAGTCCTGACTCGTGCGAAGGGCTACTACGGCAACAAGAGCCGTTCGTACCGTGCCGCCAAGGAGCAGGTGCAGCACTCGCTCCAGTACGCCTACCGCGACCGCCGCAACAAGAAGCGTGCGATCCGTCGTCTGTGGATCACCCGCATCAACGCCGGCGCC
>JACRBU010000141.1 GCA_016213085.1 Coriobacteriales bacterium
CGGACGACTTCGACGTCGGCAACTTCGGCAGCGAGGGCCGCATCGGTGGGCCGCCCCTTCACCGGCTGACCGGTCACAACGACCGGCGTCCAGCCGAAATCGGGCAGGTAGCGGGCGAGTTTCGCCATGCGCTGAACGCCCCCGCCGCCTGCGGGCGGGAACTCATACGTCATCACCAAGACTGTTCGTGGCATTCGGAGGGCGACTCGAGACTCTCGGCGGCTCGCTGGTTGCTACGGGTGTAGGCATGAGACGCAGCCGCCCGATGTGGGGCTGGCCGACTGATATGATAGCGAATGGTGCGCCGCAAACCGTCAACATGAAGGTGACGGTACGGGGGCACTCACGATGAGTAACTCGGGAGACGCAGCCATGATCACACTACCTCGAAGGACTCTTCGCTTCGCGCTTGCCGCCATCACCATGGCCGCAGCAGGCGCCATCGCGAATCCGACCCCCGCGCACGCCGCCGGTTCGACCTTCCACATCACAGGTCGCGGCTGGGGCCACGGCATAGGGCTCTCGCAGGAAGGCGCCTACGGGCTTTCCAAGCGAGTCGACCCGGTGACCGGCGATCTCTTCACCGCAGCCGGGATCATCCGCTACTACTTCGGCAACACGACGAAGACGAAGGTCGAGGCCGCGAGCGGAAAGAACGTCCGCGTGCTGCTCGACCCGAACGCGGGCAGCGGCAGCGCCGCGTACACGAAGACGGCATGGTCGCTTCGCGCCGGTCACGAGGGTGGAAAGCTGCTGGTACAGGCATCGAACCTGCCTTCGGCAGGGGTGCTGACACCTGGCGATGGGCTCTACACGTTCAAGCCGGTGAGTGGCGGCATCGCGGTCTACTCCGGAGGGACGTCGTCGACGACTCGCTGGAACCCCAGCGGCGTCTCCGTGCTGACCGGCACCGTCACGGTGACGGAAAGCGCCTCGGCGACGCCCGCGCTCGTCCAGGTCGCGCAGGGAACCGGCATCTACGAGCGGACGTACGTGCGGTATCGCGACGCGGTGCAGGTCACGTCCAACGGCTCGAATCTGAAACTCGTCAACCGCATCACGTTGGAGCACTACCTGTACGGGGTGGTGCCGCGCGAGGTGCCCGCCAGCTGGGCCAGCGGCGCGAATGCTGCGCTCCAAGCGCAGGCCATCGCCGCGCGAAGCTACGCATACGTGCCGACCGGCGAGCTCTACACCACCACGCGCAGTCAGGCCTACATGGGGCACTCGTCGGGGTCGGACCGCACGGCGACCCAGGCGCTCGAGGACTCGCGCTCGAACAAAGCGGTCGACGACACGCGAGGCCAGATCGTCTACTACTACACGACGAGTTCGTCGAAGCAGGTCATCACCACGTACTTCTCGTCGGCAAGCGGCGGACACACGGCGAACGTCGAAGACGTCTGGACGTCGTCGGACCCGAAGCCCTGGCTCAAAGGCGTGCCCGACCCCGACCAGTCGAGCCCCTACCACTTGAGCTGGCCCTCGACGATCTCCCACGACGGCGGCGCGCTGGCCTCGAAGATCCGCGCATACTCGTCTTCAGCAGCCGAAGCTTCGCCGAGGTACGTCACCGGCGTCTCGATCACCCGCGCGAGCAACGGGTCGGGTTATGCAGTCCGCGTAACCACCACCTGGTCCAACGGCAAGACGCACTCGATGTCGGGCAACGCGTTCCAGGCGGCCCTCGGGCTACGGTCGACGAAGTTCTCGGTCGGCAAGGGCTCTGTGCCGAAGCCGCCGAGCGTCAGCGGATCAACGCCCCTGGCGCCGGCCACACGCTACGAGGAGACCGATTCGCGCCTCGCGAAGACTGGGACGTGGGTCGCGCACACGAGCCCAACGTTCTCTGGCGGTTCGCAGACCTGGTCACAGACCGCGAACGATCGCTTCTACGTCACATTCTCCGGCACCGGAGTACGCTGGGTCGCGACCAAGAGCACGGGCTACGGCAAAGCGAATGTCTACGTAGACGGCGTCTACAAGAAGACGATCGACCTGTACCGGTCCTCGACGCTCACCGGGGTACGCGTCTTCATGGCGACCGGGCTCCCGAGCGGCTCGCATACGATGATGATCAAGGTGCTCGGCTCGAAGCAGTCGGCAGCAGTGGGCACACGGGTCAACGTCGACGCGGTCGAGATCGAGGGCGGGTCGCTCACGCAAGCGACGGCGCCGTAGGACAAGTCCAGCCGCTCACCACGAAACGCGGCTGCCGCCGACTGGCTTGCCTGTGTTCGCATCGATCAGCACGGTCTCTCCAGGCTCTCCCGGCTGGAGCGCCTCAGCACCATCCGGCGGCTCGAACTCGATCTCCCACTCGAGGCGCTGCGCGTGGCCCAGCGGTGCACGAACAGCAAGCCGTGCGCCCTTGACCCGGCGTTTGCGGAAGCCGGGTCCTGCGGGCGCTATCGCCTCATCGCGGCTGAGCTTCGGCGTGAGCGAGATCTCGACGGGCCGGTGGCTCTGGTGCATGTTGAGAAGCTCGCCATCCGCATCGTACGTCGCCTCGAAACGGGTGGGCAGCCGAACGCCGTTCCGGGTCAAGGTGTACTCGACGGCGGTATTCGCGAATCGCCGAGCCACCTTCCCGCCCGGGGCGACTGAGACCCCGCCGCCCGCTGAACGGATCCTCCGAGTCAGCTGGCGTCTGTCTGCTGCCGGGCCGACGAAGCACCTTCTGAGCAGCGCGTCGGCCTGCGCGATGACTCGCTTGGGATCTGTCGAGCAGGTTGCCTCACGATTGCGAGCCTACCAGTACGACTGGACCTCCTGGCTCTCGACGTTGATGCGATAGGTGTCACCCGTCGCGCGATCCACGAACTCGTCGCCGACGTCGAGCCGACCCTTCTTCACGCGCTTCAGCGCCTGTGGCTGTCGACCAGTAACGTGCGTAGCGAGTTCGACGGCAGTCCACCTGATGCCTCCTGGCCTGTCAGCCGAACCGGACTCCGATGACCCGCCGCCGCGACCTGGTGCCGTGGTCTTCGCGCAACCGGCCGTCAGCGCCAGCCCCAAGGCGAACCCCACGAGTATCGTCCTCCGCACAAGCCCCTCCCCTGGAACATCAACGCTTCGACGAGTATGACGCACCGCGGAGTTCGTCGGCTCTCGCACTTCGGGCATTGCGCTCGCTCCTACGTTTTCGTAGACTTCTCTACGGAGGCGATAGACATGGCGGACTACGTACAGATATCTGCTCAGATCAGCGAGGCGACACGGAAGCGTCTCGATCTCTACGCCCGCGAGACAGGACTGAAGAAGAGCCGCATCGTCGAGGATGCGATCAACGCACATCTCGACGCCCTCGATGAGATTCCACCCGAGTTCATCACTCCGACGCGGCTAGTCGTTGATGACGAGAGCTGGGAGTTCATCGTCAATGCGATCGAGAACCCGCGAGCGCCCACGCCTGCGCTTCGTGAACTCGTGAACCGGCTCCGGAATGAAGATTAGGGCCCTCGAGCGCTCGGACAAACGCGCTGGGTTTAGATGCGGTGTCCCGTCGCTGGACGTCTTTCTCGAACAGTATGCGTGGCAGAACCAGAGCAGACACCGACTCGGAGTGACATACGTGGCCGTCGACGAGCCCACACGGCGCGTGCTCGGCTTCATAACACTGGTAGGCGGCTCGATCGCCCGCGATCGATTGTCCAGAACTCAGCTGACGAGCCCCTATCCTGACGTGCCTGTCATTCGGATCGCGAGACTCGCGGTGGATCGACGGGTCCAAGGTGTTGGGCTTGGGACGTCTCTCATGTACGCGGCGCTACGGATTGCTCGGGACCAGGCTCGGTCGGTTGGCTGTACCGGCCTGCTCGTAGACGCCAAGTCCGAAGCCACCGAGTTCTACTCGCGCATCGGGTTCTTCCCGCTCGTGGCCCTGGAGGGTTCATCCGCGACGCGACCACGACCGGTGCCGATGTACCTCGAGATCGGCTCGATCGAGGCGGCGCTCGGCTGACGCTTCGTCGCCGCTCCTAGATCGACTCGATGAAGCCCTTCATGACCGGGTAGGTCGCCTCGATCTTGGCGACGGAGGCCTCGTAGGGCCCATCGTGTCCGGCGACGAAGTCGGAGAGCGCCTCGTCAACCTGCCGAACAGCCGTCGTACACGGCTCGATGACGCTCATGTGCCGGCGAATCCTGGGCGGCGCCTTCGGCGCGATGGGACGGATCGCCTTGCCGTACCAGCGGTAGTCCCATGCCTGGATCGAGGGCGCGTCGAGCAGCTCGGCGAATCCGGCCCCTCGGCCGTCCTCCTCGAGCAGGATCGACGGACGGC
>JACRBU010000138.1 GCA_016213085.1 Coriobacteriales bacterium
CAGCCGAAGGCCCCGGGAATCCCCGGGGCCTTCGCGGTTGCTCGCCTGCGCTCGCTAGCGGTCGCCGCGCCAGTGACGCCGTAGCCACTTCTCCAGCGGGAAGGCGTTCCTGACGGTCAGCGGCTGGCTCTCCGAGCCGTCGTGCCCTTCGTCACCGAGGTAGCGCGCCCGGTACGTCGCGCGTTTGACGCGCGGGACGGTCAGCTTGGCCTGGCCTGCGGCGAGCGGGACCGTGGCGATCGGCGTCCACGTGCCGTCCAAGGTGCGCCTTTCGAAGATCACGTCCCCGGTCGGACCTGGACACTCGGCCTCAGTGCACGCGACGGATGCGATGAGCGTCGGCTTCGAGAGGACCGACTTCCTCGCGAGAGTCAGCGTCGTGGCGGTCGCGTGAGGCTCGCTTCCGATCTCGAGAATCGCCTGCGCGGATCCGCCGAACGAGGAACCGCTGACCGCGGAGCCACCGTCGGACATCGCGGAGGCCGCGCTCGTCTGGTCGAATGCGATCACTTCGAGCGCATAGGGCGTGTCCGCCGGCGTCCCGAGGTCGGCGGCCCAGCTCACGGCCGTGGTGCCCGCGCCCTCGGTGATCTCCGCGCGCAGCCACTCTCTCGAGGGCGCCACGCGGTAGAAGACCGCGATGACCGCGGCGGGGTACTTGGTTCGCATGTCGGTCGCCGAGCCGGTCGCCATCGCCGCCCCAGAGGACGTGTCCACGTCGGGATCGATCGCGACAGCCACTGCGCTGAGAGGTGCCGCATATGCCGGGCTCTCCAGCGCGGCGAGCGGTGTCGCGGCGGCCGGTTCGTCGATGACCGTGACGTTGTCGGAACTCCAGTTGCCGACGTAGGCCTTGTGCGGACTCGCGCCCTCATCGACCGCCACCGCGTAGGGGCCTGCTCCGCAGGAGACGTTCGTGACGTTGAGCGCCGAGTCGATCACCGAAGTCGAGCTGCTCGCGTAGTTGGTCACAAACGCCTTGCCGTCACCCTCGTCGAAGGCGATCGCCCAAGGGCTGGTCCCGACCGTAAGCGTGGCTTCGTGCGACATGTCCGACGTCCTGATGACGCTCACGTTGTTCGAGGTGTAATTGGCCACGAATACGCGGCCCGCAGACGCATCGACCGCGACGCCGATGGGCCGCGTGCCAACACCGATCGTGCCGGCGACCTGGTCGTTGTCGTCGATGACGGTGACCGAGTTGCTCGTTTCGTTCGTCACGTACGCGAAGCCGGTCGACTGGTCGACGGCGATCGCCTTCGGCGCCGCTCCGACGGGCACGGTTGCGACAACGCTGTCGGTGTCGCCGTCGATCACACTCACGGTGTTCGAGTAACGGTTGGCGGCGTAGATCCGGTTGCGCGAAGCGCTTGCGAAGATGGCGAGTGCGCGCGGCGCCTGTCCGACCGGGATCGTCTTGATCTGCGCGTAGGTCTCGGCGTTGAGCACGGTGACGAGACCCGAGCCGTAGTCGGCGACGTAGAGCTTCGGCGTCGTTCCCGAGGGGTTGAGCGCAAGTGCACGGGGGCCGCCTGCGTGGGCGCCGTTGCTGGGGACCATCGCGGCAACTCCATTGGTCGCTTCGCTGAGCACCGCGACGTTGTTCGTCCAGAAGTTGGCAACGTACGTGCGAGCCGGGGTGGCGATCGGATTGGACACAAGAGCGATGGGAACCGCGAAGCTCCCCATCGAGGGCGTCGCGGTCACCGTGTCGGAGGCGCCGTCGATGATCGACACGGTGCTTCCGTAGTAGTTCGCGACGTAGACGCGGTGGCTGAGGGGGTTGACGCTCACCGCTGCGGGCGAGTCGCCAACTGGGATCGTGGCGATGGGCACGTCGGCTGAGAACGAGAGCATCGCCGGGAACAGTACGAAGACGAGAAGCAGTGCTGAGAGCAGAGTCGCGCGCGAGACGCGCCTGAGTCCGGACATGGCAGAGTCGCCTCCCCAAGAGAGCTGCCGGTGCGGGGTCGCTTTGCCGGAACGTCCCTCGATTCTACTGCGCGGTGTGACCCTCGGGTCAACGTCGATGTGACCCTCGTCACGGCTCTGCGTTCATCTTGACCAGGGGGCAGAGCGCGAGTACTCTAATCCGGCTTGTGCATGGCCAGGTAGCTCAGTTGGTAGAGCAGGGGATTGAAAATCCCCGTGTCGGCGGTTCAAGTCCGTCTCTGGCCACCATCGAATACCGCGAGAGCCGCCCCCGAAAGGGCGGCTCTCTTCGTTTCTGCGATCTCAGTGGCCTTCGGCCCAACGACGGGTCACGCCCGCTAGCGTGGCCCTCAACATCCGCCCGCTGGCGCGGCAGGCTGGGACGTCGACGACGAAGCTACGCTCGGCGCGCTCCAACTGCGTCGCGTCGTCCCACTGCATTCGGGGCACGACTGCTCGCGGTCGCTCTCGTCCATCGAGCGGACGACGACGAACTCGTGGCCGCAATCGCGGCATCGGTAGGCGTATTCGGGCATGCTTACTCCATCCGGCGGGCGTATACCTAGAGGGGTATTCTAGCCGATACTCGTAGTTTCGGCCAGCGCTCGTGCGCTTGACAGCTTCCAGCTGCCCGGCTTAGTATGCACTAAGTCACAGCGTTAGCAGAGGCGAAAACACCCCGCCCCATGCGGGACTCCGGCAACGACCCGCCCGCCTCGGCCCCCCGGCGAAAGGAGCACGCGATGCTGCAGGCGTTGTCCATCACCCTACGAGAGGGCTTCGAAGCCGCTCTCGTGATCGGGATCATGCTCGGCTATGTCACACGGACCGGGCGAACGTATCTCCGCAAGCCCATCTTCACCGGCCTCATCGCCGCGATCGTCGCCAGCAGTGTGGGCGCGATCGCTCTCGGCGCGCTCGGCATCGACCCCGAGAACGAGCTCGTCGAAGGCGTCATCTACCTGACCGCCGCGGGCTTCGTCGGGAGCATGGTCGTGTGGATGTGGCGGAGCGGGCGAAGCATCAGCTCGCAGGTCGGAGGCAGCATCGAACGCGCCGCGTCGCACTCGATGGGGGCGGTCGGCGTCGGGCTGCTCGCGTTCTTCATGGTTGCCCGCGAGGGCGTCGAGCTCGTCTTACTGATGGCGGCCAACGCACTCGACCAGGGTGCGCTTCCCACGGTCACTGGTGGCGTCGTCGGGCTTGCGCTGGCGGCGGTCCTCGGGATCGCGATCGCGGTAGGCACAGCTCGAGTGGACCTGCGCGTCTTCTTCGCGGCCACATCCGTCGCGCTGCTCATGCTGTCGGCGCGCTTCTTCGGCGTCGGTCTGCTCGAACTCGGTGAGGCGGGGGCGCTCGCGCTTCCGCACGCAGCCGAAGAGGGCCTCGAGCTGCTCGAGAAGGGCGTCGTCGCGACGATCATCAGCGCTGCCGTCGTGGTTCTGCCGCTCGCCGCTATCGCGTGGTCGATTCTCACGGGACGTCGCGGCGGCGCTACGCCGGCCTAGGTCCGACCAGAAGCCCAGTCCACTCCCCTCGCAGAAGGTCCCGGTCGTCCGGCCGGGGCCTTCTTGCGGCTCAGACCCGGTACTCGGGCGCGTCCTCGTACTCGGGCGCCGGCGTGAGCGCGAGCAGCGCGATGTCGTCGGCTAGGCGGCCTTGGGCGAACTGCTCGGCGTTCTCGAAGACCTGCTGCGGCACCCGGGACGGATAACCATGCTCGCGCGCCGCCAGCAGCGCCTTCTGAGTCCTTCTCACGCCGAAGTGCGTCTTGCCATCACTGGCTTCGGTAAGGCCGTCGGTGTAGAGGACCAGGAGGTCACGCGCGCGTAGTACCGTCTTCGAGTTCGTGTACTCGAGCGACTTGAAAGCGCCGACGATCGGCGATTCGGGATCGAGCCGCTCGACGTCACCGTCCGCTCGAACAAGCAGTCCTGGCGGATGGCCGGCGTTGCAGTAGAGCAGCTCCTGGCTCGGAAGGTCGAGGATGCCGAACCACAGCGTGCAGAACGTCTCCATCGGCGTGACTTCGGCGAGGAGTTCGTTGACGCGCCAGGCGCATTCGGCCGGCGAGTAGCCGTCGTACGCGTACGCGCGCATGGTGTTGCGGACGACCGACGTGAGCGCCGAGGCCTCGATGCCCTTGCCCGAGACGTCGCCGACGAGGATGCCGACCTGGTTGCACTGCAGCTCGAAGAGGTCGTAGAAGTCGCCACCCACGGTCGCGGTCGTCGTGGCTGAGCGGTAGAGGCTGTCGAATCGCACGCCCGTCAGGTGGTCCGGCATGGCGATCAGCGAGCGCTGCAGCGTGGCGGCGATGTTGCGCTCCTGCTCGTAGAGCTGCGAGTTGTTGAGCGCCAGCGCGACCGACGCCGCGACCTTGCGCAGGAAGTCACCGTGCTGCACGGTGAATCCGTCAGTCCCTCCGTGGCGAGCTAGGAGGAGATGTCCGACGAGCCCGCCGGCCACAAAGAGCGGCGCGCCCACGGCCGAACCGATACCGAGCTGCTTGAGCACCTGCAGGCCGATTTCGCTTTCCACGTCATCGATGATCACGGGCGATGGCGTTGCGTCCAAGGGCGTCAGGTCGTCGACGCCGAATCGCTCGACCGCCTCTTGAACGGCGTTCCGTTCCACGCCGAAGACGTGCGGCGCTTTCCAATCGCGCCCGTCGCTTACGAGCAAGATCGCCGAATCGGCGCTGGTGACTTCGGCGGCGCGCTCGAGCACGGGTCCAACGATGTCGTCGAATTGCAGGCTGGCGTTCACCCGGGTGTCGATGTCGTTGACCGCATCGCTCAGCCGAGCTTCGACAGAAAGCGTGGTGTTGGCCGCGGCGAGTTCGGTGACAAGGCGCTCCTGGTCCTCGGCGAGTTCGTGCAGGTCAGTGATGTCGAGGAGCGTGCCGACCGCGCCGACGATCTCGGTACCGCGTCTGATCGGGGCCGCGCTGGCGAACAGCCAGAGGGGCGGTTGCCCAGGAGCCTGGAGGCTGATCGTTTCACCCTCGACCACCTCGCCCTCCCTGAGGGCGCGAGCCGCCGGGTACTCCGATGCTGCCATCGGCCGACCCCTGCTGTCGGTCAGGGCGAACCGCTCGAGGCGTTCGGCGATCGTATAGGCCCGGTCATCGACGCTATAGCCGAGCAACTGTTCCGCTCGCTCGTTCCAGCGCACGATGCGCCCCTCGGCGTCGTAGACGAGCAGGCCGTCGGCCATCGACGAGAGGATCGACTCCAGGAGCTCCGCCTCGTCGCGCGCCTGCGCCGCCACCACCCGCTGGCGCTTCTCGCTCACGTCGAGCTCGTCGCGCTGCTCGCTCAGCTCGCGGTACAGAAGGGCGAAAGGCGTCACAAGCGCCGTGACGACGACAGCGCGATACATCAGGTAGAACGCAGAGACCTGGAAGAGATGTCCGATCAGGTTCGGCACGCTCGTCGGGATCGTGTAGAGCGAAAACGCGAGCTCGGACGCGGCGAAACATGCCAGCGCGAGCAGCGTCGGCCAGAAGACGAGAGGGTCGAAGCGACGTCTCTGTTGCGCGAGCCCGACCGCCGCCCCGACGAAGAGCGCGGCAATGACGTACTCGATCCAGATCTTGAGCGGCGTGAGGCCCGATCCCTCGACGAACATCGTCGGGAAGTTGCGCCACCCAAACGTCGAGAGCAGCACGAGGCCGGTGGCGACCGAGTAGACCGTGACGGCGACCGGCACGTTGAGTCGACGACGCAGGAACAGCGGCGCGATGAACAGGGAGACGCCGAGGATGAGACGCTGGGCGATGAAGAGCTGCGTCGGGAGGTTCGTGTCGAAGCCGGGGATGAGTTCGACGCCCTCGAAGGACAGCAGGTGGGGGACGCCGATGATCGCGGTGAACACCATCGCGAAGCCCACGAGCAGCAGGTAGTCGTTGTCGAGCAGGCGGCGCGAGTGCCAGATGACGATGAAGAGCGTCGTGGCCACCACGATGCTGAAGAGTTCGACCGAGGTGTGGAACGTCGGGTAGCTGATCAGGCTGGTGACCCAGCAAGCTACGAGGATGACCGCGAGAACGACGAGGCTGCCAGCTGAAAGCGCGACTGGTTGTCCCGGAGCGGGCCCCGGCTGGTGGGCGAGTGAAGCTGCCCGTTCCGTTTCGTGGTGCTCCTCCATGCCACGTCCTGACGAGGGTCTCCCTGAATGGGAGATTCGGGCAGACACCACGGATTAACCGCTGTTTGGCAATCCCTGTCTAGTGGTCGGAGCGAGACCATGTGGTTACGAACGAACGCGGAATGCGCGGCTTCGGACCTCGATCAGCGCGCCGCGAGGACACGGTACGCGGTTCCCCGCAGACCCTCGGCGCGCTCGGCCCTGAGCGTCCATCGTTCTTCGACGAGGCTCAGCAGCTTCGGCTTCTCGTCCTTCTTGTTGCCGTACATGTCGATGAGGACCACGAGGTCCCCCGGTCCAAGGCGTTCGAGCCATTCCTCGGGCGCCTCGAGGAGTTCGGTCCGTGACTGCGCGTACACGAGCGTGTCCGGGCCGGTCTGATGGACGTAGGGAAGCAGTACGCCGCGTGCGAGGTTGTCCACCACGACATGGCGGGCCGAGCCCGCGATCGGAGGGGCCGCCTTGCGCGGCGCGATTCCGACGATGTAGACGCTCGCCACGACGAGCGGCACGGCGAACAGCGAAACCACCCAGTACGCAGTCGGCACCTCCCATAGGTCGGCAACCCACGCAAGCACCAGCACTCCGAAGGACCACGTCAGAGCCAGATACCGTGGACTCATGGCGTGGCCGAGCGAGGGCACCATGACGTGGACGGCGATCGCCCCAGCGGTGGCCATCGCGAACGCGACGAGCACGGGCGCGCCTCGGCCCAAGCGCGTCTTTGCGCGATCCCGGTGGACCACGATGGCGCTGCCAGCGAGTCCCAGTACCGCTACCGCGTACAGCAGGAACCATGTGAC
>JACRBU010000140.1 GCA_016213085.1 Coriobacteriales bacterium
CAAGTCGAGCAGAGACGAAAGTCGGCTCTAGTGATCCGGCGGCTCAGCGTGGAATGGCCGTCGCTCAACGGATAAAAGGTACTCCGGGGATAACAGGCTGATCCTCCCCAAGAGTCCACATCGACGGGAGGGTTTGGCACCTCGATGTCGGCTCATCGCATCCTGGGGCTGGAGTAGGTCCCAAGGGTTTGGCTGTTCGCCAATTAAAGCGGTACGCGAGCTGGGTTTAGAACGTCGTGAGACAGTTCGGTCCCTATCCACCGTGGGCGTAAGAGACTTGAGTGAGGCTGTCCCTAGTACGAGAGGACCGGGACGGACGGACCTCTGGTGTACCAGTTGTCACGCCAGTGGCACCGCTGGTTAGCTACGTTCGGTTGGGATAACCGCTGAAAGCATCTAAGCGGGAAGCCTGTCACAAGATGAGGTCTCTCACTGGGTTAACCAGGTAAGGCCCCTCGCAGACTACGAGGTTGATAGGTCGCAGGTGTAAGCGCAGCAATGTGTTTAGCCGAGCGATACTAATAGGCCGAGGTCTTGTTCTCATTCCGAGATCTACAAGCGCTATGCAGCTCTCAAGGTGCCGGCCAAGGCACGCTTGAGCGTTGACATCTGAATACGCTCATTCGACGAGAACCGTCGAATGTGCTCAGTGGTTTTGGCGGAGGGGGTACACCCGATCCCATTCCGAACTCGGAAGTTAAGCCCTCCAGCGCCGATGGTACTGCCGGTTTAGCCGGTGGGAGAGTAGGACGCTGCTGAGCACATTCGACGGTTCTGTCTTGCGGAGCGCTAGTCCAAACGGTACTATAACGGCTAGGGCGTGCGGTAGTCGGAGTGACAGCCGATCGCAGCACGACATCTTCTTCTTGGTAGGCGCCAGGGCCCTGGGCAGGGTCCTGGCGCCAACGACTGTGGTCGCGCATCCGCGGACCTTCGGGGAATTTTGAGCGCGTGGGTAAGGATTGTGGTACGGTCTTAGCTGAGTGTTGATCACTCGTTCCGGCACGATCGCCGGCTTTGCTTGACGGCAGCCACAGCCCCCACGGAGGTCACAGTATGGACAGGCAGCGTGTCCAGGAGGTTCTTGATCAGATTCGTCCAGCCCTTCAGGCCGATGGTGGTGATGTCGAACTTGTGGACGTCACTGAGGACGGCGTTGTGAAGGTAGAGCTCGTCGGCGCCTGCAAGGGCTGCCCGATGTCGCAACTCACCCTCGCCAATGGCGTGGAGCGCGTGCTCAAGGAGCAGATCCCGGAAGTGACGAGGGTCGAGCCCGTCTAGGCTCGGGAACAGTTCATCAGTTCGAGGCGACCGCCACCGGTCGCCTCGACGCGTTTAGGCGGCACCTCGGGTCGAGCCCGGGAATCCCGTCGATCTACCGAGTACGCCGGGGCTGCCTCTGCGAGCCGCCATTGGCGGTCGGAGGCACAGCGCTTGCTTATGGAATAGTACTAGCTAGACTAAAGCGGCCGCCTAGGTTGTTCCGGAGCTCACCATGCCCGCCCCCAAACCCCTCGCACGACGCGAGCGAGAGCTGCGCGCCGTCCGCAGCGCACTTATGGCGTCTGCGCTATTTGCGCTGGCGTCCTTCTTGGTATGGGGCGCCACTCTCGCTTGGGAAGCGCAGGGGGGCGCTCCTTCACTCAATCTGGCTGGCTTCTCGGGAGCGGGTGCGCGACCCGGGGACGAGCTGTTGCGACTGGACGAAGAGAAGCAGGAGCTCAAGGAGAAGAAACCCGCTGATCTTCTGCCCTCGGCTGTCGACGGTTGGGACGTGGAAGGACCGCAGGTAGCGCCGGGCACTTCTGGCGGGATCGTCGAGGCCGTCTACCTTCCGAAGGACGAGGAGCGAAACCTCGCGACGCCGATCGTGGCCTACGCCCAGTCGGCTCATGGCGGTGGGAAGTCGGCATCGACACTCCTGAAGGCGAGGGACGAGCGGTATCCAAGCAGAGCGTCCGGAGATATCTTCCAGGGATTCGTTACGGCTCGCGGCTTCAGCAATGACGGTCGCTCTTACTACATGACCTGGGCGCAGAGCGGCGTCACATATGGTGTCGAGGTCTCGTTCCAGTACGTCGTCCCGTCGGGCAAGAGCGGCCTGCTCAAACGCTCGGCGGAAGAGGTCGCCCGGGCGGTCGTGCACCATGCTCGCACCGGCGGAGGCGGCGCCGGCGGAGGGATGCAGTGAACCGCAGCTCGGAATCCCCGCCCAGCAGAGACCATGGACCGACTGCGCCGAGCGTGGCGCCCAATCGCCCGCATGCGCGCCGTGCAGTGGCCGCCTACTGGGTGCCCGCACTGCTGGCTGCGCTCGGATTCTTGCTGTTGGGCACGTCGCTCACCGCTGTCGAACCCGCATGTACCCTCTGTCATTCCCGGGAGGGAGCGCTCGTTCGTGAAGCGGCGCATTCGGCGGTTCGGTGTTCTGCATGCCATCGGGACAACGGTGCGTGGGGCGTCCTGGATCTTCGCGCGAGGATGGTGGACATGGGGGTCGCCCGGCTCGGGCTCGACCCGGCCGGGGCTCAAGGTGCCACTGTCAGTTCGGAGCGTTGCCTTTCGTGTCATCGAGATCTCCTCGATCGCCTGGTCGTCAGCCGGGGCTTGAAGATGAGTCACGCCGAGCCGCACGAAGCACGTATCCCTTGCACTGACTGTCACTCCGTTCACGGTGCGGTCGGGGGGGTTGCCGGCACGGTCGACATGGTCGAGTGCCTTCGATGTCATCTGGTGTCGCCGATCTCACGGGATTGCGGGATCTGTCACGTCAACAGCGTGTCTAAGGGCGTGAGGCTCGTCCGCGGGAGCTTCCGCATGACGCACGGTGAGGACTGGCAGTCACTGCACGGGATGGGCGACTTGGCCTCGTGCGCAGCGTGTCACTCGGCTGCCCGATGCGCCGGCTGTCACGGGACGCAGCTCCCCCATGCGCCGGAATGGATGTCCCAGCACGGCCGAGAATCGATGTCTCCCTCCGCGACGTGTCTCTCGCAGTGTCACGAGCGTCGTTTCTGCACCACGTGCCATGGCATCGAGATGCCGCACGCGAAGGGGTTTCGGCGCACGCACGCGCGAATCGCTTCGACCGTTCGTGACAAGCGGTGCGTCCGGTGTCACATCTCCCGAGATTGCCTCGGATGCCATGCTCGCCATAGGCACCCAGGTCTCGAGAGCGACCGCTCCCAGGCGCTGAGGAAACGAGCCGGCGTGCGACCGCCATGGGGTGAGGCACGATGACCGCGAAGCACCCGCGGGACAACGGCGCCGACACCGAAGTCGGGTCCGACGTGCAGCGTTCGGTCCGAACCGTGCGCAAGGTGCGCAAGGGAGGCTTACGGCTGAGGGGGCTCTTGCGCCGCTCGGGCACGTCCGAGCGAGGCCCGCGCTCGCGCATCCGGAAGGTCCCGCTGCGGACACGGCGCCGACTCATCCGGGCGATTGCCGGGATCGCGGCGCTCGCGCTGGTTGCCATCGCGTGCGCATACGGCGTGACGGCGGCGACCTCGACGGACCGATGCGTCGGTTGCCATGCCACCACACCGTCGGCGAACCGTCACGAATCGGTGGATTGCGTGAGCTGTCACCGTCCCGGGGGGGCGATGGGCTGGGCGAGGCAGGTCCTCGCGTACCCGCGGATGGCCATCGCCATGTACCGCACCGGGGAAGCACGGTCCGCACGCGCCGACGTCGTGCCCTCCGACGGATGCGCGCGATGTCACCAGGCGCTCCTGACGAAGGACGCGGACTCAGGACGCAGGGTGAGGCTGTCACATGGCCACCTCCGCGATCTCGGCGTCCCCTGTGCCCGCTGCCATGACAATGTAGGTCACCAGGTCGTACAGGTGGCCAAAGCGCGCAGCGCCATGAGGCAGTGCCTGACGTGCCACGATGGGAAGTCTGCGTCCGCGAAGTGCTCTCTGTGCCACATCGGCAAGCCGTCGGACGCATCCCCGGGAGCACGCGACGTCCGGAGTGTGCCGCTGCCCGTCGACGGCACGTGCCGAGGGTGCCATACGCGATCGCTCGCGACGAAGTGCGTCGAATGTCATGGCGGAGTGGAGATGCCGCATCCAGCAGGCTGGGCGAACGGAGGGCACTTCTACTACGGCGAGTTCAAGCAGGAGGGCTGCAAGATCTGCCATGAGCGGGAGAGCGGCGTCCCCCCGTCTCCGCACGGTACGGGTTCAGCGAACTACGGCGGCGGGTTCTGCAACAAGGAATGCCATACGTTCCCGTCGCCTCACGGCGATCGAACGCGGTGGATGCCACTGCACGGGGCGGCATCGAGGGGGAAGCGGGTCCGGCAACCGGTGTGCGACCCTTGCCACGGTGACGCACCACCGCTGTCTATGTGCGACTACTGCCACGCGGACTCAACTTGCGAGAGCTGCCACCGAGAGGCCAAGCGCAGGGAATCGGCGGGTCCCAAGGCACCATAGTCGACCTTGGACTATTTCGTGAAGGTTTGTTAAGGTGTAGTCGGTTGCTTCACGTCCTGCTCACGCCCGCGCGGAGGGTGGTCCGGTGGCCCCGGCTGAATCGAACAACGGCCTTGCCCAGTTGGAGATCTCTCGCACCGACCTGATGTTGCTCGGCCTGCTGATGAGCCGCTCGATGCACGGCTATGAGATCGCCGAGTACCTCGCGCAGCCCGAGATGGAAGCGTGGATCCGTCTGGGCCGAACGTCCATCTACTACGCACTGGGGCGCCTCGAGAAGCGTGGACTTGTCTCGAAGCATTCCGAGCGGCGTGGAGGTAAGCCCGAGCGCACCGTCTACTCGATCACGGACGATGGCCGCAGGACCTTCGTCGGCTCCTTGGAGCAGGCGCTCTCGAGCCCCACTGAGCCGGGGGACGACTTCGACATCGCTCTGTACTACGCGAATCAGATCGAGCCTCCCCGCACGCTGGAGCGGGTCGAAGCGCGCGTGGGGACCATGGAAGACCAGGCTCAGCGCCTCCAGGGGATCATCTCGCGCGCTCCGCTCGGCGACCCCAGCCTGCTTCTTGTGCTCGAGCACCGACTTGCGGTCCTCCGTGCGGACATCGACTTCATGTCGGGCTACCTGTCTATGCTTCGAGGGGCCTCGGCTCAGGCAGGCGCGGTCTCGGGATCGCTGCAAACCGACGTCCTGTCCGACGTGCTCCGTAGTCTGGAGGCGGCGGGACGCAGCGGAGTGTTCTGGGTGCGCACTGGGGACGGAGACGTCGGCCTCGCGTTCGACGAAGGCCGACTGTACGGGATCCTCGCGCCTGATGAGTTTGACGACGCGTCCGCATTGCAGAGGGCGCTGACCTCGACGCGTGGGCGCTACGAGTTCGAGCCCTCCGAGGTCATCGAGGCGGGTGTCCGGCCGGTCGGTAGCCTCACGGGGGCGCTGCTTGCCGGATCGCGCGATCCGCTCGACCCAGCTCTGATCGATCGCATGCTGCCTGACCCCCTGACGCTGCTGGACGTGCGGACGGGATACGAGCGCGACATCATCGGCTGTGATCTGACGCCGGACGAGCGCGCTGTGCTTACGCTCGCCGATGGCGTGCGCACGGTCGGTGAGCTCGCGAAGGCACTGAAGTGGAGCACGCAGCGGGTCAAGCGAACGGCGTATCCCCTGTGGGCCGTGGGTTGGGTCGTCAGGGCGGACCGAAGCAAGCGTGATCTCGTGGTTGCGGTTTCGGCGTATGTTCGGCGTTGGGAGGAGGCCGTCAGGGTCTTTGCTGGCAAGAGGGGCGTCATGACGGTATTCGAGGACGTTGCACTGGCAGCGGGGGCTGCACGACTCCCGGACTTCCGCGATGCCGACAAGAACCTCGAGTCCCGGGGCTTCCAGGACACCTATCGAGAGGTCGCGTCCAGGGCGCGCGAGTACACCGAGCTGCTGGTGCGGGCGATCGCCACAAGGTTGGGCGAGGGGTTCGTGGAGGATGTCTCGAAGCGCTTCGTGCGTGAGCTCTCCGCGGAGCAGGTAGACATCCTCACGGCCGTCGGTGTTCTGGGCTAGGGGGCGAGGACGTGACGTCATCCTGGTTCCTCGTCGTCCTCTACGCGATCTATGGCCTGACATTCCTCGTGATGGCTGGCGCCATCGGCTACTACACGCGCAAAGCACCGCCGTTCGGCATCTCGCGGAAGATGATCTCACTCATCATCTTCGCCATCCTTCACGGGTTTTCCGATCTGCTGGACGCGGTCCTGCGCTCCCCTGGGATGGACGCGTCTCCCACCAGCGCGCTTGCCGCAGCTCGCCTTGTACTCCTGGCGACGTCGTTCGTCTGGCTCTTCCTTTTCGGAATCGTGTCGTTGATCGACAACGAGGAGCTCTACCGCGTCATCGTCATCGTGTCCGTTGTGGCAGGTGTGGGCGTTGCCGCCTATCTGGCAGCTCAGTACGCAGAGGGGGCGACGGTTGGGTCGATGGCACGTGTGGAACTCCAGACCAGGCTGTTCATCGCGCTTCCGGCGTGCCTGCTCGCGGCTGGCGGCTTCTACAGGGTCAGTCGGCAGTGTGCGAGTCTCGGAATGGACCAATGCCGGCGCGGTGCGATGGTTGCGGCAGGCGGGATGGCCGCCTACGGCGTCCTCGGCGGCGCCTTTGCTACCGGCTATCCGTTCGTGCTCAGGCTCTTTGGCGTGCCGATCCAGGTCTTTCGCATGGGCGCGGCGGTGGTGCTGACGGTCGGCGTGATCTGGATGCTTCAGAGCATGCAGGTGAATTCGCCTCGCGAAGGCAGCGCGACACATTAGCGCATAGTCCCGCAGGTGCCACGATCCGCTAGCGGATGCCGCTCACCTCAACGCGAAGCTGGTTCGTGTCCCCCATGCCGGCAGCAGTCTGGACATCGAAGGGCTTGAGACTTCCCGGCTCGAGGTCCCTCACCGTGAACGTTGCGACGGTGTTGGTCGACGATTGGTCGCCTTTGTCGACGACCGCCACTATCTCGAAGGTGACAGCGGCATAGGGCTTCTGCCCGAGGTTCGCAACCTGTCCAAAGACGCGCGCCATCCCGTTGTCCGCGGCGTAGACGCTCTGGATCTCGCCAACGAGCACTTTCTCCAGCTTCGCGACCTCGTCAGGCCCGAGTTGCCGCGTCTTCACTTGGTTGGCCGCCGCTTCCTGCTCCTCGGCGGATAGCAACCGCGAAGTCTTGTACGAGGCGCAACCGGTCATCTGAGTGAGCGCGCCCACCGCGAGCGCATTGAGAAGCAGGATCGACACTGCCCCAACTACCTGCCTGTTCATCGCAGAGAACTCCTTGAAGACGCGTGGTTACGAGTATTGAACGTCGGCAACCGACTGAAATAGAAGCTTGCGTAATAGTACAGTCTGGACTAAGATTACGCAAGACTAAGAAGTCTGAATGCGACTTGGACCGGGAAATGGGAGGGGCGTTGCGACTGTGACGGGAACTCGGCTGGCGAGGGCGATCTTCATCCCCGTGGTTCTGACCGCTGCGCTCTCTTCCGCGGCGATGGTCGCGGGCTGCGCCAGCTCGACCCGAGCGGAAAGCGCAACGGATTCTGAGCTGCTCGAGATCGACCGCGCCGTCGACGCATCTTCGACCGAGGTCTCGGTCTTCTATCCGTCAACCGACACGATCCTCGAGGAGAAGACCGTGCTCGGCGGTGAAGGCTCCCCGGAACTCCAGGCACTTCGAGTGCTATTCGCAGGAAAGCCCAGGAATCCCGAGTTCAAGGCGACGGTCCCTCCCGCGACCGTTCGCTCCGTCGTGGTGAAGGACGGAATCGCGTGGGTCGACTTCTCACGAAACGTGCTCGTGACGGGAGCGAGCGATGAGGTACAGCGGGTGACACTCGTGGCCGTGATCTACACACTCAAGCAGTTCGAGGGGATAGAGCGCGTCGCGTTCACGGTCGAGGGGCGCACAAGTGGGTCACTGGGGGGCAAGGACGTCGCGAAGTTCTGGGGGACGGTCACGCTCAAGGACATGCCTTGGAGCGTGACTACGTCATCACGATCGAACGCTGCGAAGAAGGAGTCTGCGAACCAATGAGCCAGCTGAGTTACACCGCTCGACCCCGCTACGGGACGGGTTGGGCGCGCCTGCTCTACGTCATGGCGCTCATCGTGCTGATCGGCGTCTCGTTGTTCACCGTCGGCCGGGTGTTCTTGGGAGCCCGGGCCGACAAGGCCACAACCGGGCCGCGGTCTGTCGAAGAGCGCTTGCTGCAGGACGCCTACGAGGCCGTGTCGCAGGATCCGGCAAGTGCGAAAGCGCGCTGGGAGCTCAGCCTGGCGCTCTCCACAGTGGGGGACCACGAGGGCGCGCGCAAAGAGGCGGAGAACGCGGTGCGGGCGGACAAGGGAAGTGTCGAGCCCTATTACGCGCTCGGCATCGCATATAGGGGGCTTGGCGATCTCGAGCGCGCTGAGAAGGCGCTCGTGAAGGCCGCATCGCTTCCGGGCTCCTTCGGCGAAACCTACCGAGAGGTCTACTACGACCTCGGGGAACTTCGCATGAAGCGAGAGGACTACAAGGGCGCGGTCGAGGCCTTTGAGAGCGCCCTGGGCAATGGTCCCGAGGCTACGTACGTGGTCGTCTCGCTTGCGGATGCGTACCAGAGGTCGGGAAACAAGAAGCGCGCGAAAGAAGAGTATCTGGCGGTTCTGGGTTACGACCCGGAGAACGTACGGGCCGCCGAGGCGCTGGAATCGATGGGTGTCAGCGACGCGGAGATCGAGAAGGCGCGCAATCCGATCGCTCATCAGCCCGCTGCAGAAGCCAAGAAGAAGCCCTCTTCCGGCAAGAAGCGCACGTCCAAGTAATAGAGGAGTTGTAACCGATGTCCGTCACCACCCCCTCGAAGTCGAATCGCCCCTGGCTCTGGCCACTGCTGACTCTTCTGTTGCTCGCCGTCTTCGCGGCGGGGCTCTGGTTCGCCGCCAACAACCTCTTCGGACCGGCGGTTTCCGCAGAAGGAGCGGCGAAGACCGAGGGGTACACGCACATCACGTCTATCTATGGGCGAGGGGCGGATCGGCTCCGCCGGCCGACAGAGGTAGCGTCGGACTCGAAAGGCAACATCTACGTCGCCGATTCCTTCAAGCACCGTGTGGTTGTCTTCGACAAGGAAGGCGCCTTCGCGCGAGTGATCGGCGGACCAGCCAAAGTCGAGGGTTCGCTAAACTACCCGACCGCGATCGAGGTCGACTCCCGTGGACGCGTCTACGTGACCTCGAGTGAGCCGGACCGGGTCGTGATCTATGGCGCCGACGGCAAACCCATCCGGAACTTCGAGGTACCGACTCCGCTGACGATGGCCATCCAGCGTGACCGTCTCTACATCGCGACGTCGCAAGGGATACTGATCGGTACGCTCGATGGCGAGCAGGCCGGCCAGCTGCTGACCCGGGGCAAGAAGCCGGGGCAGATCGACAGGCCGACCGGCCTCGTCGTGGGCGAGAACGGGACGATCTTCGTCGCCGACAGTCTGAACTACCGGTTCCAGGCCATCGACAAGAGCGGAAAGTCGCTCTGGACTCTTGGCAAGGGCATCAACCCCAAGCAGGCAGTGACCGACCGCAAGCGCGACTACGGACTGCCCGCCGGATTGACCATGGGGACGGACGGGGTCCTGTACGGAGTCGACGCGTTCAACGGCGAACTGGTAGCGATCGCTGATGACGGAAGGCAGCTCGGCGTCTTCGGGTCCTGGGGACGGCAGGACGGGCAGTTCTACTATCCGACCGGCATCACCCAGATCGCCGAGGAGACGTTCGCGATCGCCGACACGTTCAACGACCGCGTTCAGATCGTGAAGATCCCGAGTCCGCGTCCGCCGCTCGCCTCGCGAGCGCGGGGCGCGCTGCCGTGGCTCATACCGCTCTTGCTGCTCGCGGCTGCCCTCTTGCTCGCGAGGCGCCCGGTTGCGATCGTGACCGACGCCGGCGGGCTTCGCAGGGCCGACGATGCCGCGCTGCTGGGCGATCTCCTGACCGACGCGAAGCGCCTCTACGTGCCGAGTGGCACGGCAGAGACGATCGAGGACCTGCTCCAGCAAGATGACCGACTCTACGACGTGCTGCGCGAGGTGGATTTCGGTGAGGCGGAGGACGCCGACCCGACGATCGAGCTGGCGTCGCGTCTGAGAGGGCGACTGGGGCTCCGCCGCGTGGCCGTGGCCTTCCCGAACAAAGAACAGACAACTCAAGCCGAAGAGCGTGGAATCGGCGTCATCGAAGCCGATGACAGGCCGGTGCACCCGGATCCCGCTCCCGTCACAACTTAGGAGAACCCGAGGATATCGCTGTCCTGTCAGTGTGGTGCACCTAGTCCAATTAGGACTATAAGCACACCGTCACTAGACGGCATCCCGTGCAAGGAAGGAGGTGATTGCTCACATGCACGATTCGAACACTCCAACAAGGCAAGAGAGAGGAAGCACGATGGCCAAGAAGGCCCTGGTTGCGGCTGTCCTCGTCGGTATGATGCTCCTCGCGATGACCGGTACTGCTCTCGCGAAGGACCCGACCGGCAACACCGCACCC
>JACRBU010000142.1 GCA_016213085.1 Coriobacteriales bacterium
CTGGGGAACGACCGCGAGCGTGCTCGGCATCCTCGTGATCCTGCCGATCGCGGCGCTCGCCGCAACCACGCGCGAGCTCGGCATCTCCGGCATCATCGCCGAGGTCAGCGACCCCACGGCGCTCGCGGCCCTCGCGCTCTCGTTCGGCGGTGCGGCGCTGACGGCGGCGCTCAACACCGTGATGGGGCTGCTCGTCGCGTGGGCGCTCGTCCGCTACGAGTTCCCGGGCCGCTCGATCGCGGACGCCGCGGTCGACCTCCCCTTCGCGATGCCGACGGCCGTCGCCGGCATCACGCTGGCGCAGCTGTTCAGCCCCGCCGGCTGGCTCGGCTCGCTCGGCACCAGGATCGCCGAGGCGATCGGATTGCCGGACGGCTCGCTGGACTGGCTCAACCTCACGGCGTCGTACACCCGCTGGGGCGTGCTGATCGCGATGACGTTCGTGTCGATCCCATTCGTCATCCGCTGCGTACAGCCGGTGCTCCACGCGCTCGAATGCGAAGTCGAGGAGGCGGGGCGCTCGCTCGGAGCCCGAGCCCACCAGGTGTTCCTGCACGTCGTCCTGCCGTCCCTGCGCCCGGCGCTGCTTGCAGGCTTCGCGCTGAGCTTCGCCCGGTCGCTGGGCGAATTCGGCTCCGTGGTCGTTATCTCGGGCAACCTGCCCATGAAGACCCTCACCGCGCCGGTGCTGATCTTCCAGAAGATCGAGCAGTACGACGCTCCGGGAGCCTCGGCTGTCGCGATCGTGATGCTCGCCACCTCGCTCGTCGTCCTCGTCGGCGTGACGCTTCTTCAAGGATGGGGGCGTGAGAGCCGTGGCTGATCGCTCGAGGACGCGATCGGGATCGCCGCTCGTCCGGCGCCTGATCATCGGCGGAGCAGTCACGTGGCTTCTGGCGGCCCTCGCGCTGCCCGTCGCAAGCGTCTTCGTGACGGCGTTCTCGGCAGGCTGGTCGGCATTCGCCGACGCCCTGACTCGCTCGGACGTGCTGCACGCCGCGAAGCTCACCGCGATCGCGGTCGTCGCGTCGATCGGCTTCACCGCTGTGTTCGGCCTCGCGGCCGCCTGGACCGTCACGCGTACGAAGGCGCCCGGGCGCAAGCTGGTCCCCGTGCTCCTCGACGTGCCCGTCGCGATATCCCCGGTCATCGCGGGTCTCATGATCCTGCTGCTCTACGGCCGAAGAGGTTGGTTCGGCGGAATCCTCGACAATGCGGGGATCACGTTCGTCTTCGCGCTTCCCGCCATCGTGCTCGCGACCATCTTCGTGACGCTTCCGTTCGTCGCGAAGGAGGTCATGGCGGTGCTCGAGGAGGAAGGCGAGGACGGGGAGCACGCCGCCGCCACGCTCGGAGCGAGCCGGACCCAGACGGTCCTCTACGTGGTCCTGCCGAACCTCAAGTGGGCGGCGTTTTACGGGATCGTGCTCACGGCCGCGCGGGCCGTCGGGGAGTTCGGCGCCGTCTCCGTCGTCTCGGGCAACCTCATCGGCGAGACCCAGACGCTGCCGCTCTTCATCGAGCACGCGTACTCGAACTACGAGACCGTGGCGGCGTTCGCGGCGGCCGTCCCGCTCACCGTCGCCGCCGCCTTCACCCTGCTTGCACGCGCCACCGTCGCCGCGCTCGAGAAGCGCCGCGCCTCGATCGCGCTCGATACTTCCGAAGGAGGCGGCCGATGAGCATCATCGTTCAGTCCGCCAGCAAGGACTTCGGCGCGTTCAAGGCGCTCGACGCCATCGACCTCACCGTCGGCCAGGGCGAACTACTCGCGCTGCTGGGGCCCTCGGGCTCCGGCAAGACGACGCTCCTGCGTGTCATCGCCGGGCTCGAGGTCCCGGACGCGGGAACCGTCCAGATCGAAGGCGTCGACGTGACCGACGTCGACGTACGCGACCGCGGCATCGGGTTCGTCTTCCAGCACTACGCGCTCTTCAAGCACATGACCGTCGCCGAGAACATCGGCTTCGCGCAGCGCATGAAGCGCGCGCCCAAGGCCGAGGTCGCCGAGCGCGTGAGCGAGCTGCTCGCGCTCTTCCGGCTCGAAGGCCTCGCCAAGCGATACCCAGCGCAGCTTTCGGGCGGCCAGCGCCAGCGGGTCGCGCTGGCGCGCGCGCTCGCCTCCGACCCGCGCGTGCTCCTGCTCGACGAGCCCTTCGGCGCACTCGACGCCAAGGTCCGCCTCGAGCTTCGGCGCTGGTTACGGCGGCTGCACGACCAGATCGGCGTGACCACCATCTTCGTCACGCACGACCAGGAGGAGGCGCTCGAGGTCGCCGACCGCATCGTCGTGATGAACGCCGGGCGGATCGAACAGGCCGGCTCGCCCGAGGAGGTCTTTCGAAGCCCGGCGAACGAGTTCGTGATGGAGTTCCTCGGCAACGTGAACGTCTTTCACGGTGAGGTCTCCGACGGCGTCGCACACGTCGGCTCCCTCGTCCTCGACGCCCCTCAGCACGACCGAGCCGGTACGGCCGCCGCGCGAGCGTACTTCCGCCCGCACGACCTCGACGTCTCGACCTCGATACCCGAGGGTCCTCACTTCTCGGCCCGCGTCGAGCACGTCAACCCGGCCGGACCTCGCGTCAAGCTCGAACTCGAGGACATCGAAGGAACCGCGATCTTCGCCGAGGTCGAGCGCGCGGTGTTCGACTCACTCGGGCTCGCGCCCGGTCAAGAGGTCTACGTGTCTCCGCGGGAGACCCACCTGTTCGTCGAGGACTACTCGATCTAGCGACGCAAGGAGCGCTCCTATGGCAGTAGACGAAGCGACACTCAAAGGCGGCGGGTTCATCAAGCTCAGAGAGCCTGAGATCTTCGCCGTGCGGATCAAGATCCCGGTCGGCGACGCTACCGCCGAACAGCTGCGCGCCATCTCCCGCATCGCCGATGACTTCGGCGACGGCACCGTGCACCTGACGGTTCGGCAGTGCCTGGAGGTGCGCGGCGTCCGGGCGGAGAGCTTCGACGCGGTCCACGCCGCGCTTGCCGCAGCCGGTCTCGGGACCGGCGCGTGCGGGCCGCGCGTGCGCGTGCCGGTCAGCTGCCCGGGTTCGACCTTCTGCAAGCGCGGTCTCAACGACACCCGCGCGCTCGCCGCCGCGCTCGACGCCTCACTCTACGGACGCGGCGACCTGCTCCCGCACAAGTTCAAGATCGGCGTGACGGGATGCTCGGCTTCGTGCGCAAAGCCGCAGGAGAACGATGTCGGCTTCCAGGGAGCGGTTCGGCCCGTGTTCGACGAACTCGAAGGCGCATGCATCGCATGCGGCGTGTGCGCCGACGCCTGCCCGACCGGCGCGATCACCCTCGATGCCGAGGGGCGCCCCCACATCGACCTCGCGCTCTGCGACCACGATGGCCGCTGCGTGCAGGCCTGCCCGACCCGCGCGATCCGCGCCGAAGCGGCTGGCTGGCGCGTCTTCCTCGGCGGGTGCTTCGGCAAGAACCCGCGGCTCGGCGTTCTCGCGGAGACCTTCATCGACGACCACGAGGCGCTTCGCATCGCCGATTCAGCGGTCGACGCGTATCGCCGGCTCGGCGTCAAAGGGGAGCGGCTGCGAGACACCATGGACCGCGTCGGCCACGACCACTTCATCGAGGAGGTTCTCGGATGAGCGAAACGATCGATCTGCGCGGGGTCGGATGCCCGCTCAACTTCGTGAAGGCCAAGCTCGCCCTCGAGCCGCTCACGGCCGGCGAGGAACTCACCGTCCTGCTCGACGACGGCGAACCGGTGCGCAACGTGCCGCGCAGTCTCGCTGACGAAGGCAACGCGGTGCTCGCACTCGGCAAGGCCGCCGAAGGCCACTTCGAACTGCGCGTGCGGAAGGGCGGCGCGTCGTGAGCGACCGCGTTCGCATAACCCATGCGCTGCTCGAGCAACTCCACGCGCAAGCCAACGCCGATGCGCCGCTCGAGACCTGCGGGATCCTCGCCGGAACCGACGGCGAGGTGAGCGCGCTGTACCCCGTGCGCAACGCTGCGGCGAGCGCAACCTACTACTCGATCGACCCGGCGGAGCAGTTCGCCACGTACACCACCATTCGTGAGTCGGGCGCGGAGGTCATCGGCGTCTATCACTCGCACCCCGCCTCGCCAGCACGTCCCTCGGCGACCGACATCGCCGACGCGCACGACCCCGAGGCGCTCTACCTCATCATCTCGCTCCTCGGCGAGCCCACCGTCAGAGCGTGGCGCATCGCCGAAGGCGTGACTGACGAAGTGACGATCGAACCAACGGAAGGATGAGCATGGCAATCAAGGTCTTCATCAACGGCAGGCCCGAAGACGCGGAGGCTCCAACGACGCTCCCGGAGCTGCTCGCCTCGGTCAAGATCCGTCCCGAGGTCGCAACGCTCGCCGTCAACAAGGTGATCGTGCGCAGGGACGACATCGACGGCGTCGCGCTCGATGACGGCGACGAGGTCGAGATCATGCTGCACCTCGCCGGAGGAAGCGAGTAAGCGCTGACCGCGAGCCCGAACATACTCGCGTCCATCGGCCGCACGCCGATGGTCCGGCTCAGCCCGACCGCGCCGGACCAAGCAGAGGTCTGGGCGAAAGTCGAGTACACGAATCCGGGCGGCAGCGTGAAGGACCGCATCGCTCTCGCGATGATCGACGATGCCGAACGTCGAGGCGCCCTCACGGCCGGCGGAAAGGTCGTCGAAGCGACGTCGGGCAACACCGGCATCGGGCTCGCGATCGTGTGCGCCGCGCGCGGCTACCAGCTCGCGCTCGTGATGCCTGAGGGCATGAGCGCCGAGCGAATCGCGACCGTCGAAGCGCTCGGCGCAACGACCGTCGCGACCCCCGCCGAGGGCGGCATGGCGGGCTCCGTGCAGGTCGCCCAGGCCATCGCCGCGAGCTCTGCTGCGTTCATGCCGCGGCAGTTCGAGAACGCGGCGAACCCCGACGCGCACGAGCGCACGACCGGGCCCGAGATACTCGAGGCGATCCCCGAGTTCGACGCGTTCGTCGTCGGCGTCGGGACGGGCGGGACCCTGACCGGTGCCG
This sequence comes from Coriobacteriales bacterium, assembly GCA_016213085.1. GTDB lineage: Bacteria > Actinomycetota > Coriobacteriia > Anaerosomatales > JACRBU01 > JACRBU01. The sequence continues at coordinate 5,020 of JACRBU010000142.1, forward strand.
GTCGGGCGATCCGCCGAGTGCTCCCGCGGGTGCGCATCGTCGCCGTCGAACCTGCCTCCTCCCCGGTGCTCTCCGGCGGCATGCCGGGCGCCCACCGCATCCAGGGGATCGGTGCAGGATTCGTCCCCAGCATCCTCGACCGCACGCTGATCGACGAGATCGTGCCGGTGGACGACATCGTCGCGTATGAGGCCGCGCGATCGCTCGCCCGAACCGACGGCCTCTTCGTCGGCGTCTCCTCGGGGGCGGCCGCATGGGCGGCGTTCGACGTCGCCGCGCGGCTCGGGCCGGGCAAGCGCGTCGTGACCCTGCTCCCCGATACCGGCGAGCGCTACATCAGCCTCGCACCTTACTTCCGGATCTGAACGCGCCGCACGGCGCTCGAGAGAGAGCAAACATGGCCCTCAGCGAACAGGACATCGTCAGGTACAGCCGCCAACTCCTCGTCCCCGAGGTGGGAGGCGCGGGCCAGGAGCGGCTGCTCGAGTCGTCGGTGGTGGTCGTCGGGGCCGGGGGCCTCGGATCACCGTCCCTGCTCTATCTGGCTGCCGCAGGCGTCGGGCGGATCACCGTGCTCGATGGCGATGTGGTCGACGAATCGAACCTGCAACGGCAGATCGCGCACGCCACGCCGGACATCGGCACCAACAAGGCTCGTTCCGCCGCCGAGACTATGCGAGCGATCAATCCGAACGTTACGGTCGAGGTGGTCGAGGCACGGGTCGACGCCGACAACATCCGCAAGCTGTTCACCGGCCACGACCTCGTGCTCGACGGAAGCGACAACTTCGCCACCCGCTACCTCGTGAACGACGCCTGCGTGATGCTCGGCATCCCCCTGGTCGAGGCGGCCATCCTGCGCTTCTACGGCCAGCTCATGACCATCGCGCCCCGTACCGGGCCGTGCTACCGCTGCCTGTTCCCGCAGCCGCCTGAGGCTGGGGCTGTGCCCAGTTGCTCCCAAGCGGGCATCCTCGGCCCGGTCGCCGGGGTGCTCGGCTCCCTTCAGGCGGTCGAGGCCCTCAAGGTGCTCCTCGGGACCGACGGAACGCTCGTTGGACGGGCGATGTTCGTCGATACCCTCACGATGGATGTGCGGACGTTCGAGGTCGCGCGCGACGCGTCCTGCCCCGTCTGCGGCGACTCGCCGACCATCACCGAACTGGCGGACGGTGAAGTCGCCTGCGGGCTGTAGTCGAGCGTATTGATTGAGTTTCCATTAACTTCTACGCGTGCATCGGGCGTTCGGCACGGAATGCGCTGGCACGTCGGCACCAGACCCGGCTTCCACGGAGCAGTGATGACCCCATTCGAGTGGGATCCGACTCTCGAGACCGGCGACCTCGTCGTCGACCGACAGCACATGACGATCCACCGGCTGTTCAACCAGCTGGAATGCGCGGCCGACAACCCCGCGGAGATCATGCGTGTACTCGACTACCTCAGCGAGTATGTCCTCATGCACTTCGCGACCGAAGAGGACCTCATGGCGCGCGAAGGGTTCCCCGAGGCTGCGATCGACAGCCACATGGCAGAGCATCGCAAGCTCACCGAGGGCGTGCGCGTCAAGGTCCTCGAATTCCGCCGTGGCGAGCTGACCAGCACCGCCCCGGTTCTCGAGTTCCTCCGCGACTGGCTCAAGACCCACGTCCACGAGTGCGACCGCGAACTCGTCGTTCACGTGCGGGGACGCGGCGCATACGCCCGTGTGCCCGAACCGTGGGCATCGTGCCCGCCGAAGCTGTAGCCGGCCGCGCTACTTGAGCACGAGGAAGTGCGCCGCCTCGGCGCGATCGACCTCGGCTCTGATGTCGTCGTAGCTCGAGGCGTCCGCGAGCACGAATCGCTCGATCAAGCCGAGCTCCAAGCACGAACGCGCACCTTCGTCATCCGCCATCCCGAGAAACGCCTCACGAACCTGCTCGCGCACCTCGGCGGCTACGTGATTCGCGGCAACCACGGGCTGAATCGTCGCCGGACCCAACGCGTCGATCATCCGCAGCTGCTCTCGCAGCTCCGGATGATCGCGCAGCTCCAGCGCGAGTACGTGCGAGTCGATCGCCGACGCGTCCACCTCACCCTTCGCGACCATCGCGATCGATGTCACGTGAGCGCCCGATTCGACCACCCTGCCGAAGAACCCATGCGTCTCGCCCATCGCGATCAGCCTGTCGCGGACCACGGCGTAGCCGGAGTGCGACGAACGCTCGTTGACGGCGAAGGAGCGCCCGCGCAGGTCCTCGAACGACTGCGCTTCGGAGTCCGCACCGACAACGACGTCGGAGAAGTAGATCGGACGACCTCCGTAGCGCGCCCCCCGCAACACTGGCGCAGCGATGGGTTCGTAGGCGGCCGACCGCCGCCTTGACGCCAGCACGTATGGCAGGCTTCAAATAAAGCCGAAGTCGGCCTCGCCCTTGGCGAACACGTCGTAGTCGTGCGTTCCGACGCACAGCACAGCTGACCGCTCGAGGACCTTGCCTACGTAGCGAACGAGGGCGTCGTAGACCTCGCACATCTCGGGCGAGAGAAAGGTCACGAAGCGGAGTCTCTCGGGTCGGGGAGCCATGGTTTGTTCGTCCCCAATGCGGAGGGTCCCGGACCTCCCGACCCTGGTGCCCCCGCCTCGGAGCGGCGTCTGAGCAGTGGGGTGCGGCCCCTCCCCCCGGCGAGACCGCACGACGAGAGTCTTGCAAGGTCTAGGTACAGATTCCTACTGGTCGAACGGAGGTTCTTGCGATTGTTGCGGGCGATCCAGCCCGCACGCCTTCTCGACGTCGAGTCCGAAGCGGGTCTCGATGCCCGAGAGTTTCTCTGCCAAGTCGCCGCGCGAAGACGCCCCCGACTTGCGCAGCAGGTTGGAGACGTGAAACTTCACGGTGCGCTCCGTGCAGCCGAGCGTCCTGGCGATCGCCGCGTTCGTCTGCCCCCGTAGCAGGAGCTCAAGCACTTCGAGTTCGCGCTCGGTGGCGCCGATCTCGCTCAGACGTGCAGTTCGCGCGACGTGGACCACGGCGCACGCCGCCGTGTCGAAGTAGACACCGCCGGCGAGCACCTCCTGCACGGCCGCGTGCACGATCTCCGCCGGCGCATGGCGGTGGATCATCCCACGGACGTTCATGGTCGTGAAGAGGTCGGCCATCGTCTCCCATTCGCTCTCATCGGTGATGAGTACGATGGGCACTTCGAGGTGAGGCGCAAGATAGTCGCGATACGCCGCGGTGGGCTTGGAGGTGCTCACGATGGCCAGATCGTAGCTCTCGAGACCCATCGTCCCGATCATCTCGTCCGGCCGCCCGACCTCGTGGCTCTCCAGGACATCGCACAGGCCGCGCAGATACAGATCGACCTGCTCCACGAGCAGGATGCGCGCCATGCCTCTCCCTCCTCGACGAGCCGCCGCCGCTCGTCGTCCGGTAGCCATGTCCGGGTTCTGGTGCGCCCGACGACTTGAGCTGGCGGTGCCCACGAGAGCCGCTGCCGGGGGCTCCGCCAGATGCCCGACGCAATGTCGGACACGCTCGCTCGAACCGTCTGACCACACCGCGGAGCCGTCCGGCAAGCGGTGCTCCCTGCGCAGTCGTAACACAGTCCTGGGACAGGTATCGACTGGTCTATGGAACCTTTCACCGCAGGTAGGCGCGTTGCGAGATCAGTCGAAACGCCCAATTTGCGGTATTCCCAAGACTAGGAAAAGTCTACCAAACGGAGTCCGTCCGCTCCATCGCGATAGAATGCGCTTCATGACGACTCGCGACGACAACCTGCTGGGAGACGATTCCCGGCTCAAGCGCTACGACGACCTTCGGTCGATGATCGGTGACGTCGAGAACCCCACTCCGATGGTTGCTCTGCGCAGAGTCGTCCCGAGCCTCTCGACCGCCTCGCTCTACGTGAAGCTCGAGTGGATGAACCCGTTCGGCTCGGTCAAGGACCGGGCCGCCAAGTGGATGCTCGAAGCGCTCGAGCAGGAAGGCGCACTCGAAGGCAGGACGATCCTCGAGCCGACGTCGGGCAACACCGGCATCGCGATCGCGGCGATGGCAGCGCTCCTCGATCACCCCATGGTGGCTACGGTGCCGCACTCGATGCCATTCGAGAAGGAAGTGCTTCTCAGGGCGCTTGGCGCTCAAGTGGTGCACACCCCGGCGGGTCCCACCGGCGGCCGGCATCCCATGGACGTCGCGATGGACATCGCCGAAGAGATGATCGCTGTAAGCGACGAGTACGTGATGCCGAACCAGTACGACAACCCCGACAACGTGCGCGCGCATTACGAGTCGACCGGTCCTGAGATCTGGGCGCAAACCGAGGGCCGCGTTCGCAACGTGTTCGCAGGGTTCGGCACGACCGGCACGATCACTGGCGTCGGCCGCTTCCTCAAGGAGCAGGACCCCTCGATCAACGTCATAGCTATCGAACCCGTGCCGGGCCACCGCAGCTCGGGCCTCAAGAATCTCGAAGAGACGAGCGTGCCTGGAATCCTCGACCGCTCGGTGATCGACGAGATCGTCTTCGTTGACGACGCCGATGCCCGCAGGATGTCGGCGCGCCTCCACCGCGAAGAAGCGATCATGATCGGCTCCTCCGGTGCCGCGATCGTCGCGGGCGCGCTCAAGTGGCTCGACGCGAATGACGCCGAGGGCGTCTCAGTCGCCATCGCGCCCGATTCCAGTCAGAAGGCGATCAGCTACCTCGCCGAGGGAATGGGCGACTAGGCCCGGTCCGCGTCACGCCCAGGTGCGCACGGCTCCTTGCCTCCGGCGAGTACTCGACCGAGGAATCCGACGATGGCGGGCCCCGACACCTGCACCATCTCCACGTGCGGATAGTGCCCGACGTCCTCGAGCAGCATCGTCTCCGCGCCGAGCTCGTCGGCCAGCCACTCGAGTTCGGCGAGCGGGTCGGGAACGTCCGGGTCGAGCGAGCCCGCGATCGCGAGCACCGGGACGTGGACCTCGCCGATGTGGCCGGTGCATTCGCTCTTGCTCGCCAGCATGAACTTCCGAAGCGCCTTGAGCCTCCCGGGCTCGCCGAGATTGCGCTTGATGAGCGCGATGTGCTCCTCGAGGTCGTGCGGTTCGCCTGACTCGTCGTAGTCGGGATAGAGCCCCCGGTAGTAGGTCGCCCACGCGTTGGGACCCCACGGGACGAGGAAACCCGCGTCGATCGCAACGTGGTACGCCGCGGACATCACCTTGCCGTTCGGATGATCGCGAGCGACAGGGCCGACCAGCACCAACGCGCGAACGAGGTCCGGAGCTGCAGCCGCAAGGCAGAGCGCCGATGCGGCCGCCATGGAGTTCCCGACGACGAACGCCGGCGTCGCGTCAGCGTGGGCCTCGAGAAGCGCCCTCGCGTCCTCGGCGACGTCTCGCGGCGTGTAGCTCGGCCATGAGGCCGAGGACTCGCCGGCTCCCCGGAGATCCATCGTCATCACGCGATAGCCGGCAGCCACGAGTTGCGGGCGCAGGAGGCGGAACTGGCTGCGGAGATCGCCCATCCCCGGGATGCAGAGCACGAGCGGGCCGGACCCGCCGGTATCGTCATACGCAAGACGACCATCGGGGCGGCCGATATACTCAGTTGCGAGTGGGTACTCGAGCACAGGAACTCCTCCCCGGTACGCCGTTCACCGGTGTTGGTACCCGCTCACAGGATGCCGCGGGAAGAGGGGGATGC
>JACRBU010000143.1 GCA_016213085.1 Coriobacteriales bacterium
ACCGCACCGCAAGTCGGACCTCTAGTCCGACTCGAGAGGGGGAGAGTTGCGAGTCGTCTTCATGGGCACTCCGGAGTTCGCCGTGCCCACCCTCGAAGCGCTCGGCCGTACTCACGAGGTAGTCGGCGTCTACACCCGGCCCGACGCGGTCCGTGGACGCGGGAAGAAGCTCGTCCCTTCGGCGGTCAAAGAGCACGCATTGCGACTTGGGACCCCCGTCCTCGATCCCACCTCGCTGAAGGACCCCGAACAGCACACCCAGCTCGCCCGGCTCTCGCCCGATATCATCGTCGTTGCCGCCTACGGACTCATCCTCCCGCGTGAGATCCTCGAGATCCCCATGCACGGAGCGGTGAACGTGCACGCGTCTCTGCTGCCGCGCTGGCGCGGCGCCGCGCCGATCCAGCGGGCCATCCTTGCCGGAGACGCGATCGCGGGCGTCTCGATCATGAAGATGGAACCGGGGCTCGATACCGGTCCCTACTGTGTCGTCGAACGTGTCCCGATCGAGGACATGAACGCCGACCAGCTCACCGCGACGCTCGGGCAGATCGGGGCGCAGGCCCTCGTTCGCGCCCTCGACCTCATGGAGCGCGGGGAGTGCCACTGGACGAAGCAGGATGATTCGCTCGCGACCTACGCCGACAAGGTCACGCGCGAAGACGTCGCGCTCGACCCCTCGGCCCCCGCCAACGTGCTCGCACGTCGCGTGCGTGCTTCCGGCGCGAGCGCGCCCTCGCGGGCGCGGGTGGCGAGCCGCCCGCTCACCGTACTGGACGCCCACGTCGCTGCCGAAGCCGTCGACCCCGGCGCGGTCCGAGTCGCGCGCGACGGCGTCCTGCTCGGTACGCCCGATGGCACCCTCCTCGTGACCCGCGTGAAGCCCGACGGAAAGGGCGACATGGCGGCGGCGGACTGGGCCCGCGGCGCACGGGTCGGCCCCTCGGACACCTGGAGCGCCGACGCGTGAGCGCCTCGGCAGCGCGCAAGCTCGCTCACACCGTCGTCACCAAGGTGCGCGAGCGCAAGGGATACTCCCACGAGATCCTCGATCACCAACTCACCGAGGCGCGGCTCGACGCACGGGACGCCGCCTTCGCGACCCGGCTCGCGTACGGCACCGTGCAGACGCAGGGCGTTCTCGATGAGGCCCTCGACCGCTTCCTCGCACACCCCAACCGAGTCGAGCCGAAGGTGCGCGACGCCCTGCAGGTAGCCGCCTACGAGCTCCTCTTCGCGCGCACGCCCGCGCGAGCCGCCGTCAGCGAGGGCGTCGAGCTCGCTCGCTCGGTCCGCGCCCAGGCGGCTGGGCTCGCTAACGCCGTCCTGCGCAAACTCGCCGAAGAGGCCCCCTCGTTCCCGTGGGGCGACCCGTCGACGGATCCCGCCGCACTCGCCCGGCTCTACGGCCACCCGGAGTGGCTCGCTGCGCTCTTCATCGCAGAACTCGGCTTCGACTGTGCGTCCGAGCTCGTGGCGGCGAACAACGAGCCAGCGCCCCTCTACCTCGCGCGAAACCCCTTCACGACCGCCGGCGACACCGCACTGATAGCGGAGCTGACGGCCGAGGGCGCGGAGCCGCAAACGTGCGTCGTGCCGGGCTGCATTCACGCCCTCAATCCCGCATGCGCCGTCGCGTCCCGAGCGGTCGCCGAAGGCCGCGCGGTGGTCGCGGATGCCGCCGCCCAGCTCGTGCCGCGGCTTCTGCGACCTCGGCCGGGCGACCTCCTCGTGGACGTTGCCGCGGGCCGAGGCACGAAGACGCTCCTCATCCAGGCGGCGGCGCTGGGGGAGGGCGGTCTGGCCTCCGTCGTCTCCGTCGACATCCACGGATTCAAGACGACCATCCGGGCCGAACGCCTGACGGACCTCGCAGTGGACGGCGTCACTTCGCTCACGGGTGACGCGACCGACCCTCTAGCGATCGAAGGGATGCCCCCGGCGGGCACCGTCGATGCGGTCCTCGTCGATGCGCCGTGCTCCGGACTCGGAACCCTTCGGCGCCACCCCGAGCAGCGCTGGAGGATGCGGCCCGACGACATCGACGCGCTCGCCGCGCTCGGCAGCCGCCTGTTGGAGGCATCTGCGCTTCTTGTGAGACCCGGCGGTTTCGTGGTGTACTCCACGTGCACCGTCACCAGGCGTGAGAACCAGGATGTCATTGCCGGATTCCTGGAGGGGACCGGCGCCTTCAGCATCGACGACGTCCGCAATGACGTTCCCGCCGCGTGGCAGCATTTCGTGACGCCAGAAGGGGCGTTCCAGTCACTTCCGGCACCAGACGGGCCTGATGGCCATTTCGCGGCTCGGCTGATCCGCGGATGAGACCGGCGCCGGCCAAGCCGGCACGAGGGAGGACCGCACGCATGCAGAACGCGCGAATCGTCGACATGATCGAGGTCACCGAGGCCGCAGCTCTCGCAGCGGGCCGCTGGATGGGCAAGGGCAAGAAGGACGAAGCCGACCGTGCCGCGGTCGAGGCCATGCGCGCTAGTCTCGCCACGCTCGACATCTCCGGAACGATCGTCATCGGCGAGGGCGAGCGCGATGAGGCGCCCATGCTCTACATCGGCGAGAAGGTCGGCGACGGCGGCGAGGAGATCGACATCGCCGTCGACCCGCTGGAGGGAACGAACCTCACCGCCTACGGGCAGCCCAACTCCCTCGCTGTCCTCGCGTTCGCGCCGAAGGGCTCGCTGCTGCACGCGCCCGACACCTACATGTGGAAGATCGCGACCGGCCCCGAGGCCGCCGACTCGGTCCACATCGACGCCACGCCTACCGAGAACGTCCGCAGCGTCGCCAAGGCCCTGAAGCGCTCGGTGGAAGACATCGTCGTCTGCATCCTCGAGCGCGACCGGCACATCGATCTCATCGCCGAGGTTCGCGAGGCCGGCGCGCGCATCAGGCTCATCAGCGACGGTGACGTGTTCGGTGCCGTCGCGACCGCGATCGAGGGCACCGGCATCCACCTCTACATGGGAGCCGGCGGCGCACCGGAAGGCGTGCTTGCGGCGACCGCGATGCGCTGCATCGGCGGCTGCTTCATGGGCCGCTTCATGTTCCGCAACGACGACGAGCGCCGCCGGGCCGAAGAGATGAGCAGGTGCGACATCGACGGCGTGCTGACGATGGACTGCCTGGTCAACACCGATGAGAGCGCCTTCATCGCCACGGGCGTCACCGACGGCGAGATGCTGCGCGGCGTGAAGTACTTCGGATCAGGCGCTCGCACGCACACCGTCGCGATGGACTGCCGAACCGGCACCGTTCGCTTCGTGGAGACCGTCCACCGCACAGGCCCCGAGAAGTTCTGGGTCAGGATGGACTAGCACGGTCCCAACGCAACCGCACCGCAACCGAGAAGACCGCGCCAGGCGCGGTCTTCTCTGCGTCTAGCTGGCTTCCTTCGAAGCCGAGGGACACGAGGCGCATCCGCCGCCCTCGGCCGCGGGGCACGTCGCCTCGCCGGTCGTCGGCTTCTTCTCACTCGAGTTCGAGCCCGACGGCTTCGACTTGTAGTCGGTGTTGTGGAACCCGGACCCCTTGAACACCACGCCGGTGGGGGTGAACAGGCGCCTCGCCTCACTGGAGCATGCCGGGCACTCGGCTGGCTCGCCGGCCTCGCTCATCGGACGCGAAAGATCGAATCCCGTGTTGCACTCCTTGCAGCGATAGCCATAGACCGGCACTCGCGCTCCCTTCGTCGGTTCCTTGGCGGAACGGACATGCAGGATACGTACCAGCCCGCCATCGCGCAACAGCGGCGATGTTCGGATACACTGCTCCTGATGAATGGCCACGACCACAGCGGCGCAGACGAGCCGCTCGATCCTGATGACGGACACCAGCCGGAACTGCCCTGGAATCTGAGTTCTGACGACGCCGAACGGGGCACGGCCGGGTCCATCGACCAGGGCGGCGACACGTCGAAGCCACAGGATGACGTGCACATCGCTTCGGACGCATTCGCTGCGCCCGCCGACACCGGCTACACGCAACCCCTGAGCGGCTGGCCGAAGCCATCGGGCACTCCGCAGCCTGCTGCCGCATCGGAGGCGCCGCAGCCGATCGAGGCTGCGTCCGATCACGATGCGCCGGGCGCGATACCTCCCGCGGAGCCCTCTTTCGAACCCGAATCTCCCGCGCCCGCGCAGGCGACGGAGCCCAGCGCGCAACCCGAGTCCGCCCCTGCGCCCGCGGCCGCGCCGCCAGTCGAGCCCGAGGCGTCGACGGAGGGCCCGCCTCCCGAACCCGCAGAAGCCGAAGTCCTCGAAGCGGCCGCACCGCACGAGGCCGCAGAAGCTCCCTCTGCACCCGCGCGCCTGCTAGACCGCGAACGGCCGAAGCGTCGCCCGCTCGTGGCCGGGCGGACTATCGCGATCGTCGCGGGGGTCCTCGTCGGCATCGCTCTGCTCGCGGCCGGCATCGCATGGTTCATCCAAGCATCGAGGGTCACGGTTCCTGATTTCCGCGACAAACCGCTGGCGGCGGCGCGCGTGGAGGCGTCCAGAGCGGGCGTCAACCTCGTCGTCTCGGCCCGTCGATTCTCGCCGACCGCCCCCGAACAAGTACTCGAGCAGGACCCGGCTCCCGACACGAAGGTTCGGCGGGGATCGACCGTGAGCGTCGTGATCTCCGCCGGCACCGAGCAATTCGCCCTGCCGGACGTCACGGGCGTCGGCATCGCACTCGCGCGCGGGCAACTCGAGACCCGGGGGCTGCGCGTCGAGGTCGTCACGGAGGCATCGGGAGAGCCGAGCGGAACGGTGCTTGCGATGAACCCGAGTCCGAACAGCCCCGTCCAGACGGGCGATACCGTCCGTCTGACGGTCGCTACCGCAACGTCCAACGGCACCGGACTTCGGCCGTTCAAACTGCAAGGCCGCGTCTTCGTGCTCGATCCCGCGCCCGCCGCACCCGGTGCGGCAGACACGCCGATGGACATCACGAGGCGCGTGAGGGCCCTGCTCGAAGCCTCCGGCGCGACCGTCAGCGTCACGAGGTCCGCCACGGAGACGGACATCGCGTCAAGCGAGCGAGCCCGCAAGACCCGAAACGCGAGTCCCGACGGAGTGGTGGGCCTGACCGTCTCGACCACGACGACCGCCGGGATCTCCGTCCTCCGGTCCACGACAGGAGACCCGACGAAGGTCCAGACCTCGACGCAACTTCAGACCGACGTCATCGATGCCATCGCTGCTGGAGGCTATCAGGCCCGACAGGGGACGACCGCCTCCGACGGCGTGTTGAACGCGACCAAAGCGCCATCGGTACGGGTCGTGCTTGGGTCAGTGAACTCCGAAGAGGACCGAGCCGCCTTCAGGGACCCGAAGTGGGCGGACTCGATCGCACGTGCCATCTATCTTGTGCTAGGTGAGAGGTTTGCCGGATCTTAGACGCATCCAGGGCGCACTGACGCGCTTCGTCGTGGCACTCTGCGTCGCCGCCATGGCGACCACTGCCGCTCCTGTCGCCGCACCCGCGGCCACGGTCGGCCAGCTCAAGGCGAGGCTCGAGTCCATCCAGGACCGCTACTCTGCCGCCGGTTCGGCGGTCGACGAGGCCCTCCACAAGGTCGACGAGACCGACTACCGGATCACCGTGACGAAGCGCAAGCGCGCGAAGGCCGCCAAGGCGCTCAAGCGCGCGCAGCGCATCCTCGGCAAGCGTGCGGACCGCATGTATCGCAACGGGGCCGTCGGCCCGCTTTCGGTGCTTGTCGGGGCGACGAGCTTCGACGACCTCTCGACCCGTTACGACTACCTCAAGCGGATCGGGAAGCGTGACGCGCGCGCCGTCGCCGCGGTCAAGGACCGCCGCGCGAAGCTCGCTGCTCAGCAGCGGCGTCTCGACCACGAGCTCTCGGCGCGAAAGGCCGACCTGACCGAGGTCAAGGACCGCCGCAGCGCGCTCGAGTCACAACTCCAAGAGACCCGAGCTGAATTCGAGAAGGCGCGCCAGGAGCTCGCCGCCGCGCGTGCCCGTTCCGCAGCCAACCGCGCGACGCCCACCGCGGCCTCCAACGGAGGCGTGATCGTGTCGGCAGGATCCAACGGCATGGTCTTCCCGGTCGCCGGACCGAACTACTACTCGGACACCTTCGGCGCGCCTCGCAGCGGCGGTCGCAGCCATCAGGGGACCGACATCATGGCTTCGACCGGCGTCCCGGTAGTCGCGGTCACGAGTGGATATGTCAACGCCAAGAACGGCGGTCTCGGCGGAAAGACGATCTGGCTCAGCGGAAACGGTTGGAGCTTCTACTACGCGCACCTCAACGGTTGGGCCGTCACCAGCGGTCACGTGAAGGCCGGGCAGGTCATCGGATACGTCGGCGCGACCGGCAACGCATCCGGTGGGGCGCCTCATCTACACTTCGAGATGCATCCCGGTGGTGGTGGCGCCGTCAACCCGTATCCCTACTTGCGGGCGATGCAGTAGACGTCATCGGCTGACAGCGGGGGGAGCCAGGTGCCAGTGTTTCGCAGGGTTCGTGTGCGCGTCGTCGTCGAGATCGGACTGTCGGTCGCGCTCGCGAGCGTGCTCGCCATGATCCGCGTGTGGCAGATGCCGCAGGGCGGCACGATCTCGCTCTCGATGCTCCCCATCATCGTCCTTGCGCTGCTTAGGGGGACCGGCCCGGGAGTCGCGGCCGGCGTCATCTTCGGCATCGTGGACTTCTTCATTCCGGGCGAGGGGTTCATCGTCAGCCCGATCCAGTACCTGCTCGATTATCCGATCGCTTTCGGCGTGCTCGGGCTCGCGGGCATCTTCGCGCCTGCGTGGCTCGCTGCGGAGCGCCGGCGCGCGTGGACGGACGGGATCTTCACCGCCGTGCTCCCGGGAACGGCGCTCGCAGTCTTCGCGCGCTACGGGGTGCACGTCCTGTCCGGAATCATCTACTTCGGAGCGAACGCTCCCGAGGGGCAGCCGGTCTGGCTGTACTCGGCGCTCTACAACAGCTTCGCACTCGTGGCCGGCGTGGTGACCTTCGTAGTCGCGGCGATCGTCATGCCCGCGCTCTCGCGAGCGCTCGGTCCCCGGGACCGCCTGTGACGTTCGGCGGACCCGTGCGCGCACTGATAGTGGGTGCGTCTTCGTGCGGCAGTCAGGCCGCCGGACTCCTCCGACGTCTCGCCGCCAAAGCCGATCTGGTCATCGCCGCCGACGGAGGTGCCGACCGCTGCCTCGACGCTGGGGTGAAGCCCGACATCGTCGTCGGGGACTTCGACTCGGCCTCGACGCACGCATTGGAGCGTGTCGAAGACGCTGGTGCGAGCATCGAACGCTACCCGGAAGACAAGGACGAATCCGACCTCGACCTGGCCATCGCTTCCGCCCGGGCCTCCGGCGCAAACCGGATCCTCCTCACGTGCGTCACCGGTGGCCGTTTCGATCACGCGCTCGTGCTCGTCGGTTCGCTCGTGCGCGCCGCTGACCTCGCACCGGAGATCCACGAGCCCTCACTCTCGGCGTGGCTCTTGGACGCCCACCACACCGGCAGCCTCGATGTCGCCGAGGAGGGCGCGCGTCTCTCGGTGATCCCCGTGGGCGGACCCGCCGAGGTCACGGCCTCCGGGGTACGCTGGCCGCTCGAAAACGACACGCTCGAGCACCTCGGCTCGAGGGGGCTTTCGAACGTCGTGGAGGGCGGGCCCGCGACCATCACCGTCCACCGAGGAACCGCGCTGGTCGTCCACGACGTGCGCTGAACGCCTGTAACCGTTCTGCCCAGCGCATCCGACCGCGCTCGGCCCGTATACTTAAGGTCACGGCAAAACCGCACGATCGGACAGTTCAATGGACCGGCCATCCCGCGCATTCGCGGGCGTTCTCGCCGTCGCCGCGCTCCTCATCTCCCTTGCAGCGCTCGCGACCGGTGCCCCGTGGCTCGCTTTCGCAGCCGCCGCGGCAGCCTGCGTGTCTGCACTCGCGCTCATAGCCGAGCGCGGCGGACGTGCGCCCAGACGAGCTCGCGATTCCGAATCTGCGGCTCCAAGCACCGCCGAGCCCCGGATTGCCAGCACCGAGAAGGCGCCCGAGCCAGCTCGAGTGCAACCAGCTGAAGTCGCCCGACCCGCCTCCAGTGAACCGACGCCCACCGCTCCGCCAGTCGAGGCCGCCGCCGCTGCAGCCCCCGCGCCCGCGATGCCGCACCCAGCACCCGCACCCGCCTCGGTCAGCGAGCAGCCCGCGCCGCGACCGAGAGTCGCCGCCGCGACGAAGGCCGTCCCGGCGGCATCCGTCCGCCCGCCGGCGGTGAAGGTCCCCGTCACCTCAGAGCCCGAGGACGTGCTCGAGGCCCTGCTCGAAAGCTCGAATCGCGCCGGCAGGGCGGTCTCCGCCTCGCTCTGGCTCGAAGACCCCGCCACCGCCACGGTCCGCCGCATCGCTGCGGTCGGCACGCTTCCGCCTGCCGAGGACTTCGAGCGCCTGGAGGCGACGCTCCTTGGCGAATCGGTCACCAGCGGTGCCGCTCGATTCGGGGCGCTCAGCCGCGTGCGCTCGGCCGGAGCGGAGACGCTCGTGTGGCGCTTCACCGTTCCCGTAAGCGCCGGTGACGTTCGCGGCGCCGTCGCCGTCGACATGGCCGGCAGCCAGCCGGACCGGTCGATTCTTGCCGCTACGGTGGCCGCCCTGCGCGCTGCGCTCTCGGGCGCCCTTGCGCTCCACGTGGCCCGCGTCGAGGCCGAGACCGCCCGCACGCTCACCGAAGCCGCGCACGACCTCGCGCGCCTTCTCGATCCCGACGACGTCGTGTCGGCCACCCTCGAGCGCGCGATGCGTCTCTCGAGCGCGCAGACGGGGAGCGTCATGTTGGTCGGCGAAGACGGCCGCCTCTCCATCGCAGCTGCGCGGGGCCTCCCCGACGTGGTTGTCGAGACCGCCTCGGCGGCGGAAGGCGAGGGGATCGCCGGCTGGGTGCTCGCCAGCAAACAGCCGGTCGTCGTCGAGGACCTCGAGGAGCGAGGTCCGCAGAGCCGGCGCCACGGCATCCGCTCGGCCATCTCCGTGCCCATCGCTGACAAGGACGGCATGCTTGGCGTGCTCAACGTCGGCAGCCGAAAGATGCAGGCGCGCTTCTCCCGCTCGCACGTCGAGGCGCTCGAGACACTCGGGCGCTGTGCGGCGCTCGCACTGCGCAACGCACGCGCCACAACCTCTTCGGCAGACCTGTACTTCGACTCGCTCAAGGCACTCGCGCTCGCGATGGAGACCAAGGACCCGTACGCCCGCGGCGCAACCGAGCGCGTCGTCGAAGTCGCCGAGCTTCTCGGGCGCGCCATCGGCCTCGACCACGACGAGCTTCGCGCGCTGACCATCGCCGGGCTGCTACACGACATCGGGATGGACGCGGCGGGCGAGGGGGTGGCCACACAGCGGCGAACGCTCTCGACCGTCGAGTGGGGCATGGTGAAGCTGCACCCCTCGATCGCCAAGGACCTCCTCGAGCAGGCTCCGGCCCTCAAGGAGGTCGTGCCGATCGTCTATCACCACCACGAGCACTACGACGGCACCGGCTACACGGCGGGAGTCGCGGGCGAGCGGATCCCCCTCGGCGCGCGGATACTGTCGATCGCCGATGCCTGGGTCGCGATGACTTCCGAGCGCCCGTACCGTCGGGCACTCAACTCCGAGCAGGCAATCGCTGAACTCGAGGACAAGGCCGGTTCGCAGTTCGATCCGCTCGTCGTCGAGACCTTCGTGGGCCTCGTGCGCGACGGCGCGGTCCCGACACCGGCACCCGGAGAGTTCGGCTGCTAGCGACTCGGCGTCTCTCGCACCCCGTTAAAGCGAACAGCCGCCCCCCGGCGGCTGTCCAAGAGCAGGGTCGTTGCGCAGTTACGCGCGCTGAACCTTACCCGCCTTCATGCACTTGGTGCAGACGTTGACCTTCTTGACGTGACCCTTCACGACCGCCGTCACCTTCTGGATGTTCGGACGGAAGGTGCGCGGGGTCACGCGGTGGGAGTGGCTCACGTTCCGACCGGCGGACGGATGCTTGCCGCAGATGGCGCAGACCTTTGACATCGGGGTATCGCTCCTCGTGCTGGTCGGCATGTAGCCGACGAACTGGTTTTCGGCGCAAAGCGCAGCAGATACTACCACAGGCTTCCTACCCGCCACAAGCGGAAACGCCCTGTGAGCAGCCCATCGATGTCAGTCCATCAGATATACTGCTCGTAGCGGACTGCGCCGCTACGAGCCAGGCGATTCGAGCAGACCGCTTCGCGGCAGCTCAATCGCCTGCGGCGCAGCTGGATAGCCCGGACACCGACCGATCGCCGCATCGCGACCGTCTCGCGAGGGGGAGGCGCACGTGCAACGATACACGGCCGACACGCTCATCCGTGACGTGCTCCGTAGCGCGCCGGAGTCCGCGGCGATCTTCGAGAAGCACGGGCTCGGCTGTGCGTCGTGCCTCGCGGCGGACATGGAGACGATCGACGCGGTCGCCCACATGCACGACGTGTCCGTCGAAGCGCTGCTTGCCGAACTCAACCGCCTTCCATCCGAACCAGCACCCGAGGAGCAGCGTTGATGACCCAGCCGGCCGGCGCCATCCATATCGCGACCGACGTCCTGGCCGATCTCGGCGGGTATGCGGCGCTCGAGAGCTACGGGGTCGTGGGGATGGCGAGCCCGTCGATGGCGGACGGAGTCGCTCAACTGCTCTCCCGCGACAAGCTACGCCGGGGCATCAAGGTGCGTACGACCGACGACGGAGTCGCCGTCGACCTCTACGTCGTCATCGAGCACGGCACCAATCTCTCAGAGGTCTCCCACAATCTCGCAAACCGCGTGCGCTACGTCCTGACCGACATGGCCGACGTCAAAGTCGCTTCGGTAGACGTCCATGTCCAAGGGATCAAGGTGCGCGAATCCCAGTCGTAGAGCTCGAGAGGACCACATGGCCACCGTCGATCCGTTGTCGCTCGTCTCGGCCGCGTCAGAGGCGCTCAAGAGCCGAGCCGACGAGGTCAACCGCCTCAATGTCTTTCCGGTTCCCGACGGGGACACCGGCACCAACATGTCGCTCACCATGGAAGCGGTCGTCACCGACGTCCGCGCTCTCGGTCCCGGCGCAAGCACCGCCGACTTCTGCAAGGCCATCACGCACGGCTCGCTCATGGGCGCTCGCGGGAACTCCGGCGTCATCCTGAGCCAGATCCTCCGTGGCCTCTGCGAGGTAGGCGGTGCGGCGGACGCCTTTGACACCGAGGCGCTCGCAGCCGCATTCGAGCGCTCGGTCACCGTCGCGTACCAGGCCGTGCGCAAGCCCGTCGAAGGCACGATCCTCACGGTGCTTCGCGACTCCGCCGAAGAAGCCCGTCGCGCAGCCGAGGAGGGCGCCGAACTCGAGGTCGCCCTCGAGCGGGTCGTCGCCGAGTCCTTCGAGTCCGTGAAGCGAACCCCCGATCTCCTCGAGACGCTGCGGGTGAACGGCGTGGTCGACGCGGGTGGCTACGGGCTCGCGATCCTCTTCGAGGGCTTCGTCGCCGCGCTCGCAGGCCACGAGGTGCGGCTCGCCGACGTCTCTTCGCAGGCCGCTCCGCTCCTGCACGTGGCGCCCGTCGAGGACTGGGAGGACGAGGAGTACCTCTACTGCACCGAGTTCCTCCTGCACGGCGAATCACTCGACGAGGACGAGGTCAAGCGGTTCGTGTCCAGCATGGGGGGAAGCGAGCTCGTCGTCGGCGATCCAAGCGTCCTCAAGATCCACGTCCACACCGACGAACCCGGCACCGTGCTCTCGCACATGACCGGCATCGGGCAGGTCAGCGAGGTCCACATCAACAACATGCGCCTCCAACAGCAGGCTCGCGACGAGGCGCTCCGGGCCGAAGCAGCGCCAGCCAAGACCCGCTCCAAGCCGATCGGCTTCGTCACGGTGGCCTCGGGAAAGGGCCTCAAGGAGATCCTTCACTCGCTCGGCGCGGACGTGATCGTCAATGGCGGACAGACGATGAACCCCGCGACGCGCGACCTGCTGGAGGCGATCGAGTCGGTCGACGCCCAGCGCGTCA
>JACRBU010000139.1 GCA_016213085.1 Coriobacteriales bacterium
GGCAGGGCCGAGTCATTCGCCCGCGGCGCCGAGGCATAGTCGCTGCGCCACCCGAAGAGGACAGCGCTCTCCTGCTGCTGCGTGAAGGACGGACGGTGGCGCGAAGCTGGCCATTGACTTGTGGTCAGCTGCCGACGATGATGGCGGCCGCCCAGAAGAAGCGCGCGAACCACACGAAGCCGGTGGGAAGCGGGGTGCTCGCGAGCATGATCGAGAGGCCGACGACGAAGGCTGCGACGACAAGCGCGAACGCGAGGCGGTTGGTGGCTTCTTCGAACCGCTTGATCAGCGGCTCGAACCCAGTGGGCTTCACCGCCACTCGGAACTCGCCCTGTCCCGCACGGCGGGCGAACCGTGCGAGGCTCTCCGGAAGGTCGACCGCCAACCGCGCGAATCGCCGGACCGCATGGCTCACGGAGCGTGCGAGCGCCGACGGCTCGAGCCTCTCGCTCGTGATCTTGCGCGCGAACGGGGTCGCGGTCTCCACGAAGTTGAAGTCGGGGTCGAGCAGGCTCCCGAGCCCCTCGAGAACGACGAGCGTGGCGAGCAGCATGGCGAGTTCCGACGGCAACACCAGGTGGTGCACTCGCACGAGGTCGAGCACCTCGGTGATCAGCTCGCCGATCCTCACGTCCTTCAGGGGCTTGTTGTAGTACTTCGTGATCAGGCGCGAGACCTCGCGCTCGAGCGCCGTGACGTCCATGTCGCCCGGCGAGCCCGCCGCGGTCACGAGCGTGTCGACGGCGAGGCCGACGTCGTCGTCGATGATGGCAAGCAGGAGGTCTGCGAGCTGGTCGCGCCCGATCCTCGAGATCGTTCCGCACCGACCGAAGTCGGTGAAGGCGACTCGGCCATCCGGCAGCGCAAGCAAGTTCCCCGGATGCGGGTCTGCGTGATAGAACCCGTGTACGAAGATCTGCTCCAGGTAGCAGTTGAGTCCGCGGCGAGCCAACTCCGGACGATCCAGCTCGGCTACGTCGATGAGGTCCGTCCGGTTGAACGGGATGCCGTCGAGCCGCTCGAGCGTGAGCACCTTCCCGGTCGTCAGGTCCCAATAGACCTCAGGGAATGCGACGGTCTCGTCCTCGGCGAAGATCATTCCGAGGCGCTCGGCGTTACGGGCCTCATTCATGTAGTCGAGTTCCGTGCGTAGCGCGGAGGCGAACTCGTCGGCGATCTCGAGGATGTCGTAGTTGCCCGGGAGCTCGGCGTGTGTCGCGACGAACCTGGCCTGCGTCATCAGTATGCCGAGGTCGGTGTCGACGACGTCGCGCACGCCGGGGCGCTGGACCTTGACGATGACCCGGGTGCCATGGCGGTCCGGGGTCGTGTCGTCCTCGGGAGCGTCGGCGCCGTCCAGTGTCGCGCCGTAGACCTGGCCGAGCGAGGCGGACGCAAATGGCTCTTCCTCGAACGTTTCGAAGAACGCGCTGATGGGTCCGCCGAGTTCCGACTCGATCATGGCTCTGGCTTCCCCGGTCGGGAAGGGGGCGACCCGGTCCTGCAGCTTCCGGAGCTCCTCGACGACGGGCTCGGGGACGACATCGCCGCGGGTGGACGCGGCTTGCCCGATCTTCACGAAGGTCGGACCGAGGCGCTCCAGCGTGTGCCGCAGGCGCACAGGCACCGGTTCGGACTTCGCGCGTCTCTCCGGCACGATGCCGGTGAAGGGAGCGAACTTCCTCAAGCCCAGGAAGTCGAGGGCGCTGTCGAACCCCTCGTCGATGAGGACACCGACGATCTCACGATGTCTGTCGAGGTGTTTGGAGGCGGGCACGTCAGGTCCGTCGGGCGAGGCGCTGTGGCCTACGCGGGACGGAGACTACGCCTCGTCGGTTGGTTCAGCCGACTCCGGGGCCTGGCCCTGCGCCTTCGCGAGCATGCTCTTGAGCTCGGCGATCTCGGCCCGCATCGAATCGAGGTCCTCCCTGGTTGCGACCCCTGAGGTCTTGAGCACCTTGTCGGTCTCCTTGGTAACCGCTGTGCGCATGGCCTCCTGCTGCTCGTTCGCCATCTCGCCGATGCGATCGGCCACCTTCTTGGCTTCGGATTGTGAGACGCGGCCCCGTTCCACGAGGTCGTGGGTCAGGTCCTGAGTCTTCTCCCGGGTCATCTCGAGCACACCGATGCCCATCAGGAATGCGCTTTCCATGAAGCCAGCCAGGTCGAACGGTACGTCGCGTCTGCTCTCCTCAGCCATTGCACTCTCCCTGTTCAGTGGCGGTCGTCCCGACCTCTGTGTACCCATGGGCTTACTTCGAGCGTCCGCGGGTCACTCCTTGTATCGCCGAGCCCGCTCATAGCCGGGCATCCGATAGAATCTTGCGGACTGGGGACATGACTCCGACGGCGCGTGTGCCGCCGTCGGTCTGGAAGGAGCCGCCGCGCATGCATAAGGACCGTCTCGCCGAAGTGCTCGAGACCTGGGAGCCAGTGATCGGGCTCGAGATCCACACCGAGCTCACCAGCATGAACACGAAGATGTTCTGCGGCTGTCCGGTCGAGTTCGGCGGCGAACCGAACACCCGGGTCTGCCCGGTGTGCCTGGGCATGCCGGGCGCGCTTCCCGTACCCAACCAGGCAGCCATCGAGGCGACCGTCCTGTGCGGTCTGGCGACCGAGTGCGATATCGAGCGCGACAGCCAGTTCCACCGGAAGAACTACTTCTATCCCGACATGCCGAAGGACTACCAGATCTCCCAGTACGATCGCCCCTTCTGCACCGATGGGCGCCTCGACGTCGCCGTTGAAGGCGATGGCGTCACCCAGCGTATCGACACCGCGGAACTCGGAGCAGCCGAGGACGGTTCGTATACCACGCGGATCGGCATCACGCGCATCCACCTCGAAGAGGACACCGGCAAGATGGTCCACGTCGGCGGAACCGAGGGGCGCATCGCAGGCGCGACCCACTCGCTCGTCGACTTCAACCGCGCGGGCACGCCGCTCATCGAGCTCGTGACCGAGCCGGACATCCGCAGTCCCGAAGAGGCACGGCGCTTCGCGCAGCGTCTGCGCCTCGTGTGGCTCACCCTCGGCATCTCCGACTGCAACATGGAGGAGGGCTCGCTCCGAGTGGACGCCAACGTCTCGATCCGCAAGCGGGGAGAGACGGAGTTCGGCACGAAGGCCGAGATCAAGAACATGAACTCCTTCAAGGCGCTCCACGACGGATTGCTCTACGAGATCGTGCGCCAAGCAGAGGTGCTCGAGCAGGGCGGCACGGTGATCCAGGAGACCCGCCACTGGGATGCCGGCGCCAAGCGGACGAGCGCGCTTCGCAGCAAGGAGGAGGCGCACGACTACCGCTACTTCCCCGAGCCGGACATGGTGCCCTTCGAGTTCTCCGACGAGTTCGTCGAGGAGGTACGCGGCCGACTCCCCGAGCTGCCCGAAGCCAAGCGCGCGCGCTTCATCGCCGGATACGGACTGCCACCGCACGATGCGATGGTTCTCACCTCCGACCTCGAACTCGCCGCCTACTACGAGAAGGCCGTGGCCCAAGCCGGGAACGAGCGCGCCAAGGCGATCAGCAACCTCCTGCTCAACGACGTGTCGGCGTACCTCAACTCCCAGGGAATCGGCATCGGGGAGTTCGGCGCGTCGCCTTCGGCGATCGTGGAACTCGTGACCGTGGTCGAGGACGGGACCATCTCGGGCAAGCAGGCGAAGGAAGTCTTCACTCAGATGACCGCTTCGGGCGAGATGCCTTCGGCGATCATCGAGCGCCTGGGCATGAAGCAGGTCTCGGACAGCGGCGCCATCGAAGAGGTCGTCGACCGCGTCATCGCGGCGAACCCCAGCGAGGTCGAGGCGTACCGCGGCGGGAAGCAGGGGCTCATCGGGTTCTTCGTCGGCCAGGTGATGCGCGAGATGGGCGGCCAGGCGAACCCCAAGGTCGTCAACGAAGTCCTGCGCCGCAAGCTCGAGGGATAGCGCTTCCGTGACGTCCCGCGGCCGCGGGACGGTGGACGAGCGTCGCTCGTGCGCGCGGGGGTACGTTCTGACTACCGACGGTGGCGAGGGAGGTCATCATGGACGAGTCAGGACTCATGCGCGAGCAGGAAGTCGGTGAGGTCACGCACTACTGGACCGCACTTGGTGTTGCAGGGGTGCATCTGGACAAGCCGGTGGACGTGGGCGACAAGATCCACATCCTCGGGCACACGAGCGATTTCGAGCAGACGCTAAGCTCGATGGAGCTCGACCACCACAGGATCACGCACGCGGACGCGGGAATCGATATCGGCATCCAAGTCAGCGAGCACGCACGGGAGCACGACAAGGTATACCGCCTTCTCGACACCGCCGAGATGGCCGAAGGAGAAACGGAGCTCTAGCACGTGGAAGAAGCCCCCACACCACAATCGCACATCGAGATCATGGCCGCGCTCGCCAGCCAGGGCATCGATGCCGAGCTCACTCCAGAGCCGGTCGCTTGGATGGGCGAGATCCCTGTCATCATCCAGCCGATCGAGGGCATCGAGGCGCTGAGGCTCGTCACGTGGTCCGATGCCGACCCGGAACAGCTGCCGCTCGAGCAAGCGGTCGTCATCAACAACAAGCGAACCGCCGATGGCACGCTCGCCAGGAGCTACGCCCTCGATCTGACCGACCAGGGCGGCGGGATTCGGCTGATGTTCGACTACATCTGGGTCTACGGACCGAGCTCGTTCACGCCCGAGGGACTCGTCTACGCGCTCCGGCTGTTCCACGGCGCTCTCGTTACCGACTTCGGCCTTACGCCGGCGCCGAGCGTCGACTCCGCGAACTGAAGCGCGCGCGATGACCATCGAACGCATCAAGCCCACGAAGCTCGCGGACTACCTCGAGGCGATGTCGCGCGCGGTCTTCTCCTCCGGGATCAGCTGGAAGGTCGTCGACGCCAAGTGGGACTGGATCGCCCGCGAATTCGATGGCTTCGATCCCGTGAAGGTCGCTGCCTACACGCCCGAAGACATCGAGCGCCTCATGGCGGACCCCCGCGTGATACGCAACAGGAAGAAGATCGAGGCGATCATCGGCAACGCCGGTGAGATGGTCGTTCTCGACCGCGAGTTCGGCCGATTCGCGAACTACCTGAAATCGTTCGCCGACAACGACGCGCTCGTCGCAGACCTCCACAAGCGCTTCAAGTTCCTCGGCGAGTCGGTGGCGCACGTCTTCCTGTACTCTGTGGGCTTCGACGTCGAGGCGCAGGAGGCGTGGGCCCACGAGCACTTCGGCGGTCATCGCCATCGACGCCCGAAAGGACCCGCATGAAGCGCTTCATCGTCGCAACCCTCTGTGCCGTCTTGGCGGCGCTCGTCCTGGGCGGTTGCGCCCCAGCCACCGAAGCCAAGGACTCGAGCAAGTCCGCGAAGGTAGAGGCCAAGAAGATCGACTACTCGAAGCTCCTCACGCCCGCCGACGTAAAGAAGGCGAGCGGCGTGTCCGTGAAGCTGGCCAAGCCGAATCCGGAGAAGGGCGCCGCGGGCGACCTCAACTTCGTCGATGGGTCGGGGCGCCTGATCGTGATGGCGAACTTCGGCGACAAGGCGTGGTTCGACGCCAACACCGGCGGCCCGAACTATCGGGAGCCTCTGGCCGGTGTGGGCGAGGCGGCGTTCACCGGGCCGAGCGCGGACGTGTCGAACAAGGTCTACCAAGTCGGGGCCCTCAAAGGCGACACCGCCGTGCTGCTGACCTCCTTCTTCCAGGAGAAGGGTGGCGACCCGATCCTGAGCCAAGCCGAGCTTGCCGAACTTGCCAAGGCGGTCGTTTCGCGCGCCGAGTAGGCCGGACATGAGTGCCTGATCGCTCCAGGGCGACTTTGGGCACGCAAGCTGCTATAATCTGCGAATCCACCCCTAAGACCCGGTTGCCCTGTGCCGCGCCCGAGCGCGCACGATCGCTGCAGCTGCGTCTGCATCGATCCGCGCCGCCATCGGCGCGACACAGGAGGAATACGTGCCCTTTGCATCCCTCGGCCTCGAGCCGAAGCTGCTCGCCGGCGTCCGCAAGCTCGGCTACAACGAGCCCACCCCGATCCAGCATGAAGCGATTCCCAGCGTGCTCGCTGGCCGCGATGTGGTCGGTGTCGCCCAGACCGGAACCGGCAAGACCGCCGCGTTCGTGCTGCCCGTCTTGCAGCGCACCCCTCGCCGGGCGGGAGTCCGGACTCTGATCGTCACGCCCACCCGCGAGCTCGCGCTTCAGATCGCGGAGGTCGTGCGCGGCGCATCGACATCGACCCACCACCACGCCGCGGTCGTCTTCGGCGGCGTGGGCATCCAGCCGCAGATCGATCGCATCCGAAGCGGTGTCGACGTCGTCATCGCGTGTCCCGGTCGGCTACTCGACCTGCACGGCCGCGGTGTCATCGACCTCTCGAACGTTGACACGCTCGTGCTCGACGAAGCCGATCGCATGCTCGACATGGGCTTCTGGCCGGACGTTCGCCGCATCCTCTCGCTGCTCCCCGA
>JACRBU010000145.1 GCA_016213085.1 Coriobacteriales bacterium
ATCTTGATCGTGACGATGCGCGGTGCGTGCTTGGAGAGCTCCTCGCGCGGCACCGAGATCGCCTCGATCATGTTGGCGAGGATGTGAGCCCTACCCTGCTTGGCCTGCTGAAGCGCCTGGGTCAGGATCTCCACCGAAAGACCCTTGGCCTTGTTGTCCATCTGCAGGGCGGTGATGCCCTCAGGAGTACCCGCAACCTTGAAGTCCATGTCGCCGAGGAAGTCCTCGAGGCCCTGGATGTCGGTGAGCACCGCGACTCGGTCGCCTTCCTTGATGAGCCCCATCGCGATACCGGAAACCGGCGCCGCGATCGGCACGCCCGCGTCCATGAGCGCGAGCGTCGAGCCGCAGACCGAGCCCATCGAGCTCGATCCGTTGGACTCGAGCACCTCGGAGACGATCCGGATGGTGTACGGGAAGGACTCCTCGTCTGGGATGACGGGCAGCAGCGCACGCTCGGCAAGCGCGCCATGGCCGATGTCGCGGCGCTTCGGCCCGCGCATGAAGCCGGTCTCGCCCACCGAGAACGGCGGGAAGTTGTAGTGGTGGATGTAGCGCTTGCCCTCGGCGACGTCGATCGTGTCGATGCGCTGCCACTCGGAGAGCATGCCGAGGGTCAGCACCGAGAGGACCTGGGTCTGACCGCGGGTGAACAGGCCCGAACCGTGGCTGCGCGGCAGGTAGCCGGCGACCGAGGCGAGCTGGCGCACCTCGTCGAGCTTGCGGCCATCGGCACGCTCGCCCTCGTCGAGGACCATGGCGCGCATGGTCTTCTTCTCGAGCGCCTTGAGCAGGCCCTTGATGTGCTTGCCGTCCGCAGCCAGCTCGTCTTCGGTGAACGTGGCGAGGATCTCGTCCTTGACGGCCTGGACGTCGCCGATCCGGGCGTGCTTGTCGCTGTTGTGCAGAGCTGCCTTCATCTTCTCGGCACCGGCGCTGAAGATGCGCTCCTCGAGCCCCTCGGGGGCCTCGGCGAACTTGATCTCCATCGGGGTGATGTCGATCTGCGACAGGAAACGGTCCTGGACCTTGCAGAACTCGCCGATGGCCTCCTGAGCGAAGACGAGGGCGGCGAGCATGTCCTCTTCCGATACCTGATCGCAGCCGGCTTCGATCATGTACACGGCGTCGCACGAACCGGCGACGACCAGATCGAGATCGGAGTCCTCGGCCTCATCGAAGGTCGGGTTGACCAGGAACTCGCCGGTCTCCATGTTGCGGCAGATGCGAACGCCGGCAAGCGGACCCTCGAAGGGGATCCCCGCGGCCATCAGGGCCGCCGAAGCGCCCATGATCGAGATGACGTCCGGCTGGTTGACCTGGTCGGCGGAGAGCACGGTCGATATGACCTGCACTTCGTTGCGGAACCCGTCGGCGAACGCCGAGCGGATGGGACGGTCGATCATGCGGGCCGTAAGCGTGGCCTTCTCGCTGGGTCGAGCTTCGCGCTTGATGAATCCGCCGGGGAGCTTGCCCGCGGCGTACATGCGCTCTTCGAAGTCGACGGTCAGCGGAAAGAAGTCCAGGTCCTTCGGCTGCTTGCTGGCGGTTGCGGTGACGAGAACCATCGTGTCGCCCTGTCGAACCACCACGGCGCCGCCGGCCTGCCTGGCCAGCTCGCCCGTTTCGAGCGTGTATTCCTTGCCGAACAGCTCGAACGTCTCAGTGATCTTGCTCATAGAAGTCTTCTTCCTCTTCCCTCCGCCACACGCCCTACGCGCGTGGCCTGCCTCTCGCGGTCCGCCTCCTGCGAACCGGAAGCGGTCTGACATCGAGTCAGACCGACGGCCCCCATCGCCTCATGCGAAGGGGTACGGAGCCTTTGTTCCCAAGGCTCCTGCTGCACTAAGAAGGCGGGAGGTCTCCCTCCCGCCTTCGGTACGCCTTTGCGTGTTACCCGCGGATGCCGAGTTTCGCGATGAGCGCTCGGTAGCGCTCGATGTCGGTCTTCTTGAGGTAGTTCATCAGCCGACGACGCTGGCCGACGAGCTTGAGCAGACCCCGGCGGGTGTGGTGATCCTTCTTGTGGATCTTGAGGTGCTCGGTGAGGTCGCGGATGCGCTGCGTGAGCAGGGCGATCTGAACCTCGGTCGAGCCGGTGTCGCCGTCGCCACGACCGTGCTCGGCGACGATCTGCGCGGTGACGTCTTTGGAGAGTGACATGTTTCCACCTTTCGTTTCGCGATTCGCCTTCGTCCGAGTACGACGCTGGTGGTACGCCGAACCCAGGCAAAGGTAGACAACCGCCGAAGTATAGCATGTTCCCGGTCTGGCCGATGGTGCCGCCATGTGCGCTACGGGCCGGACCAGAGCCCCTCCGCCTCCAGGATCTCCTTCGCCTGATCCGCGTATTCCTCGGGGACGAGCAGCGAGAAGCGCCGCGCCGTCTGCACGATGTGCCACGAGTACGGGTTGTGGTCCTCGCCCGGAGGCGCTGGGTCCCAACCGGTCGGGATACCGGCATCATTGAGTGCCGAATGCGCTCGAACGAGGTCGGCGTCCGCGGTCAGCATCCCGCCGCTCCAGTTGCGATCGCGCGACAGGACGCTCACCCAGCTTGACTCAGCGCTCGCCTCCCACGCCGACTCGAACGGGTTCTCGCCGCGCACCGCAGCTTCCGCTGCGAGCAGTGCCTCCGGATCGTCGACGACCGGTGTACCGTCCGCAAGCAGCCCCTGGTCGAGCGGCAGAAGCTCCGCCTCTTGGCGCTCG
>JACRBU010000144.1 GCA_016213085.1 Coriobacteriales bacterium
CAGCTGCTCGTCACGGCACGTGACGCGGCAAGGGCGATCCCGGAAGCGTCGGTGCTCTCGGTACGCTCGCTCGGCGCCGGGCGTGCCGCCGTGTTTCGGCATGTGGTGTTCCCCGCGGCGCTCCCCGACGTCTTCACGGCACTGCGCATCGGCACAGGCACCGCCAGCGCGGTGCTCTTCCTCGCCGAGAGCTTCGCGGGCTCGAGCGGCCTTGGCTACTACATCGTGGACGCGTGGGGCCGCATCGACTACCCGGCGATGTTCGCCGGCATCATCGCGATGGCGTTGCTCGGTGTCGTGTTCTACGAGGCGCTGGACGTGGTTGACCGTCGGACGACTCGCTGGCGAGCGGCGGGGCGCTGACTACTCGTCGAAGTACGCGCGCAGGAACTCGTCGCGGCCGATGTCGGCAAGCCGACATGCGGTGCGCAGGGTGCATCCCTCGGCCATGCGGTCACTCAACAGCGACGGTCTCGTCCACCAGGAAGGCATCGATCAGTTGAGGATCCTCGAAGGCGTCGTTCCCAAAGGTCTGCACGTGGAACTGGAGTGCAGCTCGGGCATCTGCAAGAGCGCTCTCGGCGGTCTCGCCCTGACCGACCACCGCGCCAGCAACTCCGAGCGGGTACGCCACGAAGCCGTCTTCGTGCTGCTCAACGACTATCTTCATGTGTTTGAGCATCGCCAGGTCCAACCTCGTGCGGATGGCGCGAGTATAGCACCGTCCCCCTTCACCTCCTTCGCGAGCCACGCTACGGGCGCGGCCTTACCCAGTCCTTTCGGCTGTCCAAACGGAAGCGGACGACACTGGGTGATTGTGGGGACGCATTCGTGTCAGACCCCCGTGCTAGCATCGGCTTGGAGGCTCGGCTGGGTCCGGCAGCGAGCCGCACAGCTCCTACGTTGGATAGGTGTGACGCATGACCACGGCACTGCTTTCCCTCTTGCTGGTGCTCGCCGTCCTGAACGCAGCCCTGCTCGTGATCGTCTACTTCAGATCCTCCCGAGGCGGTGATGCCGATCGGCTGCTGCGCGAGGAGCTTCGTGAAGGCCGCGCGGAAGCCAGCCAAGCCGCACGCGAATCACGCGAGGAGCTGTCGTTGTCCCTCAAATCGGCGAACGACACGCTCTCCGTCACGCTCGGGAACCTGGGTGAACTTCAACGCACCCAGTTGGACGGACTCACCAAGCAGCTCAAGGACCTTTCCGACTCGAACACCGCGTCGCTCGATCGCATCCGCACGACGATGGCCGAGCGCGTGAAGATGCTTCAGGACGGCAACGAGAAGAAGCTCGACGAGATGCGCAAGACCGTCGACGAGAAGCTGCACGACACGCTCGAGAAGCGGCTGGGCGAGTCGTTCAAGCTGGTGAGCGACCGGCTCGAGGCGGTTCATCGAGGGCTGGGCGAGATGCAGAACCTCGCGACCGGAGTCGGCGACCTCAAACGCGTGCTGACCAACGTCAAAGCGCGCGGCACCTGGGCAGAGGTCCAGCTCGGAGCGCTACTCGAGCAGATCCTCACTCCCGCCCAGTTCGCCCGCAACGTGCAGACCAAGGAAGACTCCCGGGAACTCGTCGAGTTCGCCATCCGGCTTCCCGGCCCGAAGGACGACCCTGACTGCTGCGTTTGGCTCCCGATCGACTCGAAGTTCCCCACCGAGGACTATGCGCGCCTGCAGGACGCGGCAGAGCGTGGTGAGGTGGATGCGGTGCAGAAGGCCGTCGATGCGCTCGCCAGGTCGATCAAAGTGCAGGCGGAGCTCATCAGCTCCAAGTACATCTGCCCGCCGGCCACGACCGACTTCGCGATCATGTTCCTGCCCACGGAGGGCCTCTACGCCGAAGTCCTGCGCCATCCATCGCTCGCCGACGAACTGCAGCACAAGTACCACGTCGTGGTCGCCGGACCGATGACGCTGGCCGCGATCCTCAACAGCTTCCGGATGGGCTTCCAGACGCTCGCGATCGAGCAACAGTCCGCCGAGGTCTGGAAGGTGCTCGCCGCGGTCAAGACCGAGTTCGGGAAGTTCGGCTCGGTACTCGACAAGGTAAAGAAGCAGCTCAACACGGCAGCGCGCACGATAGACGAGACGGGCGTCCGTTCGCGCGCCATGGAGCGCCGGCTGCGCAGCATTGAAAGCCTGCCCGAGGCCGATGCGGTCGACATCCTTGAGCTGCCGGCGGCTTTCGAGCCTACCCCGCTCGACGCCGCGGACCTGCTCTCAACCGCGGAGGATATGGCCCCATAGCACGGCGCTCGGGCATTCCCTTCGGCAGCCCTTGCGCGAGAACGTGCGCGGTGAGGGAAGGAACCCCTCATACCGTTTCTGCCGGTGGTAGCTATGGTGTTCCGCGATCGCGTCGACGGTGGCAGGCAACTCGCACGAGAGTTGAGCTCACGAGGGCCATGGGACGATGCGATCGTGCTGGGAATACCGCGCGGAGGCGTGGTGGTCGCCGCCGAGGTCGCGAGAGAACTCGGCCTGCCGCTCGGCATCGCTCCCGCAGCGAAGGTCGGTGCCCCCGGCAATCCCGAGTTCGCGATCGGCGCGGTCGCCGCCGACGGCGAGGTCGTTCCGAATCCTTCAGCCGGCTACCGACCCGAAGACGTCCGCCGCTACTCCGGTCCCGCCCACGCGAAGATCGAGCGCGTGCTGTCGCGATTCGGCGGGATTCCGGACGTCGAGGAGCGCACGGTGATCGTGGTCGACGATGGACTGGCGACCGGCCTGACGGCCACCGTGGCGGTCGATTGGCTCAAGCGCCTCGGCGCCAAGCGGGTCGTGCTGGCGATTCCGGTCAGCTCGATCAGCGCGCTCGCCGCGCTGCAGCGGCACGCCGACGAGGTCGTCTCACTCGACACGCCGGTCGGCTTCTACGCGGTGGGGCA
>JACRBU010000149.1 GCA_016213085.1 Coriobacteriales bacterium
GCGTGCCGCGCCGCCGTTCACGGCCACCTGCGAAAACACGACTCGCAAACACGTCGATCGTCAGGGCTGCCCGGCTCCCGCCATCAGTGGAATCGCCCAGCCGCCTTGACCGACTCGTAGTGCTCCCTGTCTCGCTCTCCCACCGGGCGGGCAGGCACGCCGGCCGCAACAGAGAGCGGCTCGATCCGTCCGCTTACGACGGCGCCCGCCCCGACGATCGCTCCTTCGCCGATGAACGCCCCCGGCAGCACCGTGACGCGTTCCCCGAGCCACACGTTGTCCTCGATCGTGACCGGCCGCAACTCGATCTCGCTGTCGTAAGGAAGCTCGGTCGCTCCCTTCCAGCGGTGGTTCGCGGTCATGATCCGCAGGTCGCGGCCGGAGTGGAAGTTGTCGCCGATCGACAATCCGCCTCCGCCGGTGATCATCGCGCCGTTGAAGTGCACATTCGAGCCCAAGCGCACACTCCGCCCGCCCGAGACCTCCGAGGGGCCGTTGACCCTCAGGCCGGGACCGCACTGGGCAACCGAACCGCGCACCAGCCGCGTGTACCAGGCGCGCTGGAGCGGTCGGCCTACACGCCGCGCAAGCGAAGCGAGTCTCACGACCAAACGGTCCACCACGTCTACCCCACCCGATCGACTAGAGGCGCACCACGGACTGACCGTCGAACGAGGCCAGGGCATTGCGAGTGTCGAGGACGAGCTTGGTCGAGCGAACGACGAGGTGGTAGTCGACGTTCGAGTGGTCGGTGACCACGACCACTGCGTCGGACGCGTTGCACTCCGACTCGGTGAGCGCCACCGAAGGAACCTCGCAGCCATCGACCTCGAAACGCTCGACGTAAGGATCGTGGTAGACCACGTCGGCTTCCTTCTCGCGCAGCAGGCGCGCGATCTTGATCGCCGGAGACTCGCGCAGGTCGTCGATGTCCTTCTTGTACGCCACGCCGAGCAGCACGACCCTGGAGCCGGCGAGCGCCTTGCGATGCGTGTTCAAGGACTCCATCAGCCGACGAACGACGTAGTAGGGCATGTCTTCGTTGACCTTGCCGGCGAGCTCGATGAACTCCGTATGCGTGTCGAACTCGCGCGCCTTCCACGACAGGTAGAAGGGGTCGATCGGGATGCAGTGGCCGCCGAGGCCGGGGCCGGGATAGAACGGCATGAAGCCGAAGGGCTTCGTCTTGGCCGCGTCGATGACCTCCCAGATGTTGATGCCCATGCGCTCGGAGAGCACGAGAAGCTCGTTGACGAGCGCGATGTTGACGCAGCGGAAGATGTTCTCGAGGAGCTTCGTCATCTCGGCGGCACGCGTCGAGGAGACCGTGACCACCGTGTCGATGAAGCGCTCGTAGAAGAGCTTCGACATGCTCGTGCATGCGGGCGTCACGCCGCCGACGACCTTCGGCGTGTTCTTGGTCTGGAACTTCTGGTTGCCGGGGTCGACGCGCTCGGGCGAGAACGCGAGGAAGATCTCGGTACCGACCTTCAGGCCGCTGCGCTCGAGGATCGGCTGGATGACCTCTTCAGTGGTGCCGGGATAGGTCGTGGACTCGAGCGTGATGAGCATGCCCGGCCGAAGGTACGGGGCGATGGCCTCCGACGCCTTCTCCATGTAGCTCGTGTCCGGTTCCTTCATGTCGTCGAGCGGCGTCGGCACGCAGATCGCGATCGCGTCGCACTCGCCCGCGCGAGAGAAGTCGGTCGTTCCCTCGATGAGCCCGGCCTCGACCGCGGTTGCGACCTCGTGGCCAGGAATGTCCGGGATGTAGCTCCGTCCGGCGGCAATCTCGTCGACCTTGCTCTGGTCGACCTCGAAGCCGACCACCCGATTGCCTGCCTTTGCCATCTCCACAGCGAGCGGCAGCCCGACATAGCCAAGACCGACCACGCCGAATACTGCACTGCCCTCGCGCAGGCGTTGCTCCAGACTCATCTTGCTCCTTCGTGCTCAGGGGCGCGGCCCGACGACCGCACGAACGTCATATTCTACCGTGAACCGCATCGTGGCGGGATGAGCTGCGAGCGCATCGGGTTGAGCTGCCGCGCAGCGGTCTGCTCGAACCCGATGGCCCATGACGGCGAAGTCCGGCATGGGCTGAGTCAGCTCGATCCCGCCAGTGAATCGCGGCCCTTGGTCCGCACGGCGGGATGAGCTGCGAGCAAAGCGAGTCAGCTCGATCCCGCCAGTGAATCGCGGCCCTTGGTCCGCGATTCACTTGATCGCGAACATCAGCTCGCCGGAGCAAGCCAACTCGCCATCGACGGTGGCCTTCGCGCTACCGAATCCGATGGGTCCGCGCATCTTCGAGATCTCGACCTCGAGGCGAAGCCGGTCACCAGGGCGCACCTGACGCTTGAAGCGAACCTTGTCGATCCCGCCGAACAGCGCGATGCGGCCCTTGAAGTCGTCGACCGAAAGGAGTGCGACCGCACCCACCTGCGCGAGCGCCTCCACGATGAGCACGCCCGGCATCACTGGGAAGTCCGGGAAGTGGCCCTGGAAGAACTCCTCGTTCGCGGTGACATTCTTGATCCCGACCGCGCTCTTTCCCTCTTCGAGCTCTTCGATGGCGTCGATGAGCAGGAACGGATAGCGATGCGGGATTATCTGCTTGATCTCGTCGATGTTCAGCACGGGTTCTCCCCTCCGAGCACGGGCATGTCGTCCCAGGCGTAACCGATGTTAGCCCCAAGCGAGGCCAGCTTGTCGACGAACCGCTCGTAGCCTCGCTCGATGTGATGGATGTCGCCGACGCGTGTCTCGCCATCGGCGACGAGCCCTGCGAGCACGAGTGCGGCCCCCGCTCGCAGGTCGGGGCATCGCACGGGCGCCCCCGACAGCTGCTCGACGCCGCGGACGAGCGCGTGGTGGCCCTCGATGCGCACGTCGGCGCCCATGCGGGAGAGTTCGTCGGCGAACATGAAGCGGTTCTCGAAGACGTTCTCGGTGATGACGCTCGAGCCTTCGGCGATCGCCATCAGGGCCATGAACTGCGCTTGCATGTCGGTCGGGAATCCGGGGTGCGGCAGCGTTTGGACGTCCACGGCGGCAACCGCGCCTTCGCGCGATATGGTCGCTCCGTCCAGAAGGCAGTCAACGATGCACCCGGCCTTGCGCAGCTTGTCGATGGTCAGGCCGAGGTGATCGCAGTCGAAGCCGCGAACCGTGACGGGTCCGCCGCAGAGCGCGCCGGCGACAAGGAAGGTCCCTGCCTCGACCCGGTCGCCCACCACGCGATGCTCCTCGACCGGCCTGAGCTCGTCCACGCCCTCTATGACGATAGTCTGCGTGCCGGCGCCTGCGATCCGCGCGCCCATCGCGTTGAGGAACTCGGCGAGGTCGACGATCTCGGGCTCGCGGGCGGCGTTGTCGATGGTCGTCGTGCCGCGCGCCGTCACGGCCGCGGTGAGCAGGTTCTCGGTCGCTCCCACGCTTGGGAACTCCAGCGTGACATCGGCGCCCTGCAGGCCCATCGGCGGCGCCGTCGCGAGGATGAACCCGTGGCCGATCTCGATGGTCACGCCAAGGTGCTGGAGCCCCGCGATGTGCATGTCGATCTTGCGGGAGCCGATCG
Organism: Coriobacteriales bacterium; assembly: GCA_016213085.1. Classification (GTDB taxonomy): domain Bacteria; phylum Actinomycetota; class Coriobacteriia; order Anaerosomatales; family JACRBU01; genus JACRBU01. The sequence goes on from JACRBU010000149.1 coordinate 3,581, forward strand.
CGCAGCCGCCGGGCATCGCCACGCGGGCGCGTCCAAGACGTGCGACGAGCGGCCCGAGCACCGAGATGGACGCGCGCATCCGGGCCACCAGCTCATAGGGAGCTTCGTAGCTCGTCGCGTCGGTCGCGTCGATCACGAGCGCGTGATCGGAGCGCTCGACACGGGCGCCGAGTCCGCTGACCACTTCGGCCATGATGTCGACGTCGGCGATGTCCGGGACGTTTGTGATTGTCGAGGCACCGGGGGCGAGCAACGCCGCAGCCATGAGCTTGAGTGCGGAGTTCTTCGCCCCCTCGACGCGCACTTCTCCCGATAGAGGCGCGCCGCCCCGTACGACGATTGATCTCATGGCCTCAGGATAGCGCAGGAGTCCGACAGGACACGTCCCGTCGGCAGAGCCGTCACGCAGCCGTGACCTGGCGGTCTCGGTGCCCGTCCGTCATCGCGATACCGCCGCTCATCTGCCGTTTCTCGCCTCACGTCACCCGTTTCCCGAGCGGACTGGTGCGCAAGAGCCACACGCTGCCGAAGCACAGCGCAACCGCCGGAACGTAGGCGACGAGCGTGAAAGCCGTACTCCCCCAAAGGCCCGCAACCGCGAATCGGTCGAGCAAGGCGAACACACCGAGCAGCACGAGCGGGTGTATCAGGAACACCCCGTACGTGAGGGGGACCACGCTGTGCCCGAGGCGCATGGTCGCTGCGCACCAGCGATCGGCGAACGCCAGACAAAGTCCGGTGAGCCCGGCGAGTTCGAGCGACACCACGAGCGTGAGGGCAGCGTCATCGTACGGATTGCCGAACTGCGCCCATCCCGCGAGCCAAACGCGCATCCCGACGCCGAAGACGAGCAGCAGCGGCCACCAGCGTCGCAGATGTGGCATCAGCACTTCTCGGCGGTGGACATACCACGCGCCCAATCCGGCGTACGGCACGTAGATGGCACCGCGAGCGAAGGTATCAGCCGAGGTCCCTGCGTCGGGCCACGGTCGGATGAACGCCGCTGCCGCCAGCCCGAAGGCGAATGACAGTCCAAGCAGGGTCGCGGGAGATGCCTGGCCGATGCGTCGGGCGATCGGGCTCGCGAGATAGACCACGATGACGATCGGGACGAAGTAGAGGTGGTACCAGCCCGTGCCCGTCAGGAGCGCGCGCACCATCTCCGCGGCCCCGGCGAGCAGCGACGCTGGCGCCACCGCGAGCCAGCCGACGACCACGTAGATGACCGTCCAGAACGCATACGGCGGCACGAGCGCCCGAAGGCGTCGCGTGATGTAGCTGAGGGAACCGTGACCGTGACGACGGCCGGGGCGCGGGCCCCACGCGAGACCGGCAGCGATGGCGATGAAAGCCGGAACGGCGAACGCGGCCACCCGGTTCACGATGAAGTACGCGCTCTGGTGTGGAAGCCCCGGGGCCGCCTTGCTCGTCATGTGGATGTAGACGACCGCGAGGGCGGCGAGCACCCGCAGCACATCGAACTCGTCGATGCGCATGTGCCGCGGGTGCTCGCTCGTTACCGGGTCGCTCATGCTCTCAGTACCATCCCCCAACGCGAAGGCGGCGGACCCATCGGGGCCCGCCGCCGTATCGTTTCCTTGGAGTCACGCGCTCACGCCGACGCTACGACTTCGCCTTCTCGGCGACCTTGAGCTGCAGGTCGCACCAGTTGAGGTCGCCGATGCACTCGGCACGCTCCTCTTCGGCCTCCTTGGGAAGCTCGTCGAGCTGCTTCTTGATGAGCTCCCTGGCCTTGCGCTCGCGCTCCACATCGATCGTGGAGGCGGCGACGGCCTGGTCGGCGAGGATGATGACCTTGTCCTCGTGAACCTGCATGTAGCCGCCGGACGTCGTGAAGAACTCCCAGTCCGAAGGATTCGAGCCGAACTTCAGCCTAACCTCCCCCGCCGCCAACGTCGTGACGAGCGGCGTGTGCAACGGCAGGACGCCGATCTCCCCCAGAGGGGTGGTTGCCACGACCATCTCCACCTCGTTGGTGTAGAGGATGCGCTCGGGCGTGACGATCTCGCACATAAGGGTGCGGGCCATGCGATCCGTCTCCTTTATGCCTTCGCGGCCATCTGCTCGGCAGCCTCGAAGACTTCCTCGATGCCGCCCTTGTAGCGGAACGCCTGCTCGGGAACCTCGTCGAGCTCGCCCTTCGCGATCATGTCGAAGCCGCGGATCGTGTCCTCAAGCTTGACGTAGCGACCGGAGAAGCCGGTGAACTGCTCGGCGACGTGGAACGGCTGGGAGAGGAACTGCTGCATCTTGCGTGCGCGCGAGACGGTCAGCTTGTCCTCCTCGGAAAGCTCGTCCATGCCGAGGATCGCGATGATGTCCTGGAGGTCCTTGTAGCGCTGGAGGATCCTCTGGACCTCACGCGCGACGCGGTAGTGCTCCTCGCCGATGATGCCCGGGTCGAGCGCGCGCGACGTCGAGTCGAGCGGGTCGACGGCCGGGTAGATGCCCAGCTCCGCGATGGAACGCGAGAGAACCGTCGTCGCATCGAGGTGGCTGAACGCCGTGGCCGGCGCCGGGTCGGTGAGGTCGTCGGCCGGGACGTAGATCGCCTGGACCGACGTGATGGAGCCCGTCTTGGTCGAGGTGATGCGCTCCTGCAGGTCGCCCATCTCGGTGGCCAGCGTGGGCTGGTAACCAACGGCGGAAGGCATACGGCCTAGAAGCGCGGACACTTCGTTACCTGCCTGGGCAAACCTGAATATATTGTCGATGAAGATCAGAACATCCTGACCTCCTACATCACGGAAATATTCCGCCATCGTGAGCCCCGCGAGCGCAACGCGCGCACGCGCTCCCGGCGGCTCGTTCATCTGGCCGAACACGAGCGTCGTTTTCTCAAGCACGCCGGAATCTTTCATTTCACGATAGA
>JACRBU010000146.1 GCA_016213085.1 Coriobacteriales bacterium
GGATGCCGCCGCCTGCTCTGTCAACGCGCTGAGCTGGGAGGGTTCTACGAATTTAGCTCGTGGATCAGGAGGAGGCCCTTGAGCGTGAGGTCGGGATCCACGGCGGTGACCGTTTCGCAGAAGGGCGCCATCCTCGGAGCGAGCCCCCCCGTCGCGACCACTGGGGTCGACCCACCGAGCTCGTCCCACGCCTTGCGCACGAGGCCGTCGACCTGAGCGGCCGCACCGAGGATCAGCCCCGCCTGGATGCTTGCCCGAGTGTTCGTCCCGATGGCCTTCGGCGGGGCTTCGAGATCGACCTTCGCGAGCCGCGCGGCCTTGCTGAACAGCGCATCGGCCGATGTCTCGAGTCCCGGCGCGATCATGCCGCCGATGTAGGTCCCCGCTGCATCGACCACGTCAACGGTGGTCGCAGTGCCGAAGTCCACGACGATCACGGGAGCTCCCAGGTCCCGCACGGCCGCGACCGCGTTCACGATGCGATCCGCCCCCACTTCGGCCGGGTTGTCGTAGCGGATCGCGATACCGGTCTTCAGTCCCGGCCCGACCAGCATCGGCGCTCGCCCCGTCGCTGCCTGAGCGAGAGTCGTCCACGACTCGGTGAGGCTAGGCACCACCGATGAGACGATCACGCGGTCGACATCGCCCAGCTCACGCCCATCGAGCGCAAGCAAGCCGTCGACCTTCACGCGCAGCTCGTCATCGGTAAGGTCCGTATTCGTGTGGATGCGCCAGTGCCCCGCAAGCTCCCCGCCCTCGATGAGGCCGAGCACTGTCTGGGTGTTGCCGACGTCTACGGCGAGGATCACGGCGGTCCCTTCTGCGGGTGACGGACGGGCAACGGCGCGGCAAGCGACTTCGCATGCCGGTGATATCATCCCCAAGGGGTATGACCCCGAGCAAGCAGTACGGCCGAATCCCCTGCTGACATGCGGTTTGCGGAACGGCCGGAAACGGAGGCGCGTCATATGACCGAAACCCCCGCTCGCATCCTCGTCGTCGACGACGAAGCGTCGATCCTCCAGTTCGTCTCGTACAACCTCAAGAAGGAGGGGCACGAGGTGGACGTCGCCGAGACCGGCGACGTCGCGCTGGAGATGGCTGCGGAACACCCCTACGACCTCGTCGTTCTCGACGTCATGCTCCCCGGCATGGACGGCTACGAGGTCTGCCGAAGGATTCGCGCAACGAGCGCGGTCCCGGTCCTGTTCCTCTCAGCTCGGGACACCGAGCTCGACAAGGTCGTCGGACTGGAGATAGGCGGCGACGACTACCTCGCGAAGCCCTTCGGCGTTCGCGAGCTGCAGGCTCGCGTCAAGGCGTTGCTGCGCCGCGCGCGTCCCGAGGCTCGCGGAGAAGCGCCTGGGACCGAGACGCTCGAGGCACTCGGCATCACGGTGGACGAGCCCGCTCACGAGGCGTACTTCGGCGAGACCCCGATCGATCTGACACCCCGCGAATTCGAACTGCTCGCCGAACTCATGCGCCATCAGGGCAAAGTGCTCTCGCGCGAACATCTGCTGCGCGAGGCCTGGGGCTGGGAGTACCTCGTCGAAACGAAGACGGTAGACACGCACATCAAGCGGTTGCGCGACAAGCTTGAAGCCGCCGGCGTCGACCCCGCCCTCGTCGAGACCGTGCGCGGGTACGGTTACCGCTTCCGGGGCTAGAACGTGCGCGGGTCTCTTCGCAGTCGGCTCGGCCTCACGCTCGGGGCTTTCGGCACGATCGGCGCGCTCATCGGTGCGGCGTTCACCTGGGCTTTCGGCATCCGAAGCCTCGAGGTCGCCGCCGTGATGGCGCTGCTCGCGATCGGCGCGATCGTCCTTGGACGCATCGCCGCTCGTAACACGACCGCCCCGCTCGAGCGCCTCGCGGCCGCGGCGACGTCGTTCGCGTCCGGGGACCACTCGGTTCGAGTGGAGATCGATGGACCGCGAGAGGTGCGCATCGTCGCCGAGGCCTTCAACCGGATGGCCGAAGAGGCCGATTCCGCGATGTCGGAGCTGCGCGCCGAAGAGCGTCGCAAGTCGCAGTTCGTGAGCGACGTCAGCCACGAGCTTCGCACGCCGCTCACCGCGATCCGAGGCGCCGCCGAGACGTTGCTCGATGGCGACGTCGACCCGGACGACGAGCAGCGCTTCCTCGGCACCATCGCGACCGAAGCCGAGCGCCTCTCGCGCCTCGCGAACGACCTGCTCACTCTCCAGCGCATCGAGGGCGCAACGGGCGAACTGCCGATCCGGCGCATCGATCTCAGGGTCGCCGCCGATCGTGCGGCCGCGCTGCTTGAGCCGCTACTGGAGGACCGGAGGGTGGAAGTCGAGGTGCGCGGACATGCGCCGGCGGTACTCGGCGACCTCGACCGCGTGCAGCAGGTCGTCGCGAACCTCGTCGACAACGCCAGTCGGGTCGTAGGCGAAGGCGGCCGCGTCCGAGTCGAACTCAGCGCCGAAGGGGACGACTCGATCCTTGCCGTACTCGACGACGGCCCCGGCATCGCCCAAGAGGACCTCGACCGGCTCTTCGACCGCTTCTACAAGTCGGATCCCAGCCGCGGCAGGAGCGGCGGCGCGGGTCTCGGACTGGCCATCGTCAAGGCGATCGTGACCGCACACGGCGGAACGATCTCGGCCAGGAACCTGCCGGACGGCGGTTCGGCGTTCGTCGTCAGGCTGCCGAGCATCCCCGAGTAGCCCTCTCCATCCGTTCGCGCTTCGCGCGTGTCGACCGCCGCGCGCCCACGCTCTGGCACACAACGCCGGGGGCGGCCGGCCTTGCGGCCGACCGCCCCCAATGAAGAGGTCGAGGACCTCCCGTCGGCTAGTTCGTGACCGTCAAGCTCTTGTTGCCTGAGAACGTTGCTGCGTGCTCGGCATCGGCCGCCATGTACGCGCGCAGTCGCCACGAGCCCGTCGACGGCAGCGAGAACTTCGCCTGCCACTTGTCGCGGGTCGAGTCGTTCCAGTAAAGCGTCGTGTTGATCTGGCCCTTGTAGACCCAGTTACCGTTCTCAAAACGGTACGTGTAGATCTTCACTGAGCCGCTCGGGTAGTGCTTCGGACGCAGGTAGCCGTAGGCGGTGAACTCGGCGCCGCGCTTCACGCTGTCAGGCGCGATCGGGGTGCTGAGCACCACTCTCGGCGTAACGATCTGTGATGCGGACGTCTTCGCCGTGTTCGTCGCGTCACCGGCGAACACCCAGCGATAGCGGGTCTTCGTCGTGATGTTGGTCACTGCACGGGTCAGGTTGCCGTTGGACTGCGATGTGTTCGTCGCCACGTGGGACCAGGTCGCCCCACTGTTGATCGAACGCTGCAAGACCACGGTCTTGCCTGCGATGCCAACACCCGACACGTCCTTGAGCTTGCCGCGGATCGTGGTTCCGCCGTCGTAATCGACTTCCGTCGCGTCAGCCGAGATGTCCAGGAGCGGGTTGTTGAGCGCCAAGACATTCGATGCCTTGTCGCCGGCTGCGTTGAACGCCACGACCCTGTACTTGTAGCTCCCAGTCGGATTGGCCGAATCGTCTGTGTAGGAAGTCGCATTGGCGAGCGCGTTCGCGATCACCGAGTACGGGCCGACGCCGCTCGCGCTCAAGGTCGCACGTTCCACGCGGAAACCGATCTCGTTGTCGGGATTGCCCATGGTGGACGGCGCGGCCTTTGGCGTCGGATCGGTCCACGTCAGATCCACGCTTCCGCCCCACTGGCCGGAGAGGACCGGACCTGACGTCGGAATCGAGCTCGAGACGTTGGCCTTGACCGGACGCATCATGTCCATCTCTTCGTGGCTCAGGATGTGGCAGTGCCACGTGTACTCCCAGCCGAAGTTGTACAGAGCGTTCACGGTCGGAGGAACGATCTGCTCTCCGGTCGTCGGATCGAAGTTCGTGAACTGCCCAGATGAACCGAGAGGCATCGTCGGATCCAGCGGCCGCACGCTCTCGGGCATTCCGAACGGCGCCTTCGGCTTGGTCGGCCTCAGGGCGACGATCGTGTCCTCGAGCGGGCTGATCCGGACGGTCTCCTTCCAACCGATCTCGTTGTCGTCGGGCGGTCTTACACCGTTGTCCCAGCCGACGCGGTTGATGAGCTGAACATCGAACAGATGGAAGTGGATCGGGTGGGTGTCAACTCCATTGTGCGTGATCTTCCACAGCTGCGTACTATCGCCGGCCACCGGCGCGAGAGCCTCCATCTCAACGTCGACCATCTCGGTCGGCGGGTCGATGAAGTTCTGCAAGACGAAGTTCTGGTTCTGCGCCGTCGTGTTGGGCAGCTCCAGACCGAGCTTGCTCGCCATACGACCGTAGAGCGGATCGTAGGTCTCTCCCATCTCGTCCTGGATGGCCTTGGGCGCGAGCGGGATGGTCAGCGATTCGCCGTTGAGCGTCTCGAACGTGATCTCGTTCTGGAAGATCCGAACGAACGGATCGGCCGTGAACGTGGAGTTGTACGCCTCGTTGTGGCGGGCCTCCGGCACGATGATCGGGTTCTGCGACGACTCGAAGACGCCTTCGGTGGTGTCCGTCGAGGCAAAGGCCGCGTTGAGCGCGTCGACGTCGTACGGGTCCGCCGGCGCGACGTCCTTGACCTTGATCTGCATGACCGTGCGAGTGTTCGGGCCGAATCCGACCTGCGGACCCTTGCCGTCCACACCATAGCCGCCGGTGTCACTCAGATCCGGCGCGTTCGTGTAGTAGTCGAGTCTCGCGTCGCGAGCCGGGAATGCGGCCGGCGCGTCGTTGTAGATGAGAAGCGTCTTGCCTCGATAGTCCGAGAAGTCGACGACCACGTCAGCGCGTTCGGCCGGCCCAAGCAACAGGCTGTGGTCGGACACGTTGCCCATGTTGAACGTGGTCGGATCGGCGTTCCACACCACCGGCTGCTGCGGGACGATCGCGGGCTTCGGCAGGAAGCCGCTCTCGGTTCCGATCTGGATCCAGTCGGGACCGGCAGTCGCCGGATCTGGGACTCCGCCGTCGCGACCGTCGGTCGGCCAGGTCTCCGGGAAGCCTGCTGTGGCCTCGGCCGGAACCATCTTGACCTCGGTGTCGGTGCGGTGATCGACGCTTTCCGTCGTAGCGTCAGCCTCGTACATCTGCAGGTTCCAGAAGCGGTCGTCCGAGGCGTTGAGGATCCGCAGCCGGACAGCCTTCGGATCGACCTCGACGGTCGGGAAGGCCGCGCCGTTGACGATCGGCGTGTCCATGAAGGCCTCGCCCGGCGCTGACGGATTCGGCGCGGCAGGCATGGTCGCGTTCTCCCACGGAGCGTTGACCTGATCGTAGTAGGGATTGGGGATCGGCGGGAACTGGATGTTCTTTGTGGGAGGCCAGAACCACGGGCCGAAATGCCAGCGACCGTAGGCGTTCATGCCGGAAAGATCGGCAGGGTTCTGGGCCGGCGAGTACACGTGCGGGTACCACAGGTCGCCCTGTACCGGCGGCCGGATGCCTTCGCCGTTCGGCGTTCCGGTTCCCCAATTCCACGTCGGGTCGGTCGTCAGGACCGTCTCGGTGTCGACGAAGGTCTTGTCCTGGACGATGAGCGGGATCGTGTCGGTGGGAACGACACCGCTCTCCACGAGCGCATCGTCGGCGTCATCACCGATGAAGTAACCGGCCGCCTCGCCTGCGTACACGTTGAGGCGCGTGATGCCGAACGAGTGGTCGTGATAGAACATCATGCGGGCGCTCTGGTCGTTCGTGTAGTAGAACGTCTGCGAGCCGTCACCGGGATCCGGCATGTCTGGGACGTTCTTCACGCTGACGCCCTTGGGGTACGGCGTGTTCTCGTCCTGCGGCGTGATCCACTGGTGCGCGGTGCCGTCGCTGATCCACGGGGTGTGTCCGCCGTGCAGATGCAGCGTGCCGCGGTTCTCCGTGTAGTTCACCTGATCGCCCGGAGGCACGTCCTCGCCGAGCGGGCCCATACCGGCACCCATCACCGTCGTGTCGACCGGGAGGAACAACTTGCCGTCGTCACCGGTGCCGAGCTTGTTGGTGAACTTGATGCGAACGGGGCGGCCCTTACGAGCCACGATGGCCGGCCCCAGATACATGATCGGATCTGGATCGATGGTGTTGTTTCCGTCTACGTCGGTCCCCTGGTTCACCTGCACGTAGCCGCGCAACGTCGTGGGCGGCAGATCGGAGTGCATCTGCTGCGCGTACTGCTGCAGCTCGATCTCGTAGTAGTCCGATCCCGGATATGTGATCGTGTCGGGATGGGCCACCGAGATGAACGTGTCGAGCGTGGAGCTCTTGTTCCCCGAGCCCACCCCCGGCAGCTCGTCGACGAACTTGCGCAGCGGCGGGCTGAATGCCCAGATCGCGTCGCCGAAGTAGTCCGGGATGCCGCCTTGGCTCGGCTCGAGCGACGCTTGGGCCGAGAAGCCGCGCTTCATCGAGGCGGCGGCCTTCTGCAGCTTCATCCGGGCAGCTGCAGCTTCGCGCTCTTCTTGGCTGACCGGACTCCCGGCCAGATCTTGCACCACATCGGCGTTCTCATGCTTCGTCGTGATCTGGCCGCGCGAGGCGGCATCGACGCCGATCTCCGGCAGTCCGAGCGGCCCCGCGAACGCTGCTGGCACTGCGCCCAGCACCAGCGCCATCGCCAGAAGTATCGCGAGCATGCTCCGCGTCCTTCGTTTGCTCACCTTCGTCTCACTCCCCTAGTCGTGCGATAAATGCCGGTTCCGCCCCGGCACCCCGGGGCGGCGGTCCTCACTCAGTCGAGCCCGATTGCTCCCCCTTCCCGGCAGCGCAACCCCGACGAGAGGCCTCGCGCGCTTCCAAAGCCGACGCGTGTATTCAGTCCGCGCGCAGGCGGTTCGATGAACGAGAAGCCGGCGAGCTCGTTCGCCCGTCGGCAACCAACACTCAGCGGTGAAATCCCCGACCCCCTGAATTCAAGACAGCGCAACGCTGGTACCGGTTGTCGTCCATGGATCGCACTCCCGCAGGTCCGGCGCGAACGTCGACCTAGACGATTCAGAAGGTACCTCTCGGGCGAGGCGCTCAGACATGTTTATGAGGAGAGTTAATGATGTGATGCGGAGTTGAATGAGTGACCGCGTGGTCACGAGTTTGGCCCCGCTACCAGCGCTCTTGCGCGAGAGCTTACCGGCCCTGGGGCACCACGAGCGCGCCTCGGAAGCCGGTCGATCCCCGGTACTCGCCCTTCGGCAGCCGGGGGTCGCTCACCGCGCGGTCCGAGCGAAAGAGCGCCACTCCCAAGACGACATCCCGCTCACGAGTGAGGGGGTCGAAACCCAAGTCCCCTCCGAGGGACCCGCGCAGGGCCTGTGTCGCATCTCGCCCCGATCGCGCCGCGTCGAGGGGCCGCAACTCCCACAAACCTGAGAGGTGGTATCGATCGGACCCGGCCTTCGGGGCACTCGATCCGGCGCCGAACAGCGTCAGGGCGACCGCGAATCGGCGCGATTCCGGCTTGCCGTCGACGGTCGCCCTGGCGGTCGCCTCGATCACGCGGCCCTGCATGAGCGAGCCGCGTGGCGAGTCGATCGTTCGGCCCTCGCGGACTACCTCCGGGTCGCTCAGAGTCCAGGTGACCCACTCGATCCTGGCTTCAGCCGAGTCCGATCCGGACTTCGCTGCCGGTGACCGCTCGCCGTCGGCATCTGGCTTGGCGCCAGGCGCTTGCGTGGTCTCGGTGGCCGTCGGGGTGGGAGGGGCTTGCTCGCGAGCGGTCGAGGGCGCCGGAGCTGGTCGCCGCCCCGGAACTGCAGCCTCGCTCCGCGTGTCGCTCGCGGTGCCCCGATAGACCAGATACGCGGCGCCGAGGACGATGAGGATCGCGAGCGCCACGACGATGGCCGCGACGCGTCCGCGGCCCGCTGTGGTAGTTGAGCTCACGGCCCCACCCTTGTCTGTCATCCACCGGTCTCCGGAACACGCGTTAGCTTACCGCGAGTGGCCCTCTGTCACGACCGCTCAGCGGGTCGGATGTGCCCGCAAGCTGAGA
>JACRBU010000150.1 GCA_016213085.1 Coriobacteriales bacterium
GACATCGTGGTGTTCTACGGCAACCGGGACCCGGAGTGCATGCCGTACCTCGACGAGCTCGGCGCGATGGGCTCCATCGGGGTTCGCGTCGTGCCGGTCTACGAACGAGATGCGCCGCCCGGCGCAGCCGCGGGCCTGATCTCGCCGGAGCTGGTCGAGCGGTACGTTGACGCTCGGGACGGACGGCCGGTGCTCGTGACCGGTCCGCCGCTCATGGTGACCGCGATGGAGAGCGTGCTCGACGAAGTGCGCGTGCCGCAGGATGCTCGTTTGATCGAGCGCTTCGGCCCGGCGCCACGTCCGGCTCGGACTTCGGGGAAGGAATAAACGGGGACTGCCTGGAGCGTATCGGAGGTTTTAGCTAAGGTCTGTCTGTACGCCGAAACGATGGGCTGCCAAGCGGATGTCGGTGGGTTACACTTCTGACCAGCGAGGATTCGACGATGTCGGCCGAAACCCGGTCTGGGGGAACACGGGTGACGACGACGGGGGGACGGCTCGCGTGTACGACCTTGAGGGTGTCCTCGGGCCACGGGTCATAGATTTCGTCGAGCACCACGTACAGTCACTCCTGGCGTGGGACATACTCGTGTTCTTCTACCGCAATCCCGACGCCGTCCTCGACGTCCCCGGCCTCGCCAGTCGTCTCGGCCGCAGGGTCGATGAGATCGAGCCCGAGATCGACGAGCTGTGCGACGGCCAGATCCTCCAGTGTGCCGGCGGTCTCGTGCGCTATCGGCCGTCGCCCGAGATGCGCGACTGCGTGACCGACTTCGTGGAAGCCTGTCAGGACCGCGGCCGCCGTCTCGCTCTCATCGCGCTTGTCCTTCACCGCATCGGCCGAGGGCCGACCGGAGTCTGATCGGCCGCCGAATCCGTGCCACTCGTGCCACGTATCGCCCGTGCGGACTGGTAACCTGTCCGCATGGGAGGTTCCGTGATCGAAATCGTTCTGATACTGCTCCTCGTCGCCCTCAACGGCTGGTTCGCTGCCGCTGAGATCGCGCTTATCAGCGTGCGCCGCGCGTCGCTGCAGCACGCGATGGATGTTCGTCGGTCGCCCGGCGCCGCGACGGCGCTCGAACTCACCGAGGACCCGACGAAGCTCCTGGCCACGATCCAGGTCGGGATCACGCTCGTCGGCTTCTTAGCTTCGGCGACCGCGGCGGTCTCGCTGGCTCGTCCTGTCGAGGCCTGGCTCAAGTCGCTCGGCTTCGGCTGGCTGTCCGCAATCGCGGGCGGCGTAGCGGTGTTGATCGTGACGCTGGTGATCTCGTACGTCACGCTCGTCTTCGGCGAGCTTGTGCCGAAGCGGCTGGGGCTCCAGCGTGCCGACCGCGTCGCGATCTCGGTCGCGCGGCCGATCTCGGCGATGGAGACGTTCGCGGCGCCGGTCGTTTGGGTGCTGTCGCGGTCGACTGACCTCGTCTCGCGCCTGTTCGGCATCAAGCCGGGCCAGGGTCGACCGGGTGTCTCCGAGGAAGAGATCAAGCTGCTCGTCACTGAGCAAGGCACGCTGCTCGACGAAGAAAAGCGGATGATCCACGAGATCTTCGAGCTCGGGGACACGGTCGCGCGCGAGATCATGGTGCCAAGGGTCGACATGGTCCTCGCCGAGGACACCGAAACGCTCAGGCGTGCGCTCTCGGTCGTGCGCGGGAGCGGGTTCTCGCGGCTTCCGGTCTTTCACGAGGACCGCGATCGCATCGTCGGCATCCTGCTGCTCAAAGATATCGTCCAGCCGGTCGCCGAGGGACGCGCGGACGAGCCGGTCACGGAGTTCATGCGCGAGCCGGTCTTCGTGCCGGAGACCAAGGGCATCCTGCCGCTCCTCTCCGAGATGCAGGCGCGGCGCGAGCAGATGGTGATCGTCGTGGACGAGTACGGGGGGACGGCCGGCCTCGTCACCATCGAAGACATCGTCGAAGAGATCGTCGGCGAGATAGCCGACGAGTTCGATCGCGACCAGGCCTACATCCGCTCGATCGCCCCGGGCGAGTGGGTCATCGACGGGCGGCTGCCCATCGAAGACGCGCTCGACCTCGGTCTCCCCGTCGAGGAGTCCGACGAATACGACACGCTCGCCGGATGGCTTCTGTCCCGTCTCGGTCACATCCCGTCGCAGGGCGAATCCTATGAGACTGACAATTGCATCTTCCGTGTCCAGGCCATGAGGAGGCGCCGCATCGCGCGCCTGCGGGTGAGCTGCGAACCGGTCGAAACCGAGATCGAGGAATCCGATGAGTAGCGCGACGAACGACTCGCCAGCGGGTGGACCTCCGGACGCCCCGCCGCCGCCAGGCGGGTGGGCGTCGACGTCCGGCTCGACCGCTGTCGCCGAACCGGAGCCTCAGCCCGAGTCCGGCCAGCCACCTCGTCCGCCGGGGAGCGGCGGCACGCAAACTCCCGACGGCGGGGAGTGGCGAGGCTATGGAGGGGGCGGGCGCCCGCGAGGCGTCGTCGTAGGCATCGTGCTCGTGGTAGCAGGCGCGATCCTGCTTCTCGCCAACGTGGTCCCAGGGCTCGGATTCGCCGAGTTCTGGCCGGCGATCATCATCGCGCTCGGTCTCGTCGAGGTCTTCACGCCGGGCCGCGACTGGCGGCCCCGCCTCAACAGGGTCTTCGACGGCTTCGTCACCGTGACGATCGGGTCGCTGCTGCTCGCTTGCACCACCGGCTATCTGCCGTGGTCGATCTGGTGGTCCATCCTCTCGCTTTGGCCGGTCCTTCTGATCTCGGTCGGGCTCGGCATCTTCGGCAGGGGGATCGGTGCGCGGTGGCTTGGAGCGCTCGGGTCGCTGCTCGTCATCGCCGCTCTGCTGTACGGGGCACTCGTACTGCCGGGAGGGCCTGCGGTCTTCTCGCCGGGCATCAGCTTCGGACGCGCCGGCGTGCCCTTCGAGCACACCGCTGAGTATCCGGCCGGGTTCTCGGCAGCCGGGCGCGCGAAGCTGCGGCTCGTGAATGCGGCCGGCACCGTCGACATCTCGGGAGGTGGAACGCAGCTCGCGCAGGTGACGGGCTCCGCGCCTGAGCAGGCGCAACCGCGCTTCTCGCAGACACGCGGAGCCCAACCGACGGTACGCGTCTCAACTCCGGAAGGCAGGCAGTTCTATGTCCCGGGCGCGCGCGGCCTCGATATGGACATCGAGCTCGGGCGAGCGGTCTGGGACCTCGACCTCGACACCGGCGTCGGCAACCTCGACGCCGACCTCGCGGAGGTTCGGCTACGACGCCTCCGCGTGAACACCGGCGTCTCCGCTGCTCAGATACGTCTCGGTCAGCCCGCCGTCGGCCGCCGGGTTCCGGTGACGATCGAGGCGGGGGTCTCGGGCGTAACCGTCACGGTGCCGCGGGGCGTGGCTGCTCGCCTTCGGGTCGAGGGCGGCATCGCGGGTACGAACGTCAGCCGGGACTTCGAGAAGCTCGGCAACGGCATCTGGATCGCTGAAGGCCGCTCTCCCGGGTACGACATCCATGTCAAAGCGGGTGTCGGCTCGGTCACGGTCGACACGTACGAGGAGGCGCAGTGAACGAACGCGATACCGGACGTTCGACGGCCGCGATCATCGGCGGCGCCGTCCTCGTAGCCCTCGGCGCGTGGCTGCTGTTCGGCAGAGCGCTCGACTACGCGCCCCTGTGGTTCGCTCGGGTCGCCCGCCTGGGTCTCGCGGCGGTCGGGCCGCTCGCGCTCATCGGTCTTGGGATCCTCGTCATCATCGCCGCGAACCGCGGTGCCTTCAGTGAGTCTCGGAACCTCGGCGGGAAGCGATGGATGAGGTCGCGTTCGGACAGGATGATCGCTGGCGTGCTCGGCGGCCTCGGCGAGTACCTCGGCGTAGACGCGACGCTTCTGCGACTCGGCTACGCGCTTCTCACGCTCATCACCGGGGTCTGGCTCGGCATCGTCGTCTACATCGTCGCGGTCGTGATCGTGCCCGAAGAGCCCGTCGACGTCGGCGCGGCGAATCGCCCTCCCGCCGCCCCGCCGCCCCCCGGATCGTCGTCGGGGCCGACCCCTTCGGCATGAGGGAGCGCCCGTGAGCTGGGAGATCGATGAGGCGCCGTCGACGCAGCCGGGTGACGTCGTCGACGCCCACGTCCATCTGTTCACGGTTCCGCTGCTCCAGGAGTTCATCGACAAGAACCCCGACGCGAATCCGCGCTTCAAAGAGGCGCTCAAGGAGCGCAAGTTCGGCAGGCGGGGAGACGCGCTGCCCGATTACTCGGCGCAGCAGGCCGCGTGCTGGTACCTCGAGAGGCTGCACGCGGCGGACGTGAAGAAAGCGCTCGTCGTCGGCGTCACGCCGGACAGCGACTACACGCGTGACTTCATCGTGGCCTCCCGCGGCCACATCCACGCGCTCGCCAGCATCGACCCGCGGCTGCCCGAATCGCCTCGGCAGCTCGAACTCGAGATGGAGGCCGGCTACCGCGGGGTGAAGCTTCTGCCCGTGAACCGTTGCTTCCGAGTGAGCGACCCGGAGTGCAGGCCTTTCTTCGCGAGGGCCTCCGAGCTCGGGGCGAACATCATCGTCCACTACGGCATCACCGTCGATCCCGGCGGCGATCTACGCTATGCGAACCCTATCGATCTCGCGCCCGTGGCGCGGGACTTCCCGGACATCACGTTCGTGATCGCGCACTTCGGGGCGGGATATCTTGCCGAGGTCCTGCAGCTCGGCTACGCGTACAAGAACGTGTGCGTCGACACGTCGGGCACGAACAACTGGATGGACACGATGCCCTACGAGATCGACCTTCCGACGACCTTCCGGCGCACGATCGCCGCGCTCGGCCCGGACCGCGTTCTCTTCGGCACCGACTCGGGCACGACCGCACCGTACCGCACGTGGATCCGCCGGATGCAGCAGAGAACCGTCGAAGAGCTCGGGCTGACCGCGGCCGAGCAGGACCTCATCATGCGGGCGAACGTGGTGCGGATCTTCCGACTCGACGATAGGACGTGAACATGGCCGAGGACCGCGCCTTCCGCGCCAGCGACTACGACGAGTTCGTCGACTGGAACGCCCGGCTCGGGCGCGAACTTCCGTTCTTCCGGGCGCTGTTCGCCGAGTACGGCGTGCGTCGGGTGCTCGACGCCGGGTGCGGCAGCGGCCAGCACGCGATCGCGTTCGCGAACGAGGGTCTCGACGTCGCGGGTCTCGATCCGAGCGAAGGCATGCTGGCGCAGGCCCGCCACAACGCGCGCGAGGCCGGAGTGCACGTGCGCTTCGCGGAGGGCACCTTCGCGGACGCGGGCTCGGTCGCGTTCGAGGAGTTCGGCGGTCCGGCTGACGCGGTGCTCACGCTCGGCAACGGACTTCCGCACGTCGCCGGGATCGACGGCCTGCGGGAAGCGCTCGGGGCGTTCGCCGAAGCTCTCCGGACCGGCGGAGTGCTCGTGTTGCATCTGCTCAACCACGAGCGCCTCATACGGGGGAGTATCCGGACGGTCCCGCCGAAGGTGCGCGAGACCGCTGACGGCACCAAGGTATTCGTGCGCGTCATCGACTACATCGACGAGGGCCTCGTCTTCGACTTCGTGACCATCGTGCGCCAGCCCGGCGCGATCGAGGGCGATCGCGTGCACGCTGGCGACGATGCCGCACGCGACTGGAGCCTCGAGGCGCGACGCAGCGTGCACACCGCGCTGCCCATCGGCGTGCTGCGCGAGGAGCTCGGCGCGGCGGGGTTCGCCGTTGCGGGTGAGTTCGGATCGCACTCACGGTCGACGCTCGTCGCCGAGACCGACGAGTCCGTCATCGTGGTGGCGACGAAGAGGTAGCGCCGACGAGTCCCGGTCCGAGCTTGCAGACCCGCCCGAGCGCTTCGTCGCAGGCCAGAACGGGGGAGACAGGCGAACCGGCAAGGCATGACGCAGCCGCTCCGCGCTTCAGTTCCGCGAACAGATGGCAGAGCGGGATGCCCGCCACGTTCTGGTAGCACTCGTCCAGGTCGACTTCGGCGATCTGTCCTTCGATGTTGTAGGCTCCCGCGCACCCCCGGTACTCGCCGAGCGCCATCCACGCGCCGATCTGGGCGTCGGAGAGCTCCTTCATCCGCACGTTGGTGGTGACGGCGAGGGTCCGGAGCCGATCGTCGCCGGGGCAGGCTATCGCGACACCGGTCACGACCTGGTGGCTTCGGCCTGAGAGGGCGCGGAGCATCCGCCAGGCGTCCTCGTCGTCGGTCGGCTTGCCGAGAAGGGCGCCGTCGAGCACGACGATGGTGTCGAACGTGAGGATCGGCGCACCGGCGATGCCCTCCGCGTACGCGGCAGCGGCCTTCTCCTCGGCGAGGTGCGCGGCGAGGGCGGCTGGGACGTCGGCGAGCGCCGAATCGAGCGACTCGGGAGTGTCGACCGCGGTCACCGAGAACGGCAGCCCGAGCCAGGCGAGAAGACGTCGACGGCGAGGCGAGGCGGACGCGAGGACGACAGCGGGTTCAGACTGCGCTGACATGCGCCGATGATAGCACCGAGGGTGTTGCGCGGCAGCGCGGCACCGCTTGGCGTCTGCGCACTGAGCGGCCGCCGGCATCTGTCCATCGATGCGACCGGGGAGGAGGGCGCAGTGCACTCCGAGATCGCGCAGATCACGGAAGTCCCGGCTGGGATAGAACGCTTCGCAAGGCAGCTCGTCGTGGCGTGGAAGGCCGTGCTCCTCTACCCTCCGGCAAGCGCCATCCCCACGGAGACGTCCGAGATCGCCGCCACCACCCTGCGCGAGATCGTGGCGACCGACGGCGAGTTCTCGCTCTCGGTCCAGAAGAACGGGCTGTCGTGGTCCGGGGTCCCCCTCAAGGCGCAGAACTCCTCGTTCGAGTCCTTCGCGGTCGAGCTGTACCAGCGCAGTCTCGCGGAGATCCGGTTCCATGCCGACGCCGACAGGGCTTCGATCGCGACCTTCCTCTCGGTCATCGCGACCGATTCCGCCGACATCCAGGCAGCAGGCGGGATCGAGGCCTCACTCACGAACGCGGGCCTGCATGGCATCTCGGTGCTCGAAGCACGCGTCGCGATCGTCGATGCGGACACGCCGACGGCCGCCATGCACGAACCCAGCGTGGCCGAAGTCGACAGCCTCGTGTCGTCGGCGCTCTCCGGCGGGACCGAGGACCTTCGGCGTCTCGTGCGGATGGTCGGTGAGGTGAACGCCGCGCATGCGTGGCTGGCTGCGTCGTCCACCAGGGGCTTCGACCCCATGCGCGCCGGCGACCGAGTCGTCGAGCTCGCCCAGGCGGCCATGCGTCTTCCCGCCGAAGAGCGCTCGCGCTTCCAGCAAGGGATCGGTGATGCGCTTCTCTCACTGCCGGAGGACCAGACCGCGGCGCTCCTCAGAGACCGGCTGCTGCCGTCCGCGCGCAAGGACGCGGCGGCCGCCACGATCGTCGCGGCGATCGGTCTCGACGACCTGTGCCGTGCGCTCGTTTCGCCCGGCGA
>JACRBU010000147.1 GCA_016213085.1 Coriobacteriales bacterium
GTCGACGATCAGCACGACATCGTCGGGGCCGAACGCGTCCGCGTGCACCTCGAGCGTGTCGGTCCCGTACTCGAGGTCGTACGTCACCGAGGTCGTGTCCCACGGCAGCTTGCCCGGCTTACGCGCTGGCGTGAACCCAGCGCCGAGCGTATAGGCGAGCGCTCCGCCGAAGATGAACCCGCGCGCCTCCGCGCCGAGCACCTTCGTGACGCCCATACCGGCGAACTGCTCGCCGAGCGTATCGATCGCCTCGCGGAAGCCCTCGGGGCTCGCGAGAAGCGGCGTGATGTCCTTGAAGACGATGCCCTCTTGAGGCCAGTCCGGAATGTCCCGAATGTAGGTGCTCAGGTCCACGAAGCCCTCCCCTTCACGTCAGCGGCGGCATGAGCTTATCTCACCGCTCGGCCCCCGTGAAGCGGAACGGGGCGCAGGAGCGCGCCAGTCGATGCGGTGCCCCGCGCGCGCCCGTCAGCGCAGCTTGCAGGCCATGCACCCGCGGACGAACTCCGCGACCTGGTCCTGCGTGCCGAGGACGACGAGGCGCTGGCCTACGACAAGGCGCGTGTCCGGCATCGGGTTCGTGTCCACCGAACCGTCTTCGTTGCGGATGGCAAGGATGTAGGCGCCGGTCTTCTCGCGGATGCCGGCCTCGGCGATCGTCATGTCCGCGAACTGCGAGCCCTCGGGCATCACGATCTCCTGGAGCCTGAACTCCACGCCGTCGCCGTGTGCGACGAGATCGAGGTAGTCCGCGACGACGGGGTGCAGGATCATCGAAGCCATCCTGCGCCCGCCGATGACGTTCGGCGTGATGACGCGGTCGGCACCGCCGCGCAGGAGCTTCGGCTCGCTCGATTCGTGCGTCGAACGCGCGACGATGAAGATATCGGGGTTCATCGCACGCGCCGAGACCGTGACGAACAGGTTCTCGGCGTCCGTGTCGAGCGTGCTCACAAGCGAGCCGGCGCGCTCGACACCCGCGGCCTTGAGGACCTCCTCCTCGGTGGCGTCGCCTTCGACGTGCAGCCAACCGAGCTCGCGAGCGCGTGCGATGCACTCCTCGCACGTGTCGATGACGAGGAAGGGCGCCTCCGCTTCGGCAAGCAGGCGGACTACCTCGCTGCCGACGCGACCGATTCCCGCGACGATCGTGTGGTCCTTGATCGAGGCAAGTTGCTTCTCCATGCGTCGCCTTTCCACGAGCCCGCGGATGTTGCCCGAAACGAGCAGGTCGATGAGTGTCGCCAGCACGAACGCGAACGCGCCGACACCGGCGAAGATGAGGATGATCGTGAAGACGCGGCCCGCGGTGGAGAGCGGTCCTACCTCGCCGAATCCGACCTGACCGACGGTGATGGTCGTCATGTAGAGCGCGTCGAGCAGCGACCACCGCTCGATCGCGATGTAGCCGATGACGCCGACGAGAAAGACGACCGCGAGCGCCGTGACAGCCGCGGCGAGCTGACGCGCGAGGCGCTGCGAGTTCACAGCCCCATCACCTCGTCTCGCACGGTCGCGACGTACGGCAGGTTGCGGTACTTCCCGCCGAGATCGAGTCCGTAGCCGACGAGGAAGCGGTCGGGCGCCTCGAAGCCGCGAAACGCAACGTCGATCTGGGCGATGCGCCGAGCCGGCTTGTCGATAAGGGTGCAGACGTCGACGCTGCGCGGGCCGTGCCCTTTGATGAGGTTCAGCAGGTAGTTCAGGGTGAGCCCCGTGTCCACGATGTCTTCGACGAGCACGACGCGGGAGTCGGCTATGTCGTCGTCCAGGTCCTTCGTCACCCTCACGGCCCCGCGCGCCCCCGGTCCGTACGGCTGCACGGCGAGGAAGTCCATGGTGACATCCAGCTGGACCGCGCGCGCGAGGTCCGCCATGAACATGAGGCCTCCCTTGAGCACGCTCAGTAGCCGAAGCTGCTCGCCGGTGTAGGCGCGCGTCAGCTGAGCGCCAAGAGCGTCCGTCGCTTCAGCGATCTGCTCGGCCGAGTACAGAACGGCGTCGCATTCGGGTGGTAGCGGCATTTGAGCGGTCACGACTCGTCCTCGTGATGGGCTGAGATGACGCCTCCACCCTTGTGGTGGGGCCGCGGCGCGGACGTCATGCCGTAGCGGGCAAGGAGGCGGCGGAAGTCCTTCTGGTAGAAGATCCGGACGTTGATGTCCGGGTAGAGCTCACGCAGCCGCTTGATCTTCCGGTTCTTCTTGGTAACTAGCTTCTGGCTCATCGTCGTCAGCTCGATGTAGAGGTCGAAATCCGGAAGGTAGAAGTCCGGAGTGAACGAGGCGATCACGCGCCCCTCGGCATCCCATTCGATGGGAAACGTCGTCGGCTCGTATTCCCAGTTGATCTGGTAGTAGTCCAAGATCTCGGCGGCCACGCGCTCGCTCGCGTGGGCGAAGTCGATGTCGTCGAGGGATCGCCGCCCGTCGCTGGTTCGGCTGTCGTTCTCCCCCGCCATCCTCACCCGAGATCGTCGTCGAACGCGTGCCGCAATGCCCGGCTCAGAAGGCGCGCCTTCAACTCGCCGGTCAGCTGCTGGAGCTCGCCGAGCGTCTCGGCGAGCCTCTGCTTGGTCTCGGGGGTCCGATGGCGCGCAGCCGGCATCAGGATCTGCTGAAATAGCACGGCCTCGCGCTCGGCAGCGGTCTGATACATGCGGAGGTGGCGCGGCTCGACGCCGAAGCGGCGCAGGTCCCACGCCGCGTGCACGATCGCGAGGTCGGCCCGGTCGATGGACGCGGGCTCGTCCTCCTCCTTCGTGATCTGCAGCAGGCCGAACTCCGTCAGCTCGCGGACGAACGACGACGGGATCCCGGTCTGAGCTTGCGTGTCGTCAAGCGGCATGCGGCCGCCTTCGGCCGCGGAGACCTCGACGGCACCGGGCGCGCCGGCTGGCGTCTGGCTGATCTCGGGAAGCGGCTTGCCGCGGTCGAAGTCCGCAAGACGCTGACCTATCACGGCGAGCGGAAGGAAGTGCTCCTTCTGAAGGCGCAGGATGAGTTCCACTCGAGCGAGGTCGCCCTTCGAGAACTTCCGGTATCCCCCCGGCGTACGCTCGGGGTTGACGAGCCCCTCCTCCTCGAGAAACCGCAGCTTAGAGATGGTGAGGTCGGGGTGCGAGGGGCTGAGGCGCTCGACGACCTCGCCGATGGTCATGTAATCGCGTGGAGCCATCAGCTGCGCCCCTGACCGGCGATGAAGACCATCTGGAACGTCCCGATCTGCAGGACGTCTCCGTCGTGCAGCACCGCTCGGTCGGCGCATTGGCCGTTGAGGTAGGTGCCGTTGAGCGATCCGACGTCACGGACGGTGACCTCGCTGCCACTGCGCTCGATGACCGCGTGGTCGCGCGAAACGGTCACGTCGTTGAGGAAGATGTCGCTCTCCGGATCGCGCCCGATGGTGAGCTCGTCGCGATCGAGGTAGAACGTCCCGCCGCTCTCCGGGCCTTTGCGAACGTAGAGAGCCGGTCCTTCGGCAAGCTCGGCGGCGAGCTGTGCCGCCTCGGTCGCCTCAGGCGTGATGGCCTCGAATTGCTCCGTGGCACCCGACACATCGGCACCACAGGCAGGGCACGACCGTACGCCCGCAGGGACGTTCTCACCGCATCTGCACTCCGGCATTGGCAGGCCTCCTGGGCGGCCGCTACTCTGCGACCTCCGCGTCGGGCATCTTGAACGACTCGGCGATCTCCTGCTCCAGAGCCTCGACCACCGCGGGGTTCTGCAGCATGTGATCGACCTTCTCAGGGTTCAGGCGATTCTTGACGTAGGGGTCGTCGATGACCTCCATCAGGCGGCGTCCGTTGTGGACTTCCCTGACGACGTACTCGAGCACGCGCTCCTCGACGATATCTTCCGACAGGCTCTCGAAGAACTTCCTCATGCGCTCCTTGACGGTGGCCACACGTCCTCCTTCGTGATGATCTTGGTGTGCTAGTCCTGGTCTGTGGTGCTCGAGTCCGTGTCGCCTTCGGCGCCTTCGAGCGAGGGGTCGGTCACGTCGAAGCGTGAGACTCCCCGAAGTTCGTTGGAAAGGATGTCCACCAATCGGCTCACGTCGCGACCGGTGATCACGTCGGTCCCGGCTCCGGTCTGTGCCTGGAGCCTCCTGACGAGCTCAGCGCGCAAGATGTCGATCTTGCCGTGGAGAACGCGGCGCCGGTACGAGACCCGCTGTTCTTCGGCGTACAGATCGTCGAGCAGCTCGCGCAGCTCTTCGTTGGACATCGACTCGAGATCGATCAGCGCGTCGTCCAGACGGCCCGCGTCCTCGTTCATCGTCCCCTCCCGGGTGTGCTGGGTACCCTGCCGCGATTGTACCGCAACGGTTCGCGATGCAGCCGCTTACCTCGACGTAAACCCTATATCGAGGGTGTGACATCGTCGACAGGCGGGCCTGCCGCAGGTGCGACGCCCCCGATATGCGCCTCCTCGGCGAAGCGCACGGCCATCTCGCGCTCCCCTGCCATGAGCGATCCGGGCTCGAGAGTCACGCCGAGCCCCTCGGCGAGACCGGACACGACGGCGTCCACGAGTTCATCTGCCGACGGCCTTCGGCCGAGCGCCTCTGAGATCGTGACGGTGTCGGCTGAGAGCCGCTCCGCTTCAGCCTGGTCCAACCGGAACGCCCGCGCCTCCCGCTCGATGTCGCGCGTGACGACGAACGAGCCGTGCTGCAGGACGCTCTCGCGCTCCCAGACCTGCGCCGACCCCGAGAGCTTCGCGACGCCGAGCGAGAGATCGGCGTCGGTCGCGTGCAGGTAGCAGGCGGGCGATGCGGCGCTGGCCGATGCCCTCGGCGTGAGCGACGCCTCGACCCCGAGGCGACGATAGGCGGCCACGAGCGCGGTGCAGAGCCTGCGATAGCTGCCCGAGATCGACTTGGGAAGTCCCTCGCGTACGCCCGCGACGATCGAATACGTCAGCTCGTCGTCGTGCAGGACTCCGCGCCCGCCGGTAGGTCTGCGCACGACATCGATCCCGGAACCGACGCACCACTCGAGGTCGACGCCGCCTACGTCCTGAAAACGCCCGAGAGAGACCGTCGGTCGGTTCCAGCGGTACAGCCGGAGCGTCGTCGGCGCTTCCCCCTGCGCGTGCGCGTGGAGAACCGCCCGGTCGATCGCCATGTTGACCGCGCCATCATGAGGCTGCGGCGCAAGAAGCCGCCACGTTTCCATCGCTCAGGCTCCCGGCAACCCGCGTGGAGCCACCGGTCCGCGGATGCTACGCGCCTTCGGCGACGAACGTGTCGTAGTCGCCCGATCCCATGAGGTCGTCGAGCTCCGAGGCGTCCGACATCTTGACCTTGATCATCCAGCCGGCGGTGTACGGGTCCTGGTTGACCGTCTCGGGAGCATCGCCGAGTCCGTCGTTGACCGCGGCGACCTCGCCGGTCACGGGCGCATACAGCTCGGAGACGGACTTGACCGACTCGATCTCGCCGAACGTGTCGCCCGCGTTGACGTCGTCACCCTCGGACGGGAGGTCGACGTAGACGACTTCGCCGAGCTGGTCCTGCGCGAAGTCCGAGATCCCGACGGTAGCGACGTCACCGTCGACGGAAACCCACACGTGCTCCTTGGAGTACTTGAGATCGCTCGGCGTTGCCATGCTTGTGACTCCTTCCTCACCCCGCCGAGCCTAGCCCGGCAGGGACGTCCCCTTCACGAACGGCAGCTCCTCGACCGTCGCGACCACCGTCTTGGTGCGGGTCGCGATGGCGAGCTCGGTTCCCGGTGCGGCAAACTCCGCAGGCAGCAGAGCCGTCGCGATGGGGTGGCCGAGCGTCGGCGAGTAGGTGCCGGAAGCCACCTTACCCAGCTGGGCCGCGCCGCGCAATACGGCATCGCCCTGCTGCGGCGTCCCCTCCCCCAGCGTGAGACCGACGAGCCGCCGCTCGGGCCCACGCTCGCGAATCGCGGCAAGCGCTTCACGCCCGATGAAGTCGCCTTTCTCCAGCGCGACCGCCCAACTCAGGCCCGCCGAGAAGGGATCGACATCAACGCCGATCTCGCGACCGTATCTCTGGTAGCCCATTTCGAGCCGAAGGGTTTCGCGAGCCTCCAGTCCTGCAGGCGTCACCTCGGCGAACGAGAGAAGGACGCGCCAGAGTCGCGAAGCCAGCGACACGTGCGTGAGGATCTCGAAGCCGTCCTCCCCGGTGTATCCGGTCCTGGAGACGAGCGTCGGCACCGTGTCGAGCATCGCTTCGGTGACGTGGAAACGCTCGGGTGCGCGCCACTGCGTTCCGGCGAGTTCGGTCACGATCGAATGCGCCATCGGGCCCTGAAGCGAGACGAGCGCGGTGCGGTCCGATTCGTCCACGAGCTCGACGAGCCCGGCGTCCGGAGCGCGCTGGGCCTGCGTCTCGTGCACGAGCGCCACGCCCTCGGGCGCGTGCGAGGCCATCCATTCGAACGCGCTCTCGCGGATCTCGGCATTCCCGACGAGCAGGTACTCGAGGTCGCCGCTGTGGAAGACGATCAGGTCGGCCACGATGCCGCCATCATCGTCGAGCATGAGCGTGTACTGGCCGGCGCCGACGGCGGCGATCCTCGCGAGGTCGTTCGAGAACAAC
>JACRBU010000148.1 GCA_016213085.1 Coriobacteriales bacterium
CGGAGCCTACAACGACCTCCTCGTGGTCGAAGAATGGACGCCGCTCGACCCCGAATTCGTGGAACGCAAGTACTACGCGCGCGGGGTGGGTACGGTCAAAGAAGAGATGATTCGTGGGGGCAACGAGGTCGTCGAACTGGTCGAATTCACCACCCCGTAGCGGTCACGTACATAGCTCGTTCTGCGGGCGGCGCGGTCCTACCCCTCCGGATTCGCGCCGTTCGCGCTTGCTTCGAGCACGACGATCGTGCGTCCCGGTCGGGTCGCGAGCATGAGCCGGTCGCTCAGCTGGAGCATCAGGGTGAACCCGATGCCGAGCGTCGCCGCAGTCGAGAACCCAGCCACGAGTGCAGCCTTCGGCAAGGTGTGGAAGTCGATGCCCGGACCGTCGTCGGCGACCTTCACCTGCACGCAGTCATCGGTGGCGAAGACCTGGTAGGTGCCGCCGTCCGCGTGCTTCAGCACGTTGTTGAGTGCTTCGCCGACCGGGTTCATCACGACCATCGAGTCGGCGACCTGCGGATACCGAGTGGCGATCTGGTCTCTGATCGTCGCTCGCGCCTGCGCGAGTTCGGAAGGCGATTGGATCGGTCGCTCGGGGCCGAGCGGCGTACCGAGAGAGCGCGCGATCTCCTCTTCGGTCATCAGCACGAGCTTGCCGCCGGTCACGGCGTCGAGTACGTCGACGTATGCCCTCCGGATGCGCTCTTCCTGGCGCCGAAGCGCACGCTGAGCGCGGCGGATCTCGGTGATGTCCATCCCGCCGACCGCCCACAGGTCCTCTTCGATGCGATAGGAGACGACGAGCGTGTAAGCGTCGTCCTCCTCGACGTGGATGACTCGGTGCAGGGGGCCGCCGGCGTGAACCGCGTCGCTCACGACGTTGAAGTACGAGAGCAT
Organism: Coriobacteriales bacterium; assembly: GCA_016213085.1. Lineage (GTDB taxonomy): Bacteria > Actinomycetota > Coriobacteriia > Anaerosomatales > JACRBU01 > JACRBU01. The sequence goes on from JACRBU010000148.1 coordinate 901, forward strand.
CTCCTCATCGAGACCCTCGGGAGCCGACATCCGCTGCCCGACCACCTGCTCGCATGTCAGGCCGGAGCGCTCGAGCTGCGCCTCGTTCACGTCGTCGACGACGAAGTCGCTGGGAGTCCCGCGGTCGTCTTTGATGACGCGGTAGAAGACGACCCCTTCGGTGGCGTTCTCGAACAAGTGGTGGTAGCGCTCTTCGGAGTGCTGGACCGCCCGGAGCGCTTGGACTGCGAAGAAGTACAGGGCGACCGCGGTGACGATGACGAAGATGAAGCCCTTCGCCGAGTTCAAGACCAGCTCGATCCGGTCGGGAAGTCCGAGGGCGTTCAGAGCCTGGTCCGAGACGAGGATCCACAGCCCGGCCGCGACAGCGTACGCAAGCGCGAGCCGAATGCCCGCAGCGCGCGCGGTCTTCGCGCGCCGCCGCATCGCCTCGCGCTCTGCGCTGCCGATTGCCATACGCTCCCAATACCCGGAGGGGCCAGGGCTCGGACGACGGCCACCTCGGGTACCTACGAATCGACCCGGCATTTGTCGCGCCGGGCCCCCTCAGCGATCGGAGCGATAGATGCCTGACCTCATCCGGTGGTTCTCCGACCTTGGTATGGACGACGTCGGAGTCGTCGGCGGCAAGAACGCGTCCCTCGGCGAGATGGTCAGTTCGCTCGCCTCACAGGGAGTCCCCGTGCCCGACGGATTCGCGACGACTTCCGAGGCCTACTGGCTGTTCATCGATGCGAACGGCCTTCGTTCGCGCATCGGCGACCTGCTCGAGGCCCTGCGGGCCGGCAAGGCCACGCTCGCCGCGACCGGTTCGGCGATCCGCAAAGCGATCCGCCGCGGGAAGATGCCCGAGGAGCTTGCCGCCGCCATCAGCGAGGCATACGCCGAACTCGGCAAACGCTACAAGCACGAGGAGGTGGACGTCGCCGTGCGGTCCTCGGCAACCGCCGAAGACCTGCCGGACGCGAGCTTCGCGGGGCAGCAGGAGACCTTCCTCAACGTCACCGGCGCAGATGAGGTGCTCGACTCGGTGCGCGCTTGCTTCGCGTCGCTGTTCACCGACCGCGCGATCTCCTATCGGGACCAGCACGGCTTCGACCACCTCGCGGTGGCGCTCTCGGCAGGGGTCCAGAAGATGGTGCGCTCCGACCTCGCGGGCGCTGGAGTCATGTTCACGATCGACACCGAGACCGGCTTTCCCGACGTCGTCATCATCAACGCCGCGTGGGGTCTCGGCGAGTTCGTCGTGCTCGGCGTGGTCACGCCCGACGAGTATCGCGTCTTCAAGCCGCTGCTCGGCAAGAAGGGCGTCGTCCCCATCATCGAGCGCACGATCGGCGCGAAGTCGCGAAAGCTCGTGTACGGCACCGGCACGAAGAACACCAAGGAAGTCGCGACCACGCAGCGCGAGCAGAAGAGCGCCGTGCTCGACGAAGCGGAGATCGTGAAGCTCGCGACGTGGGGTGCGCTCATCGAGAAGCACTACGAACGGCCGATGTACATGGAGTGGGCCAAGGACGGCGAGATCGGCGAGCTCTTCATCGTGCAGGCGCGGCCGGAAACCTTTCAGTCCCGCGCCGCTGCCTCGGCGTTCACGTCCTTCGAGCTGAAGGAGACCGGCAAAGCGGTCACCACCGGGCTCGCGGTTGGCTCTGGGATAGCTACCGGTAGGGCGCTCGTGCTGGAATCAGCCGACGAGATCGACCACTTCGAAGACGGCGCGATTCTCGTCACCGGCATGACCGACCCCGACTGGGTGCCGATCATGAAGCGCGCTTCGGCGATCGTCACGGATCACGGCGGGCGCACGTCGCACGCCGCCATCGTGAGCCGCGAGTTCGGCCTGCCGGCGATCGTGGGCACCGGCAACGCGACCCGTGCGATCGCCAACGGCCAGGAGATCACGGTCTCGTGCGCCGAAGGCGAGCACGGCGTGGTCTACGACGGGATCCTCGCGTTCGAGGAGCATGAGATCTCGACCGCCGACATCCCGGAAACGCGCACCCGCATCATGATGAACATCGCGAGCCCCGCGGCGGCCGAGCGGTGGTGGCGCCTCCCCGCCCACGGCATCGGCCTCGCTCGCATGGAGTTCGTGATCACCGAGGGCATCCGCATCCACCCGATGGCGCTCGCCCACTTCGAGTGGATCACGGACCCTGCGACGCGACGCGAGATCAGGAAGCTGACCGAGGGCTACACCGACATGAGCGAGTACTTCGTCGAACGCCTCGCCGAGGGGCTCGCGCAGATCGCCGCGACGCAATATCCCGATCCCGTCGTCGTGCGCATGAGCGACTTCAAGACGAACGAGTACCGCGACCTGATCGGCGGGAGGTTCTTCGAGTCGACCGAGGCGAACCCGATGATCGGCTTCAGAGGGGCGTCCCGCTACTACGACGACCGCTATCGGGACGGGTTCCTGCTCGAGTGCGAGGCGATTCGCAGGGTCCGCGAGCGCATAGGGCTCGACAACGTCATCGTGATGATCCCGTTCTGCCGCACCGTGGAAGAAGCCGACAAGGTACTCGCCGTGATGAAGGAGGCCGGGCTCGAGCGCGGGGTCGCGGGACTCAAGGTCTACGTCATGGCCGAGATCCCCTCGAACATCGTGCTCGCCGACAAGTTCTCGAGCCGGTTCGACGGCTTCTCGATCGGCAGCAACGACCTCACGCAGCTCACCCTCGGCGTCGATCGTGACTCTGGCGACCTCGCCCCGCTGTTCTCCGAGTCCGACGAGGCGGTCAAGCGGCTCGTCGCACAGCTCATCGAGACAGCGCACGCGCATGACACCCCGGTAGGCATCTGCGGCCAGGCGCCGAGCGACGATCCCGAGTTCGCCGCCTTCCTCGTGCGCAAGGGGATCGACTCGATCTCGCTCAACCCCGACAGCGTGATCCCGACGGCCCGCCGGGTAGCGGAGGTCGAGGCCGAGGGCTAGGCTGCCGGAGTCCTCGCTCTCCGATTCCACCGTGTGCCGCCAGCCGCAGGCACACAAGTGACGAACCCCCTGCTAGTGCGGCTGTGGGTACACATTCCTGCATCCGCACGAGTATGCAGGTGAGTGTCATGGACCTTTCGTCGCAGGCAGCAACCGCTTCGTCAGAACCCGCCGTCGACCTGTCGCTCGAATTCATCGATCGGCTGTTCGGGCCCGTGCCGAAACGTGACTTCGGCTTCGTACTCTGGGACGGGACGGTCTGGGGAAGCCCCTCGGCCGTGGAGATCAGGCTCTGCCATCCGGGTGCGCTCCGGGCGATGTTCCTTCCGCCGGGTGAATGTACGCTCGGAGAGGCCTACATCCGTGGCGACTTCGAGATCTCCGGGGACGCCGAGAGCGCCGTCGACCTCGTGCGCGGTCTCGCCGAGGCCAAGCGCTCCCCATCGGAATACGCGCGCCTCGGCCTCCTGCTGCTTCGCCTGCCGGAGTCAAACAGGGATTCGGACTCCGATCGGCCTCGGCTCCGCGGCCGGCAGCACTCCCGAGAACGCGACCGCTGCGCGATTCGCCACCACTACGACGTCGGAAACGACTTCTACGAGCTTTGGCTTGACGAGGAGATGGCGTACTCGTGCGCCTACTTCAAGGACGGGTCCGAGGACCTCGGAGCGGCCCAGCGGGCCAAGTTCGAACACATCTGCCGGAAGCTGAATCTCCAGCCCGGGGAGCGCCTTCTCGACATCGGCTGCGGTTGGGGCGGTCTCCTGCGTCACGCCGCCAGGGAGTATGGCGTCGAAGGCGTCGGGATCACGCTCTCGGACGAGCAGGCGTCGTTCGCACGAGCCCGCGCGAAGGAAGACCTCGCCGACAGGCTGACGTTCGAACTGCTCGACTACCGGGACGCTCCCCAGCTCGGCACCTTCGACAAGATCGTAAGCGTCGGGATGTTCGAGCACGTCGGCCAGGACAACCTTCCCGACTATTTCCGAAGCGCCCATGCCGCACTCGAGCCGGGAGGACTGTTCCTCAACCATGGGATCGCAGCCGGCGAACGGGGATTCCGGATCAAGCGGGGCGGGTTCATCGATCGCTACGTCTTCCCCGACGGACAGCTGCATCGGGTCTCAGAAGCTTTGGACGCGGCTGAATCGGCTGGCTTCGAGGTCCGCGATGTCGAGTCCCTCCGCGAGCACTACGCTATGACGCTGCGCCACTGGATCGAACGCCTCGAGAGGAACGCCGCCGAAGCGCAGCGCCGCACCAGCCAGGAGACCTTCCGCATCTGGCGACTCTACATGGCGGGGGCGGCGCATGGCTTCCGCTCCGGCAAGATGAGCGTCTATCAATCGCTCCTTGCAAAGCCGACCGGCGACGTGAGCGGTCTTCCGCTTACTCGCGACCACATCTACGACATCCGCGAGCTCTGAGCGCGCGGCGCCCCGATCACGCC
>JACRBU010000151.1 GCA_016213085.1 Coriobacteriales bacterium
ACGTCGCGGCGAGCGGATCGCTCCGCGACCACCACCCCAGCGAGTACGAGGGCGGCCCCCGCGAGCTGCACCGGCGCGAGTCGCTCGCCGAGGATGAACCAGGCCAGGACGATGGTGAAGAGCGGCTCAAGCATCGATACGAGCGCGGCTTGAGCGGCCCCCAGTCCCCGTATGCCTTCAAGGTAGAGCACGACGGCACCGAAGGTCGGCATGAGCACGATCGCGATGAGCAGGGCCCAGACCGTCGAGCTCCAGCCCGCGGGCGAGAGAGCGCCGATCACGGACTCCCCCTGTGCGAACGCCAGACCGAGCGCGGCTGCGGCCGCAAGCAGTGCCGCGAAGGCGAATGTCCACGACATGAGCACGAGCCTCGGGCGCCCGGGAAGCCAGCGTGCAGAGAGCAGACTGAAGGCGCTGTAGCCCACCGCCGCCCCGAGCCCGAGCGCGACTCCCGCGGGGCTGACGGTCACGCCCGGCCCAAACGGATCGATGACGAGGACGATGCCGCCGAAGGTCATCATCACGGCGATCACCTGCCCGCGACGAACCGGCTGCCCCTCGAAGACCCAACCGGCAACCGTAACCATTGCTGGAAACGTGTAGAGGAGCACCGCGACGACGCTCGCGTCCGTGACCTTGAGCGCGAACGCGAAGCAGATGGAGGCAGCCCCGTAGCCCGTAAGCGCGAGCACGGCGAATCGCGCGACGTCGGTCTTCGGCACGCGAATGCTCGAGACGTCCCGAACGCTGACGAGAGCGAACAGCAACGCCGACGCGAGCAGGAAGCGCCACGTAAGCAGGGGCAGCGGCTCAGCCCCGGAGCGGTACGCGAGCGGTGTGAGGATCGCCATCGTCCCGAAGAGGAACGCAGAGGCCACCACCGACAATAGAGAAGACGTGCGTGGCACCGTTCCCCCTCCCTCGCGAGGCCAACGTCCCACTCGCGGCAACCGGCGTCAAGGAACGTGCGCGAGGGTGTTAGACTTGCCGACGCACACCACGTGACTGAGGAGTCCCTCAAGTGCGTTCCCGCGCCCTCGCCTGGATCGCCGTGCTCTGTTGGGCGGCGATCATCTTCTTCATGTCTTCGAAGCCTGGATCTCAGATCCCGGGCAGGTTCGGCGCTGTGGCTCACGTCGTCGAGTACGCAGTCCTCGCCGGTCTGCTTGTCGTGGCACTGGCCGGCCGAGCGCGACCCGGAGCGGTGGTGGCGCTTGCCGTGCTGGCCGCGTCCGTGTACGGGATCACCGACGAGATCCATCAGGCGTTCGTGCCAGGAAGGGTCTCAGACGTCGCCGACTGGGGCCTCGACACCCTGGGCGCCGTGCTCGGGTCGATCCTGGCGATCTGGGCTCTTCGACTTCGGTTAGGGCGCGACGCGCGAAGCGCAACTCGAGGTGGCTAGACTGCGCACGCCGCGGCCGGTTGAGCTGCACGCGAAGCGTGTCCGCTCGAACCGGCCGGTCAATCGCGGCAAAGTCCGCGATTGACCTAGTAGACGCCGCTCTTCGCGGCCGTCTGCTGGTCGACCCCGAGCTGCCTGACCTTGATCTTGAAGTCGTGGGCGTTGTGCGCCATGGAGACCGCGTCATCCATCGTGATGCGCTGGTTCGTGTAGAGGTCGAGCAGCGACTGATCGAAGGTCTGCATCCCGTAGTAGCCGCCGTCCTCCATCGCGTCCCTGATAAGCGGCGTCTTGTCGGGGTCGGTGATGTACTCGCGGATCGTGCCGGTGGTCACAAGTACTTCGACCGCAGGGACGAGCCCTCCGTTGATCGACGGGATCAGCCTGAGACAGACGATTCCGCGAAGGGTCGAAGCGAGCATGAGCCGAACCTGCTTCTGCTGGTATGGCGGGAAGAAGTCGATCACTCGGCTGATCGTCTCGGTCGCGTCGATGGTGTGCAGCGTGGACAGCACGAGGTTGCCTATCTCCGCCGCGGTCAGCGCGGCCCCGACCGTCTCGTTGTCGCGCATCTCACCGATCAAGATGACGTCAGGGTCCTGGCGAACGACGTGGCGCAGCGCGTCCGCGTAGCTATCGGTATCGATGCCGATCTCCCGCTGGGTGACCATGCAGCGCTTGTCAGTGTGAAGGACCTCGATCGGGTCCTCGATCGTGACGATGTGGCCCTCGCGCGTGTCGTTGATGTGATCGATCATCGCGGCGAGCGTCGTGGTCTTCCCCGAGCCTGCCGTACCGGTCACGAGGACGAGCCCCCGAGGTTCCTCGGCGAGCTTCTGGATGACACCGGGGAGGCCGAGGTCCTCGATGCTCGCCCGGTCCTGCGCTACACGCCGAAGGGTGAGTCCGACGGAGCCCCGCTGGAAGTAGACGTTGATCCGGAATCGGCCGACATCGCCAAGCGAGTAGGCGAAGTCGATCTCGCGGTGGTTCTCGAAGGAACGGCGCTGGCGTTCGTCCATCATGCCGACGGCCAGAGCACGCGTCTGATCGGACGTGAGCGGCTGGGTGCCCTCTATGGACATGAGGCGCCCGTTCAGCCGGATGGCCGGCGGGCTGCCCGCCTTGATGTGAAGATCGGAGCTGCCGACTTTGGCCATGTACGCCAGCAGGCCGTCGATCTCTGCCATTCAACACACCTCCAGCAGCGCGCCCTGGACATACCCGCGCCGCTCATCGGTAAACGACAACGTCCCAGAGCGAAGTATCGTCGCCCTGGGACGCTGACTTGACCTTTGAAGCTTGAGATTACGGCCTGCAAGCTCCGACATAGTCGCTGCGGAACGCGTTGTCGTAGCGCACAACCGCTCCCGAGTGCGGAGCGTGGATCATCTGGCCCCCACCGACGTACATACCGACGTGGTGGATTGGCGAGCCGAAGAAGACGAGGTCGCCGGGTTGCAGGTCCGCGCGGGAGACACGCTGACCGACGCCGATCTGCGAACCGGAGTGGTGCGGGAGCGAGATGCCGATCTGGGCGTAGCACCACATGGTAAGGCCGGAGCAGTCGAACGAGTTCGGACCGGAGGCCCCCCAGACGTACGGAAGGCCGAGACGCGACTTGGCGTAGTCGACGACGTTACCGTGCGCGGGGATCGTCGGGGTCGGGTAGTTCCCGCCGCCACCGCCGCCACCGCTGTAGCTGGCTGCAGCTGCGGCCGCGGCCCGTCGACGCGCCGCGGCACGCTCGGCGGCCTCGATCGCCGCGATCTCGCGCTCGATCCCGCGCAGCTTGTCCTTGCGGCTCGCAAGGGTGTTCTCGATGGAGCGCTTGTTCGAGGCCATCTCGGCCTGCTGCTCGGCGGCGGCGCGCTCTTTGATCGAGAGGCGCTTCTTGGCGGCCAGCGCTTCTCGGCGGGCCTTCTTGAGCTGGACGATGACCTTCGCGTCCTTCTTGTTGACGGCGCGAAGCACGTCCCACGTGGTCGTGAACTGCTCGTAGCTCTTGGCGCTGAGCAGCACCTCCACGAACTCGAGGGGGCCGGAACGATACATCTTCTCGGCGCGACCGCGAAGGTGCCCCTGAAGATAGTTCTTCTTCTTGTTTGCCTTGCGTGCACGCGCGGCGGCCTTGTCGCGCTCCACAACGAGCTTCGCGTGCTTCTCAGATGCCGCGTTGTACCGTTCGGCTGCGATCTCGACGTCGCGGTCGAGTTCTTCTATCTGCGCCTTCACGGCGCGAGCCTGGTCGAGCTTGGCGGACTTACTGGGAAGCGCAACCGCCGACACGGTTGACGAGAAGACGAGTGAAGCAGCGAGGACAAGTGTTATGCAAGTTCTGCTGCTGCGGCCAGTCAGTTCGGATTCCTCCCTGGCTTTCCGGGTGCAGTCACTCGTCGGATTCTAGCACAACTGAGGCCATGTTCTGGCCGATAGGCCCATGCCGTGTGGAGTAAGCGCAGCTCATCGGGGGTGTGAAGACGTGCGAATTCCTTACCGCTGCGCTCAGGCAAGCGCGAGACAGAGCGCATCCAGCAACGCCACGGCAGCCCGCTGAGCGGCCCGTTCCCGGTCGCCTCCGGGAGGCTCGAGAACGACGAGGACCTCGTGACATCCGGACGCCGCAGCCTCGATCGCGCCGACGAGGCGCGTGACCGAACCGTCGTCCGCTGAGGCAAGGCGGACCACCGGCGTCCCCTCGTCGGGCGTGAGGTCCTCGTCCGAGATGCGCACCGAAACGGACGGCTCTGCGGGGGCACTCGAGTCGCCCACCTGAAGGACGACCCTCGCCTCGTCGGTGGTCGCCAGCGCCAAGTTGACCACTCGCCCGCTCACGTCTTCGGCGAACTCGCCCAGGGGAGCGAGAAGCACGGTGTTGCGCGTGAGCACGTCGGCTGCCCGAGCGGGTCCCTTGCGCGCGTCCGCATGAGCGTGCCCGTTCTTGCCGAGCCAGACGTGCCGAAGATTCGACAGCATCTTCACCGTCTCCGAACCTGCTATGCCGTCGGGTTGCAGGCCCATGTTCGCCTGGAACTCCCTCAGGGCGCGCTCGGTGCACGAGCCGAAGATCGAGTCGCCCTCCCCGGCGGCGAACCCAAGGGCGTTGAGGGCCTCCTGGAGCTCGCGGACGTCGCGCCCATGGAAGTGCGGAACGCGGAGGTAGAGCATGCGATCGCCGAGGGTGAACGTGGCGTCGACCAGGGCCGACCACGTCGCCTCACCGACGAAGCCTGCTTCGGCCACGCCGTACTCTGCCTGGAAGGACTCGACTGCCCCCTGCGTGAGCCCCTGGAACGCGCCGTCGATACCCGTCGGCCCGAGATCGTAGCCGAGGGTCCTGAGGCGACGCTGGATGTCTTCGACGGCGGGGCCACGGTCCCCCGGCCGGATGGGCTTCACGATCGATCTCCTTGAAGTGGCTAGCGTCCCCGGGCGTAGCCGCCCCTGAAGCGCTCGACGCTACCCTGAAGTCGGCTGTGTGCGCGCTCGGCGGAGTACAGGAATCGGTCGACTTCCGTCCGGACGCCGATGGAAGGCGAATACGTACACAAACGTCCGCCGGAGAAGCACTCTACCACGAGTCCGCGGGCCAGAGCCGCCACCACATCGTGCACCGTCGAGAAGGAAAGACCGGTGACCGAAGCGACTCGTTCGGCATCGACGCGCTCGCGCGGGTGGACCGCGAGGTACGAGAGCACCTGCCGCACGGCATGGCGCGTTTCGCGGTCGTCAGGCAGGTCGTGAAGTGCGGTCGAAAGGCTCACTGGTATTACTCACCACCGCGCGGACCGTCGGCGTCTGCAGCGGACACTACCCGGTTCTTACCCTGACGCTTGGCGCGATACATCGCCTCGTCGGCAGCTTTGACCAGCTCGGGCGCACCGGGGGCCATCTCCGGAAGCGTCGCGACGCCAACGGACACGCTCCGCGACACCGGACCCTCTTGTCCGACTTCGAAGCTCAACAGCTCTATCTGCTCCCGGACCCTCTCGGCGACCCGCAGCGCGCCGGCGGTGTCGGTCTCCGGCAGCACGATGACGAACTCCTCGCCGCCATAGCGGGCCGCGATGTCCATCTCACGCAGGTTGCTCCCGATCACCGCGCTGACCATGCGCAACACGTCATCGCCCGCGGGATGACCGTAGCTGTCGTTGAACGACTTGAATTCGTCTATGTCGAGAAGGATGAGCGACAGGCGATGTCCGTAGCGCTGGGCCCGGCTCACTTCGCCGTCGAGCCGCTGCTCGAAGTAGCCGCGGTTGAACAACCCGGTCAGACGATCGGTCACGGACAGGCGCTCGAGCTCGCCATGGAGTATGGCGTTCTGAACGGCGAGTGCCGCCTGGTCGGCCATGCCCCGGAGACGGTCCAGCTCGGCGGAGTCGAAGACGCGATCGTCCGGGAATCCCATCGCAAGCACGGCGATGACTTCGCTTCCGACCTGCAGGGCGACCGCGGCCTGCGCGCTCACGGCCCCCGACGCGATCCAGCCCGTCTCCACGGGCGAGGGCGGGCGGACGGCTGAGTTCGACAGCCCTCGTCTGAACGCCTCGCCAAGCGTGGTTTCGGCGACCGGAACGGCATCGCGGAATGCCTCCACGGGCCTGCCCTGTGAGGCGCACAGGCGAAACGTCCAGTCCTCCCGTTCGACGAGATAGACAGCGCTGATCGTCGCTCCGAACATGCCATTTGCGGCGTCGACGATGAGCGAACAGACGTCGAGCGGGTCAGTGTAGGCGGTGAGGTCCTTGAAGAACTCGTGCATGAAGTAGATCTCGGCGAGTTCGTGGTCGAGCGCCGCGTTGGCGCGAACGAGCGACTCGCGGCTCGCGAGAAGCCGCCTCTCTTGCCCCCTCACACGATCGAGGGCCGCGCGTAGCTCGGCCAGCACGCGGCGCTCACCCGAACCGCCGTCAGCGAGCACGCGAGCCAGCAGGCGCACGGACGACCCGCTCAGAAGCTCGACGTTGCGAGGGAGGAGCGCTGAGACGACGGCTTGGGCACGCTCATCGCCGGACGCGTCGATCACGAGGTCGACCCCGGGTGCGCGCGCGGCCGTGCCGAGATCGGTCCGGATGTCCGCACCTATCTCGGCTGCCGCGATCCCGGCGGGCCCGTCGGGACGTGGGCACCAGATCGAGGCAACCTCGACGTTGTCAAGCCGAACGAGCTCCCGGGCGAGGGTGGCCGCAGCCTCTCCGCTGCCGAGGATAGCGACGGCGATGTGCGGGCGCGAGGGAGCGGGATCTGCCGAGGAGCGCGGAGACGGCGGGACTCCCAATCCCTGCGCGTGGTGCCCGGCTTGCCTCTCTGAGTGGGCGGGCCTCATCGAAGCGAGGACCTATCCGAGCGCCGGGTGCAAGGTCCTGCGCACCGCGTCGATGATCCGGCTCGGCTGAAACGGCTTCGTGAGGTACTCCGCGGCGCCCTCGCTGATAGCCTGGGACTTCAGCGGCTCCGAGCGGATCGCGCTCACGACGATCACCCGCGCAGCCGG
>JACRBU010000152.1 GCA_016213085.1 Coriobacteriales bacterium
CGGCGGAGGCGCTCCAGGCCTACCAACAGAACGGCCGAATCCATCACGACGCAGACCCGGAGCGGGCGCGCGACTACATGGTCGACAGGTGGTGGGCCACCACGAGCGACGGCAGCGACGCGCTCATGCTCGCCGCCCACCATGACGCCGTCCGAGACCTCAACGAGCGCGCGCGCCAGCGAATGGAGGCTGCGGGGATGCTCGGCGATCAGCGAGTGCGCCTGAGCGGCCGCGAGTACGCCGTCGGCGACGAGGTCCTCGGCCTGAAGAACGAGTACCGCATCGGACTCCTCAACGGCACCCGCGGCGCAACTACCGAGATCGACGCCAATCGGCACCAGATCCACGTGCGCGTGAGCGACGACGTAGTGCTTCGAGTGCCGTTCGCGTACGCCGAAGCCGGCCACCTCGCCCACGGCTACGCCATGACGATCCACAAGGCCCAGGGCGCGACCTGTGACCACGCATTCGTCCTGGTCGACGAGACGATGACGCGGGAAGCGGTCTACACCGGCATGAGCCGAGGTCGGCAAGGCAACGACCTCTACCTCGCCGTCGACACCGGCCGAGCCGAGATCGCCCACGCCCCCGAGATCGCCCCAGACCCGGTGGGCGCGCTGCTCGCCGGCATCGAGCGGAGCACGGCCCAGGAGATGGCCATCGAGATCGGAGGTCGCGGGTTGTGAGCAGCCTGCGATCAGGTATCAGCGGAGACTCATTGACAGATATCAGGAGATACCTTAGTGTGGTGACACCGAACCTTAGGAGACCCCATGACTACCCCTGACACCGTCGAAGTGCCCCGCCGACTCATCGAGGAGCTCGCCGCCTACCTAGGAACTGCCGCGGAACTGTCCGTGGTGGTCCCCGACAACGGGCCGTGGACCAAGGGGATGATCGACGAACTCCGCCGTGAAATCGCCGGCTACGTCGGCGCGATCACCGCACTGGACGTTGCTGCCCGCAACGCGGGTCGCACCGTGACACTCGACGAGATCGAGGAGGCGTGCGGATTGCCCCGCCGCCAGATCGCATCCGACCTCGCCGCGATGTCGAAGGCAGCCCGCCGCCTGTGGGGCAAGAAGGTCTGGCCTATGCGAGCGCTCCAAACCAACGCCGGGATGAACTACCTCATGCAGGCCGAGATCGCAGAGTGGTGGCTCCAGTGAGCAAGCCGTCCGTGATCTGCCCGCTCTGTGCCCTCGACGAGTACCTCACTCATGAGGCGCTCCTGGACGACCAGTGGCTGATCACCTGCAACAACCCGACCCACCGAGAGTGGTCATGGATGGCATTCCCAGAAGACCCGACCGGCGCGGTCGCCGAAGGTCTCGCAGCCGAGCTCGGGCTCTTCGAGAAGCTCGCCCCGCTCATCGACGACGACGCCTACGACGAGTACGGCATCGTCGAATACCGCTTCGGCATCGCGTACCCGCAGGACTACGCATTCCTCCTCGCAACTTTCGGACACCGAGCCGAGCGCATCGGCCGACCCCACACGCTCTCGGCGTTCCTCGCCGGCGTCCTCGGACGCATGGGCAAGGCCGATGAGGTGACCCAAGGCGGGTCGAAGGCCACCGGTTACTGGAGCTACCTCGGGGAGGTGAGCTACTGGACGCGCGCGATTTCTCTCCCGCCTCACCTGCCGTACAAGGCATGGGTCGAGTTCGCCAGTGCGAAAGGCATCGATCCAGCGACGTGGCCGCTCGTCTCGCCGGCCTAGCGAGAAGAAGCATGTATCAGCAGTCGCGCATCTCCAAGGAGCATTTGACCATGGTCGACGACTACGCCTATGAGGCGCATCAGGCAGATGTTCAGGCCCGGCTCGACGAGTTTGCTTCGCTGCGCCATGGCTTCCTCGACCGTGTGGCGGAGATGGACGCCGTCGCGCTGGAGATCCTCCTCGTGGAGGTCGATGTGCCCGAACCGCGTCGTGCCCGAGCGCGGGAACTGCTCGGCGAGCTGCTCGGCTCGTCACAACTCGCTCGACTCGTCTCCGACGTTGCCAAGGCACTGCCGGACGGACGGGCCTATCGCGGACTCGCCGAGGCTCTGCGGTCGGTCCAGGCGCAGCGCAACCGTCTGGCTCATGACCGCCACGACTTCGACGGGGAATCTGACGAGATCGTGTCGCAGGGCCTCGCTGGTCAGCAGACGACGACCCTCGGCGCGCTTGCCGAGCGGCTGACGCGGAGCCGGGAATCGCTCGAACTCTTGGGGCGGCTGCTCCTGGAGGTGACGGAGGCCCGACGTGACGCTCCGCGTCTCTAACTGCTGGCGCCTACCCGTACGCGTCCGCTGAGGGCCGATCGGAGCGCGCCCTTTGACCGGTTCTTCTAGCCTCTGGCTCGGCATGAGTCCCGAGGATCCCGACCGTTTGCTGCCCGAGCAGCGTGCTCGCGTCCGCATCGACGCGATGTTGGAGGCAGCCGGATGGGCGGTCCAGGACTACAAGGCGGTGAACCTATACGCCGGTACGGGCGTCGCGGTACGTGAGCTCGTGACCAACGCCGGCCCGGCCGACTACGTGCTCTTCGTGAATTGCCAGGCAGTGGGGGTGATTGAGGCCAAGAAGAAGGGCACCACCCTCTCCGGGGTCGAGTGGCAGACGGTTAAGTACCAGACGAACGTTCCTGACGCGCTGCCCGCGTTCCTGCTCGACGGCCGGCTTCCCTACGCGTACGAGTCGACGGGCGACGAGACGTGGTTCACCTGCCACATGGATCCCGAGCCGACCGCGCGGCGGGTGTTCTGGTTCCTTCGCCCGGAGACGCTGGAGCGACAGCTCGACACCCACCGGGATCACGGCGGTGGCACACTCCGAGCCCGCATTCCGGCGATGCCGACCCTGGAGCACGACCCGGTGCGACTGCGCGACGCGCAGTTCGAGGCCATCGCGAACCTGGAACATTCCCTGAAGGACAACCACCCGCGGGCGCTGATCCAGATGGCGACGGGATCGGGCAAGACGTTCGCGGCGGCGAACGTCTGTGAGCGGCTCATCGATCATGCGCAGGCCACGCGCATCCTGTTCCTGGTCGACCGCGCCAACCTCGGCAAGCAGGCGCTCAAGGAGTTCCAGGGCTTCGAGGTTCCGGGCTCGGGCCGCAAGTTCACTGAGCTCTATAACGTGCAGAACCTCACGCACAACAAGCTCGACCCGGTGGCGAGCGTGTGCATCGGCACCATCCAGCGCGTCTACTCAATGCTGCGCGGCGACGCGGATCTCCCCGAGGAGCTGGACGAGCAGACGGGCGAGATCGTGGCGCCCGATCGGCCGGTGGAGGTCGACTACCAGCCGGCGCTGCCGATCGAGGCGTTCGACGTGATCATCGTCGACGAGTGCCACCGCTCCATCTACGGCGTGTGGCGCCAGGTGCTCGAGTACTTCGACGCCTTCCTCGTCGGGCTCACCGCCACGCCGGGCAAGCAGACGTTTGGGTTCTTCAACAAGAACCTGGTGATGGAGTACGGATTCCCCGAAGCCGTCGCCGACGGCGTGAACGTCGACTTCGACGTCTTCCGCCTCTCCACCGCCATCAGCGAGAGTGGCTCCACCATCGAGGCCGGGTACTGGACCACGTTTCGCGACCGCGAGACCCGCGACGAGCGCCTCGAACAGGTCGATCAGGACCTCACCTACGACGAGAAGGCCCTCGACAAGAAGGTCGTCGCCAAGGACCAGATCCGCACTGTCATCCGAGCCATCCGCGACAACCTCCCAGCGATGTTCCCCGACCGTGAGGTCGACGAGCACGGCCGGCTCCGCCCTTCGACCGCAAACCGGGCTCTGACACGCCGTGGACCAAGGAGCTGTGGATCTACGACCTGCGGACCAATCAGCACTTCACCCTCAAGACCAACCCACTGCGCCGGGCTGACCTCGACGACTTCGTCGACTGCTACAAGGCCGGCCAGCGCGGCAAACGCGAGGAGACCGAGCGGTTCCACCGCTTCACCCACGACGAGCTCATCGCTCGGGACAAGGCCAGCCTCGACATCTTCTGGTTGCGCGACGAGAGCTTGGAGGACGCCGACAACCTCCCCGCGCCGGGTGTGATCGCGGCAGAGATCGTCGAGGACCTCGAAGCCGCACTCGCCGAGTTCACCGAACTGGCCGAGTCCCTCCAAGGCATCGGCGTCGAGATCGAATCGAGGGAGTAGCCGACCATGCGCGTCACGGAAACCACACTCCAGGAGCTGGTCGGTGGACCGAAGCAGTTCCGCGTCCCGCTCTTCCAGCGGACCTACACATGGAAGGAGCGCGATCACGCTCAGCTCTGGCGTGACATCCTCGCCCAGTACGAGCTCAGCCGCCCGGGCACCGCTCCGTCCAACGGTCAGGACGGCCACTTCATAGGCAGTTTTGTCCTGGCGCCCACGCCTGCCCCGGCCACTCTTCCCGCCTACCTCGTTGTGGACGGCCAACAGCGCCTGACGACGTTGACGTTGGCGCTGTGTGCATTGCGCGATGCGGCCGCAGCGCAAGATGCGTCGGCCTTCGACCGCGTCACGAACCAGTACCTCGTCAACCAGTACGCCAAGGAGAGCCGGGACCGGTGGAAGTTCGTCCCCACTGAGGACGACCGGCACGAGTACTTCGCGTGCATCAAGGCCGACCATGCGGGAGCCGGCAGCGGCCTCGTCTCGAAGGCGTATCGGTTCTTCGAGGTTCAGATGGCGCTGCCCGGCCCCGACGACGAGCCGCTCGACCTCGCGCTCCTCGAGTCGGTCATCGTGTCGAAGCTGGCGATCGTCGACATCACAGCCCAACACGGTGACAACGTCCATCGCATCTTCGAGTCCTTGAACGCCACCGGCGTCGGTCTCACCCAGGCCGACCTCCTGCGGAACTACATGTTCATGTTGCTCCCGACCCGGGACAAGGTCGTCTATGAGGAAGTGTGGCGACCGATGCAGGAGCTTCTCGGCGCCGACAACCTCGAGGGTCTGGCCCGCGTGGATCTACGTCGCCGTGGCCTCGACGTTCGAGACGACGACGTCTACCGGGCCCAGCAAGCGCGGCTGCAACCCATCGAGCACGACGAGGCCGAGATCGAAGTCGAGATCCGGGACCTGGCCATCCGAGCCGGGCACTACCACCGAATCTTGGTGCCCGACGAGGAGGAGCATCCCGGCATCCGGCGCGGACTGCAGTTCCTCGCGCGCTGGCGGGCGACCACCGCTCATCCTTTGGTCATGTACCTCTACGAGCTCCGGGAGGAAGGTCTCCTCGACGTCGAGGAGATGGCAGAGATCCTGCTCAACCTGGAGAGCTTCCTCATCCGCCGCTTGCTCGTCGGCGTCTCAACCAAGAACCTCAACCGGATCTTCATCCAGGTCGTTGGACAGCTGCGGCAGATGGACCCGCCCGTGCTCGACGCAGTTCGGTACCAGCTCTCGACGGAGCGGAAGTTCTGGGCATCGGACGAGGAGATCCGGCTTGCCGCGGCCTCGCGTCCCTTCTACTACTACGGCCGGGCCGCGCAGCGCCGCATCGTGCTGGAGCGTCTCGAAGAGTCCTACGGACACAAGGAACTGGCTGAACTGTCGACGCTCAACCTGTCCGTCGAACACATCCTTCCCCAGAGTCTCTCGGCCGAGTGGATCACCGAGCTCACCGAGGCCGGCGACGACGCCGAAGCCGTACAACGAGAGCTCGTGCACACCCTCGGGAACTTGACGCTCTCGGCGTACAACTCGGAACTCAGCAACCTGCCGTTCGAGCGCAAGCAGCAGATCTATGGCGACAGCCATCTGTCGCTCAACAAGGACCTCGTCGAACGACCGCGGTGGGGACGAGACGAGATCATCGCTCGGGCAGCCGAGCTCGCCGAACGCGCCATCAGCATCTGGCCAGCTCCGGTTCCCGGTGTCGCTGACGAGCCACCGGGGTTCGACTGGACGCGCATGCACGCCGCGCTCGTCGCGATCCCCGACGGCCGATGGACCAGCTATGGCGACCTCGCCGCCCTCGCTGGGACTGCTGCGCAGGCAGTCGGCAACCACATCGTCGCCAACCCGTCGCTCCCCAAGGCCTACCGGGTCCTCACCTTCGATGGACGAGTCAGCGAAGGGTTCAAGTGGTCCGATCCCAACGACACCCGAGACCCGATCGAGGTCCTGCACGCCGAAGGTGTGGAGTTCGACGACGCAGGCCGGGCCGTGCCTGATGGTCGGCTCTCGGCAGATGACCTCCAGTCACTGCTTGGTTGGTTCGACCCCGACGACGACATCCCCGACGATGCCGACGTGGACGCCTCGTGAACTACTGCGTCTACGAGAACTGGCGCGCCCATGGACACCGCGCGACCGTGCACCGCGGAGAATGCGGACACCAGCAACAACGGTGCCGGCCAATTCTTGAGGTGCGCGCGCGGACAACGGTCGTTGGCTCGGCCCTACGAAACCGGGTACGAGGCAGCCGCCGCGGCTCGCGCCACCGGAGGTGTCGAGCGCCGTTGTGGTAGCTGCAAGCCGTGAACCGGTCGATGCCTCGATGAGCCTGCCGGAGACCGATGTCGCCCGGGTTCGCCGGTGGGTCGCTGAGCAGAACGAGCGGATCGGCGAGCAAATCAACGAGATGCGCGTCGAGCTGGACATCGACGCTCGCGCCCTGACCATCCTGGAGTATCGGCCGCCGTGGCGTGAGGACTTCGGGCCCGAGTGGACGCGCCAGGAGATCGCCAGGCTCCGGTACACGAAGTCGACGGGCCTCTGGACGCTCTACTGGCCCGACCGCAACAGCAAGTTCCACCTCTACGAGGACCTCGATCCCGCGCCGACAATCGACCGGCTGCTCGCCGAGATCGACGCCGACCCCATCTGCATCTTCTGGGGCTGAGGGTGGTGATCGACCGGTCCCTACTCGACGAGGCGATGCGTCACCTTGTGGGCCCCGCGACATCGATTGCGGATGCGAGGAAGCGTGTGCCTCGCTGCCCCGGCCTCTACGCGGTCCACGGCGACCATGACGTCTGGCACGAACTCGGCCTCGGTGAACCGACCGATCCTCGCCCGCTCTACGTGGGCAAGGCCGAGCGGAGCCTCGCTTCCCGTGACGTCGACACGCACTTCTCCACCGGCAAGACCGGCTCCTCCACCCTCCGCCGCAGCCTTGCCGGCTTGCTCACCGATGAGTTGCGACTGGAGGGGCGTCCGCGCAACCCGGCCAAGCCCGAGCGGTTCGCCAACTTCGGGCTCGAGGCGTCGGGCGATGAGCGCCTAACGAGCTGGATGGTGAGCCACCTTCGGCTGGCGGTCTGGCCGGCGCCCGATGGTGCGATCCTCCCCGCCGTCGAGGCCGCAGTCCTGGCGGAGCTGCTGCCGCCACTGAACGTCGCCAAGGTCTCAACACCGTGGCGGCCACTCGTGCAGGCCGGCCGACGCCGTCTCGCTGCGCAAGCCGAAGCGTGGGCCGTGGGCATTGGCCGCCCGACTGAGTAGGTGGATTGCGCGCACAACGGAACGATCGTTCCATTGCTTGCGCGC
>JACRBU010000153.1 GCA_016213085.1 Coriobacteriales bacterium
GTACGTGAAGTCGACGCTGCCGGCGCTCATGGACGCGGATGAGGTCCGCGCGGCTGCGGACGATCTCGGAAGCGGCGGCTCGACCCCCATGGGTCGTCGGCGCGGCAGCGGGGGCAGCGGTTCCGACGCCGCCGGGGTCGTCGCGATCGCTGCGTCGATCAGGAGTGCGATCGCGGACGCCGGAGAAGCGCCGAAGGGCCTTGGCGGCTACGCGTCTGGACTGAAATCGCTCGGCAGTGCCGCGGGCCGCATGACGAGCGCGGGCGATGGCGGCCTCGCCGGGCTGGCGGACCAGGTCCAGCAGAGCGCTGCGTCTGCGCGCGGGAGACTGTCCAACGACCTCGGCTCGAGCGCCGAGAGCTTCAGCGCTGGACTTGAGCGCAACAACGCGGCGGTACGCAAGGCCGCCGGGCGCTAGCCCCAGGAGCCGCGCTCACTGCTCGCCGAAGCGCCCGTCGTCGTCGAGGTCGACCGCTCGCTCGCCAAAGTCCTCGCGCGACAGGCGGCGGACCGCCTGCGCTGCCTCGTGGTCGGAGTCGACCTTCGGCACGCCGGGTTCGGCCAGCCGCAGGGAGAGCCAGCGCCCGCCGAGCACGTTGCCTTCGGCGTCGACCTTCACCGTGAGCAGGCCGGAGAGCGCGAGGTCGCCGCTGAGGTTGAAGTTGTCCCAGCCCGCGAAGTTCGCGAGCGAGTAGGCGACGAGCCTGTCCTTGTAGTGCTCCATGCCGCGAACGACGTGCGGACCGGAGCCGAGCACGAGGTCCGCGCCGGCGTCGATCACGCCATGAGCGAACCGGCGGGTCTCTCCACGGAACTCGCCATACGCGTACTCCGCGCCCTTGGGCGTGTGCGTCTTCTCGGCTCCCTCGGCGCCGGCGTGCATGAGCACGACGACGACATCGGCCTGCTTGTCCGCACGCTTCACGAGGCGCTTGGCTTCGCTGATGTCGCCGATGTCGGCACTCCAGGGATAGGGCGAAAACCCGACGAAGGCGACGCGGACCCCGTTCGCTTCGCGCACGGTGATCTGGTCGGGCATTCCCGTGTGCGAGATCCGATTCGTCTTGAGCGCCTGCTTCGTGGCTTTCAGTCCGCGCTCGAAGTAGTCATTGCTGTGGTTGTTCGCGATGTTCATCACATCGAACCCGGCCCACTTGAGCGCTTCGGCGTTCTCCGGCGGCGCCTGGAACGAGAAGCTCGCCCCCGAATCGCTGCCGTCCGACTTCGACGGTCCGCCATCGCCGAACGTGCCCTCGAGATTGCCGACCATCAGGTCCGGCTGTCGCAGATAGCGGCGCGTCGGCTCGAGCAGCGCGCGGCC
Organism: Coriobacteriales bacterium; assembly: GCA_016213085.1. Classification (GTDB taxonomy): domain Bacteria; phylum Actinomycetota; class Coriobacteriia; order Anaerosomatales; family JACRBU01; genus JACRBU01. Next base: position 1,322 of record JACRBU010000153.1, read on the forward strand.
CCTCCGCGGCGGGTTGCCGTACTTGGAGCCCGGCGTGAGGTCTCCGACCCAGCCGATCTCGACCACCGCGGGTCCGGTCGGCTCGGCGGAAGCCGCCGCGCGGGCGGTGCCTGAGGCATCTGCGGCCGCCTTCTCAGCGGTCTCGCTCTGCCCGGCGGTCGAGGTAGCACCGCCGGAGCCGCTGGACGGGCCGTTCGGATTGAATCCCTCTTCCTCGGCACGCAACGCGCCTGTCACGCCGAAGGCCGCGGACACGACGAGCAGCACAGTCGCCGCAGCGAGCGCCATCCACGCCCCGCGCGGCACGCCGCGCCTGTGATGGCGATGACGTTCGCTACGCGTCCGCGGTCGGGGCGCCTGATCGCTGCTCGGGTCCATTGGCAGATTGTAGCGTCAGATGCTCCCCGACGCGTGTGCGCACCTTCGCCGGTGCGCACACGCCGCTTGCCGACTAGGGAACCGTGGGGTACCCGGCGATGGCCGGTTCGACCCAGACGGTGTTCTCGCTCGGGTCCCAATAGAGCACCTCGAACGGCGTCCCGCTGCCCTGCATCAGCTGACCCTGGTTGAAGGCATCGATATCGCCGAAGGAAGTGCTCGTGTACGCGCCGTCCTCTTCACGGCCGACCCGCAGCCACACCCTGACGAGCTGGTCGTTCCACGGAACCGTATGCGAGTAGTTGGGGATCGGATAGTCGACGTAGGGGACCGAAGCGGAGTACCCGTACTGCTTGCCTCCTGGGTTCCACACCGAGTCCCACTGGTGCTTCATGGTCGCGACGACCGAGTAGTCGCGACCGTCGACGATGTCGACCTGGTCGACGCGTACCGCCGCCAGATTGCGGCTGAAGCGATCCGCGACCGGGCCGATGTTGTACTCGTCGGGCGGGTCGTTGTCTCCGGACGCGAAGACGTGGGGCGCCGACGAGGGCGGGTCGACGCCGATCAGGTACGTCTCGTCCCAGTATTCGCCGCTGAACCACGGCCTGAGGCTCCGTATATACGTGTTCGTGCCGACCGTCTGATAATCGCCGTCGAACTTGAAGCGGTACATCCCGTACCAGCCCTTGATGTTGTACGAGTTGAACGGGCTCTTCGGCGGTTGACTGCCGAACCAGTTCGCATGCAGCGTCCAGCCAACGACCCAGCGCTCGGGATGGCTGCGGTGCGTGATGTCCGAGACGTTGAGTTCGAGCGCCTGCGTCTCGTCGCGTTCGACGCCCGCAGAGACGGTGGACGCGACATCGTTCACTGAGACGTAGCCGGGCGCCGAGTAGCTGAGCCGGTAGCTTCCGGCCGGCACCGTGATGTCGAAGTGCCCGTCGTTGGGTGTCTGCTGCGCCTGGATCCCGTTGTCCGAAGTCCGGCGCACCGTGATCGTCGGGTCGTCGTCGGAGGAGCCCGGGTCGTTGATCGCCGGGTAACCGCCCTCGTCGGTGATCGTCCCGACGAGGTAGCCGTTCGTGGTCGGGTCCATCCCGATGTCGACGTCGTGGACCGTGGCAGGCAGCGCGTCGACGGTCTCGTACTTCCTCGCCCAGCCGGCCTTCGTGGCCTTGACCGTGTAGCTGCCCGGTGCGAGGTGGTTGAACGAGTAGTTGCCATTCGATGGCGTGCTCGTGCTCCGAGCAGTCCCGACGACACTGACCGCGGCGCCCGAGATCGGAGTCGAGGTGCCGGACTGCACGACGGTCCCGCCCACGGTCGACCAGCGATTGAGCCACTTCGTGACGACGACGCCCGGTGTCACGACGATGTCGTAGGGGTCGCCGGGTGCCGTCGTGATGCTCAGCGGGGTCATCACTGGATCGGACTGGAGGTGGCCGGCGCTCGTTGCCGTGACGTTGTACGTGCCGAACGGGACGTCCGGGAACTCGGTCCAATAGCCGATGTTCTCGCCCGTCGACGAGTACGGCTGCCCCCCCTCGGTCGTTCCAGTGATCTGTACGACCCGGTCGAGGACCGGCACGTCACCGCTTCGATCGTCGTCGAGGGTCTCGTCGAACACGTCGACCAGGATCGTCTGGCTGGTCGGGGGCTCCTCGAACCACACAGGGAGGACGGTCGCGTCGTTGCCCACGCAACTCTGCGCGCACGCCGGCGATGGCGTGACTCGAAGCGTCACTTCGAGTGGCGGATCGACAGCATCACTCGGCACGTTCCACTGCAGCATCACCGTCGCCTTGTCTTCGGCTGCCAGCGCAGGAACAGCGACCGAGTCGACCGGCAGTCCTTCGTACTCCAGTGTCGCCTGCGCGCCTATGAGCGGCTGCCAGCCGGAGTTCATCACGTCACACGCGAATGTGACGAGCGTGTTCTGCCGTGGGGGAGCCGGCGAAGAGGATTGCGCGACGTGTGCGGTGTCGACCTCGAGGTCGGGCCTCGCCAGGTCATTCGCGTCGGCATTCACGCGCAGGTCCCTGTACATCACCTGCTGCTGTGGCGTCTGCAGCCCACCATTCGAGTCGCCGAAATACACGAGGTGGCCGAGGTTGTCCGGCCCCGCGCCCGCCGACGGCCACAGGTCCTGGTCGTCGCCGTCGGTCACGCAGTACCCCTTGCTGAAGCCGCCCGTCGTGCCGATGTCGACCTGCCACAGACGCTCGGGCTGGTCGGCGCTCTTCCCAATCCCCCGGAAGACGACGGTCGCTGCCTGCCCGCGTGCGTAGATCGAGGGCATTTCCGGGTTGTAGCACGGGGCCGCGGCATCGGTCTGAGCACCGTTGAAGACCGAGCTGGGGCCGAAGGCGACGGTGCCACTCGGGGCGACCTTGAGGTACATGAGGCCCTGGGACGCCCCGCCCGGCTTCTTGTCGGGGATGACGACGTGAAGAGTCCCATCGGATGCTGCCGAGAGCTCGGGAGCCTGCTCGACGATGGTCCGAGCGTAGTCGTATCCCTCTGCGCGCGACGTGAGTTGTCGCTGGCTGATGACCGAGCTTGGCGTGTACTGGTCTCCGTACGTCAGTCGCGTGTAGTAGAGCTGGCGCTTTGAGGAGCCGCTCACCGGCGATCCGTACCAGACGACGTGCACCTTGCCGGTCGCGTCAGCTTCGACGTTCGGCACGCACCGCATCCCCTGGCTCGACGCCGCAAGCGCGGTCCACCCGATCGAGGGGTTGCCGTCCTTGCGGAAGGTCGCGTACCAGATCGCGTTCGTCTGCCCTTCCTGGTAGCAGACCACGTGTGCGATCCCGTTGGGGCCCGCCGAAACGCGCGGGTGCATCAAGTTGTAGACGCTCGTCGTGCCGCGCTCGTCGAGATTGCCGCCCGCGTCCACCGAGCCGCTCGCGTTGATGTGCACGAGCTTGATCGCCTGACGGCTCGACGACAGCCCCGAACCACGCCAGGTGACCCACGCGCCGCCGTCGTTGTCGGCAGCAACATCGGGCAGGCCTCGCGTGTAGTCCGGCGCGTCAAACACCTCTTGGGCCAGCGCCACGGGCGCGAGAATGGTGTTTCCGTTCGCGTCAAGCCTGCGGTACATGATGGTCTCGTTGACGTTGTCGTTCCAAGCGACGTGCGTGATGCCCGTGTCTTCCTCGGTGTCGGACCGGCCGAAGACGTCGTAGTACGGCGTGTCTTCGACGTCGCGCGGCTCGCTCCAGCCGTTGACGTACAGCGGTGTGCTCGCCGACGTGTAGGAGTTCCCGGCGCCATCTTTGACGATGACCCTGACCGAGTATGCGCCCGCGTATGCGGTCGCGTTACTCGACGACTTCGCGTCCCAGTCCCATGTCCTGCCGGTTCCCTGCGGCAGGGTCGCACTCCATTTGCGACAGCTGCCTCCGGTCGGCGAGAGGATCTCTATGGTCGTTGGCAGGTTCGTCGTCGTGTAGTTGTCCGAGATCCGGAACGTGACCGTCTGCGTCTCGCCGATCTTCGCGGCGACCGTCGGGCGCGCCAGGCCGGTGATCGCGCCGCTCGGCGCGGTGTTGTCGACGATGAATGAGGCCTTCGCCGGGTAGGGCGAGCCGGTGTGGCCGCTCATGTCGCGGATGTAGATCGCGAACCGGTAGCTGCCGTTCGATGCGTACGCGCCGTTGTCCTTCTTCAGCGTCCAATACGCGGTGTGGTAGCCGCTGCTCTGCGTGGAGCTCGTGAAGAGCGTCTTGATCGCGCCGCCCGTGCTGGTCTGCACCTTCACGGTGACGCGCGAACGCGTGCTGAGGCGGTACCTGACGGACGCGCGTTTCGCGCCGACGAAGCGGGACACGCGATACGGCGACACGGATACGTTCGTCACCCGCGCCAGCGCCAGTGCGCTCTCAGCCGGCATGAGGACGAGCGTCACGAACGCGCACACGATCAGCAGTGCAAACACCTGTAGGCCTGATGGGCGGAGCCCCAGGCCTCGAAACCGCGTATTCATCGTCGATCCCCCCGGGGATAGAACGCTCTACCCTTGATGTGCCCATTGGGTCACAAGTGTGACGTACATCACAACGGGTATTTCGGGTAGTGCGATGCTGGTCTTCGTTGGAGGGACTTCCGAGGGTGTGCGGTAGCGACGGGCGATACGGCAGCTTGAGCGGTTACTGGCGCAATCTGCGCGCGCCCGTCCCGCTCACGCGCAAGCTCAAGCTTCTTCGACGAAACCTGGGGATTCGCGCCCGAACGCGCTCGTGGTGCTGCGGCCATCCGGGGGAGCCGGGCTGTTGAAAGTGACCGCCGCGCCGGTTCGGCGCTGACGGATAACCCCCGGCGTCGGTCGAGTGCGGATCCGCCCTACTCGGCAGAGATCGGTTCGATCGGTTCGTCGGGGGTGGGAACGTCTACCCCAAGCAGCTCGGCCATCGCAAGCGCCCACATCGTCGGCACGACGTCGAAGGGCTGGTATCCGCCGCCGCCGGTCGCGACGATGCGGCCATCGCAGTGCTCGTCGGCGAGCTCCACGATCCGGTGCACGAGCGCCCGATGCCCGGCCACCGACAGCTCGAGGTGCGTGAGCGGGTCGCCGCGATGCCCGTCGCCGCCGAGCTGGGCGACGACGATGTCCGGGCCGAAATCGGCGACGGCTGGAGCGACCGCCGCCTCGAACGCGGCCGCGTACTCGGCATCGCCGGCGTCCGGCGGCATGGGGACGTTGACGGCGAATCCCCGGCCCTCGCCGACGCCGGTCTCCGAGGCCATCCCCGTGCCCGGATACAGGAACCGGCCGGACTCGTGCATCGACACCGTAAGGACGTCGGCCCGATCGTAGAACGCCTCCTGTACGCCGTCGCCATGATGCGCATCGATGTCGACGTATGCGACCTGCAGTCCCGGCCGCTCGCGCGTCGCGCGTTCGATGGCGATCGCGCAGTCGTTGTAGACGCAGAAGCCCGCCGCCCGGTCGCGATGAGCGTGGTGCAGGCCACCAGCCGGGACGAACGCGCGGAGCACGTCTCCGCCGAGCACCGCCTCCATCGCGGTGATCGTCCCGCCGACGGCGCTCGCCGCCGCCTCGTGCATCCCCGCGAACGCCGGCGTGTCACCGGGTCCGATGCCGAAGCGCATGTCGAATCGGGACGGATCGGCGCTCGCAGCCTTCACGGCCGCGAGCAGCTCAGGGGTGTGGAAGAGCAGGATGTCGTCGTCGGTGGCCGGCTCGGGCCGCACCACGCCGGCCCGCGTGTCGCTCGGAGGATCACCGGGTTCGGCGAGAATCCCCCACTTGCGCATGAGGGCCACGGCGAGCGAGAAGCGCTCCGGTCTCATGGGGTGGTCCCCGCCGAAGCGGTAGTCGGCCATCGCCGGGTCGTACACGAGTATCGCCGACATCCCCGCTCCTCTCCCCATCTAGTGGTACCACGTCATTCGCGGGTGCGCACGAGCGTGCAGCCGGGCACCTGGGGAACGTACGCCGAAGGGGGGATGCGTGATGAAACGCCAGATCCAGATCGTCGTGGTTGCCGTCGTCATCGCCGGTGTCTGTCTCGTCGCAGCCGGGTGCGCACCGTACGGCCCGTCGAACGACGGTGCTCGAACGGACGGCACGACCACGGAGAGCCCGATCACGACCGGCACGTCGACGAACCCGGAGCCGCCCGGCCCGCTCGAGCTCACCGAGGCCGACTCCGGATCGACGCAGGAGATGCAGACAGGCCAGCTCGCAGTGATCACGCTGGACGCCAACCCGTCCACCGGCTACGAATGGCAGGTCGACGGTGAAGTGCCGGCACAGCTTGCGCAGTCGGGGGAGCCGGAGTTCGAGGCGGAATCGGACGCGATCGGCGCCGGTGGCAAGGAGCGCTGGTCGTTCATGGCCAAGGAGACCGGCGAAGGCACTCTCAAGCTCATCTGGCTGCGCCCGTGGGAGAAGGACACTCCTCCTGCGAAGACCTTCGAGGTGAAGGTCTCGGTCCGGTAGCCGGTTTCTGCCGCCGGCAGGCCGCCCCTACGCTAGCGGCGTCTCCGTCCAGTCGGCGCCGTCCCACATGAGCGACTCGTAGTCGCAGCGCACGATGGTCTCGAGCGCCGTCGCGGCCAGGAAGAGCGCGCGCTCCTCCGGTGTCAGGTCCGGCCGGTCGAACGGGGCCGCCGAGGGCAGGAAGGAGCGCCAGAAGCGCTCGTGCAACCAGAGCGTGTGCCCAAGCAGGTCGGCGCTCCAGTCCGTCGGGTGGCCGACCGCCGAGAGCGGGTCCGTGGCACCTTCGGACTCGTCACTTCGCATCGTCGACTTGAGCAGCATCTGCGAGCCCCCGTGGGCCAGGTCGGAGAGGAAGCCGAAGTACACCGCACGCATGTGCTTGCCGCGCTCGTCGATCGACTCCATCAGATCGACGCTGGCGAGACCCGAGTCCGCTTCAGCTTCGACACCCGCTTCGATGCGCGCCGCTTGGCGGATCAGGTCGCTGACGTTCAGCCCGCGGCTCCATGCGCGCTCGCGTAGGCGCTCGAGCTTGCGCGACGACGTCGCCCCTTCGAGCACCGCGAGCGTCGCCCGTTCCCATTCGGCTGCCGCCAGCTGATCGACCGCGACCACGAGCGCGCGCAGGTTGAGCTCCCAAAGATGCCGAAGGATGACGGCCGCCTGCACGTCGAGTCCTCGGTCGATGAGGGCGACGGCAACTTCGGTGTCGAGAGCGGACTCTCTGAGCGACGCGGACACCGCGACGTCGGCGAAGCGCGTGGAGAACAGAGGGTCCGCGGTCGAGTATGCGCGCTCAAGCAGCAAGGCGGACCCTCGGCGGCCCAACCTGCCGAAGAGGCACAGGAGCTGGACCCGGACGTCGTCGCCGAGCGCCCGTGGCGGTTCGAACAGATCGTCGCCGTGGGGGTCTCGGTCGAGGAGCAGCGCGAGCGCGGCCGGAGCCTGCGGATGCGCGCCCAGGACCGACCCCAGTCGCAGGTCAAGGTCGAGCGTGCTCTCCATCTTCGCGTGCCCCCCGCTTCGCGATCCCGTGCGTACAATAGTAGCCGCCGGGTCCTCCGGACGCACGACGCAGAATCGAACCCGCACATGCGGACCGGAAGCACGTGCCCCAGATACAGTGTGCCCATCGAGCCAGAGCGCAAGGCCGCGGAGTCGAGAGGAGGCGTCGATGGACCTGCTCACCGCCATCACTCTCGCTGCTCCTGCCGGAGTCAACGCCTACATCCCGCTGCTCGCCGTGGCGCTTGCTCAAGCGTTCGGGTGGATCCAGCTTCGCCAGCCCTTCGACGTCCTTGGGGAC
>JACRBU010000155.1 GCA_016213085.1 Coriobacteriales bacterium
CATCGCCGCGATACCGACGGACCAGTACTTCGGCATCCTCACCGCGCATCCGCTGGTGGGCATCTTCGGGTCGACGTACGCGTTCGTCTTCGGCGCCTTTCTCTTCCTCGTGCCGTATCTGATGAGCAAGCCGCTGTGGAGCATCAAGCTCGGCAATTGGTGTTGTGCGCTGCTCGCGCTCGGCACGATCACCTTCTGGACGTCGGGGTTCCTGACGCACTATGCGCCGCTCTACACGCTGTACTGGCCGCTTCCGGCTGACTTCTCGCAGTTCAGCGCCTGGGGCGGGATCTTCTTCATCGTGGGGATCGCGATCGTCATGGTGGCCACGGTGCTGTTCGTCATCGACATCTTCGCGACGATCTTCTACACGCCGAAGGGAGCCGAAAAGCACTCGAAAGCAGCCGTGTTCAACTCGGCGTTCGGGCTCACGGCATTCGCCAACTTCTTCCGCAAAAACAAGAAGGAGCAGCTCGTCTCGTTGCCGGTCTCGTCCGTTGCACTCGGGACCGTCGACATGGCGTTCAACACTGGCGTCATCTTGTTCACGGGGGTGCTGATCCTGATCTACATGGTCGCCGCGCTATTCGGCGTCGATCTCTCGCGTAGCGCGATTGACGCCTTGCTCTACAAGAACTGGTTCTGGTGGGGGCTCGATCTGATTGCAGACGGGCTGGTTCTCGTCTTCGTGGCCGGCGCCTGGTATCTGCTCGCCACGCTCATCACCGGCAAGAAGCTGTTCATGGAGAACTTCGCTCGGGTCGCACTCTTGGTCGAGCTCGTGGTCTCTTGGACGGTCTGGTCGCACCACCTGATGTCCGACCAGGCGCAGCCCGCGATCCTCAAGATCGTCTCCGGCGAGATGGTCACCGCATTCGAGCTGATCACGCAGGGACTCGCGTTCTTCATCACGCTTGCGACCCTTTGGAGCGCGCGACCGCTCAAGATGTCGAATCCGCTCAAGTTCCTGCTAGGAGGCCTGCTCGGCTTCGGCCTTGCCGTGCCCGCGGGCATCATGCAGGCGGACCTCGGCATGAACCGGCTGCTGCACAACACTCAGTGGATCGTCGGCCCGCACGTGCACGTCGCGATCCTCGTCGGGCTGACGATGACGCTGTACTCGGCGATCTACCTGCTGCTGCCGATCGTGACCAACGGTGCGAAGCTCTGGAGCGAGAAGCTCGCGAACCTTCACTTCTGGGCACATCTGCTCGGTGGGATCGGCATGGGTGCCTTCATGGGCATGGCGGGTTTGCAGGGGATGCTCAGGCGCATCGTCTTCGTCGAGCCGCAGTTCAGGCTCTACATGGTACTCGCGGGGCTCGCGGGCGGGCTGCTCGTGATCGCGTTCCTTGCGTTCTTCTTCAACATCGTGATGACGATAGGGATCAACGGACTCGTCGGCATCTTCACGCCCGCGACGAGCAAGACGAAGGACTTGGTGCCCGCGGAGACGTAGGAGCGGCGCCCCGGAGTGGATCCGCCCGTTGCCTCCGCCTCCTCGTCCTGCTACTCTCGCTTCGGTCCTTTAAGCCCGGTCCCGTGAGGCCGGCAAGGCGGCCCATCGCGCATACCGAATCGCCCGCGCACACGCGCGTGCATCGAAGATGACGTGCCTTCTTGCCGACCAGGCGGAAGGCCTTCTTTTGTGCGGGGGTGTGCCTGGTGGAGTCCCGTCCCAAAGCTGTGGTGATGGATGCCGAGGCCGTGTCGCGCGCTATCACCCGGATCGCTCACGAGATCCTCGAAGCGAACAAAGGTGCTTCGGGCATCGGGCTCGTGGGCATCGTGACCCGCGGCGCCGCGCTTGCGGAGATGCTCGCCGAGCGCATACGCGAGATCGAGGGCGCCGAGGTCCCCGTCGGCATGCTCGACATCAGCTTCTACCGCGACGACCTCGCGATGCGACTGAATCCCGAAGTGCACCGCACGGACATCCCGTTCGCGATCGAAGGCCGCACCGTCGTGCTCGTTGACGACGTGCTCTTCACCGGGCGAACGATACGCGCCGCGATGGACGCGATCATGGACTACGGGCGGCCCTGCTCGATCCAGCTTGCGGTCCTCGTCGACCGCGGTCACCGCGAACTCCCGATCCGCGCCGACTACGTGGGCAAGAATGTGCCGTCTTCGAGCCGGGAGCGGGTCACCGCGCGGCTCACCCCGATCGACGGGCGCGACGCGGTCGAGATCTTCGAGGACGCGACCGACCGTCCGGAGGTGTGCTGATGCTCCAGACGCGTCACATCATCGACATCCAGGACCTCACGGCCGACGAGGTTGCCCTGGTGCTCGACACGGCGGAGTCGTTCAAGGAGGTCAACGAGCGCCGCATCAAGAAGCTGCCGACGCTGCGGGGCCGTACGGTCGTGAACCTCTTCCTCGAGCCGTCCACACGCACTCGCACGAGCTTCGAGATCGCCGCCAAGCGCCTTTCGGCCGACGGCATCAACATGACCGGCTCGGCCTCGGCGACCGTCAAGGGCGAATCGCTCGCCGACACAGCATCGACGATCGCCGCCATGGCGTGCGACCTGATCGTGGTTCGCCACAAATACGCCGGGGCGCCGAGGATCCTCGCCGAGAAGATGGACTCGCACGTCATCAACGGCGGCGACGGGATGCACCAGCACCCGACCCAGGCGCTGCTCGACCTCTTCACGATGCGGGAAGCGTTCGGCAAGCTCGAAGGCCTGACCGTGGGCATCGTGGGCGACATCTGCCACTCGCGTGTGGCGGGGTCGCTCATCCCGGCGCTTCGGATGGTCGGCGCCACTCCGGTCGTCGTCGCGCCTCCGACCCTGCTTCCCGCGCGTCCCGATGTCCTCGGCGCAGAAGTGGCATCCACGCTCGACGAGGCGCTGCCCGACCTCGACGTCGCCTACATGCTGCGCGTCCAGATGGAGCGCGCCGAGGGGATGCCCTTTCCGTCGGTGCGCGAGTACGCGCGCTTTTTCGGCATGAACCGCGCGCGGCTCGACACCATGAAGCCGCATGCGAAGATCATGCATCCCGGGCCGATGAACCGCGGCGTGGAGATCTCGGCTGATGTCGCCGATTCCGACCGAGCCATCGTCCTCGACCAGGTCAATGCCGGTGTCGCGGTCCGAATGGCCGCCATGTACCTGCTTCTCGGAGGTGAGGCGATTGCCTAGGCCCGTGCCCACCGACCACATCCTGCTGCGCGGCGGCCGTCTGATCGACCCGCAGATCGACCTGGACACCGTCGCCGACGTTCTCGTGAGCCACGGCGAGATCGCGGCCATCGGCGAGGACCTTGAAGCGCCGAAGGGCGCCGTCGTCATCGAGTGTGCCGAGAAGCTCGTCACGCCTGGCCTCGTGGACGTGCACACGCACCTTCGGCAACCGGGCCGCGAGGACGAAGAGACGATCGCGAGCGGCACGAGGGCCGCGGTCCACGGTGGCTTCACCGCCGTGTGCGCGATGCCGAACACCGACCCCATCGCCGATGAGGGCGCGGCCATCCGCTTCATCGTGGAGACAGCCGAACAGGAGGCGTACTGCCGCGTCCACCCGATCGGCGCTATCACCGCTGCTCAGAAGGGCGAGGCGCTCGCGGAGATCGGCGACATGTGCGCGGCCGGCGCCGTCGCGTTCAGCGACGACGGGCGCGGCGTGCAGCGGGCCGGCATGATGCGGCTGGCCATGGACTACGCGCGAACCTTCGACGCCACGATCGTCGCGCACTGCGAGGACGAGTCGCTCGTGGGCCGCGGGGTCGTCAACGAAGGCGTCGTCTCGACGCGCCTCGGGCTTCCCGGGTGGCCGAAGGCGGGCGAGGAGACGCAGGTCGCACGCGACTTGAGGATCGCCGAGCTGACGCGCTGCAGGCTCCACCTCGCGCACCTCTCGACCGCCGGGAGCATCGCACTGGTACGCGAGGCGAAGGCCGCCGGTCTCGGGGTGACGTGCGAGGTCACCCCACACCATCTGTTCCTGCACGAGGACGCGATCGAGGCCGACTACGACACCAACCTCAAGATGAACCCGCCGCTTCGCACCGCCGATGACTGCGCGGCGCTTCGGCAGGGGCTGCTCGACGGGACGGTCGACTGCATCGCGACCGACCACGCGCCGCACGCGCGACACGAGAAGGCGCTCGAGTTCGAGCTTGCGCCCTTCGGCACGACCGGCCTGGAGACGGCGCTGCCGCTGGTTGCCACGCATATGGTGGCGACGGGCGAAGCGACATGGGCTCAGGTCGTCGAGTGGATGGCGGCGGGGCCGCGCCGCTCGCTGTCACTGCCGAAGGTTACGCTTGAGCCAGGCGGCATGGCGGACATCACCGTCATCGACCCCGAGGCGCAGGTCGTGGTCTCGGAGGATTGGTTCGAGAGCAGGTCGGCGAATTCGGCCTTCCTCGGCGATAAACTACTTGGAAAGGCCTCAGAGGTCCTCGTCGGCGGGCGCTTGGTACTGCGCAATGGGAAGGTGGTCGATCAGTGACACAGCGCGTCCCCGCTGCACTCGCTCTCGAAGACGGAACGGTACTGCACGGTTGGTCGTGCGGGGCTCCCGGCGAAGCGGCCGGTGAGATCTGCTTCAACACCTCGATGACGGGCTACCAGGAGATTCTCACGGACCCCTCGTACTCCGGGCAGATCGTCACGATGACGATGCCGCACATCGGCAACTACGGCGCGAACGGCGCCGATATGGAATCGCGAGGCATCTTCGCGCGCGGCTTCGTCGTGCGGGAGATGTCGTGGGTGCCGTCGAATTGGCGTGCCGAGGAGGCGCTGCCCGATTTCCTCGCGCGCCTCGGCGTCGTCGCGATCGAGGGCGTCGACACCCGCCGCCTCACCAAGCATATCCGCGAGGCCGGCGCGATGCGCGCGGTCATCTCAACGGTCGATCTCGACGCCGCGTCCCTGGTGGCGAAGGCGAAGGGCTGCCAGGGTCTCGTAGGTGTCGATCTGGTCTCGGGGGCCGCGATCGAATCGGGCTATCGGTGGGGGAGCGAGGCTCCGCCGGGGGTGGAGATCCCGGTCGACACCGGTATCGTCCCGGCTCAGCCGACGTTCAAGGTCGCCGCGATCGACACCGGCATCAAGTACAACATCCTGCGCCGGCTCTCCGAGTCGGGCTGCGAGGTGACGGTCGTCCCGCCGACGACGAGCGCAGAGGACGTGCTCGCCATGGGCGTCGACGGCCTCTTCATGGCGAACGGCCCCGGCGATCCTTCGGCGGTCGGCTACGTGTACGGCACGTTGCGAGACCTGATCGGCAAGGTGCCGATCTTCGGGATCTGCCTCGGCCACCAGATGCTCGGGCTTGCGGTTGGGGCGCAGACCTACAAACTCAAGTACGGGCACCGCGGCGGCAATCAGCCCGTCAAGAACCTGCTCACCGGCCAGGTCGAGATCACGGCGCAGAACCACGGGTTCTGCGTGGACTTCGCCGATATCGGGCCGCTCATGCCAGAGGAGAGCGCGGGACTCACCCACGAGCCTGGCGACTTGGGTGCGTGGTCGGCCGCGGGGGTCGCGCCGGTCGTGCGCAGCGAGCTCTTCGGGCGGGTACAGCTTACGCACGTGAACCTGAACGACATGACGGTCGAAGGGATCCGGCTGCTCGACGCTCCGGCGTTCTCGGTCCAGTACCATCCCGAGGCCGCACCCGGTCCCCACGACTCACGGTATCTGTTCGGCGCGTTCGCGCGCCTGATGGAAGGTCGGGACGATTACCTCTCCGCCGGCACGGAAGGGGACACACGATGATGAGAAGCGTGCTCATACCGGTCGACTTCACCCGCGACGACGACTTGGTCGTCAAGTTCGCCGAAGGTCTGAGGGGCTACGGTGTCGAGCGGGTCGTGCTCGGCAACGTGATCGAGGCTTCCGGCATGGAGGGCCCGGTCATCGCGAGGAGTATCGACGACGCGCGCGACAAGCTCAGCGCGTGCGGAAAGCCGCTTGAGGACGCGGGATTCATGGTCGAGTACCGCATCGCGACCGGGGAGCCGGGCACCGAGCTTGTGACGCTGGCCGCCGAGAACCGCGCCGACGCGATCGTCGCCGGCACGCACGGTTCGAACGCCATCAGGCGGCTGCTTCGCGGCTCCGTGACTGAGGACCTCGTTCACCATGCCGACCGTCCGACCATGCTCGTCCGCTACGCCCCGCTCTCGGGGGTGGAGAACCCGTCCGCGCTGGGGGCCGATTTCGGCCGCTCGATCGTGCTGCCGACGGACTTCTCCGCCAGTGCAACGCGAGCGTTGCTCTGGGTGCTCGACCTCCCGCGCGGAACCGCCTCCAACGTGCTCATCCTGCACGTGCTCGACCCTGGGCTGGCCGGCGCACGCCTCACGGCGGCGGAGGAAGCCGCGCGAGCGAGGATGGCCGCGCTCTGCGAGATGGCAAGCGACGGGGGTGTGACCGCGCGCTGCACCGTTCGTCAGGGCGACCCGGTCGCCGAGATCCTGCGCGAAGTGCACGAGCGCGTCGCCACCGGCATCGTAACCGGCAGCCACGGCCGCGGCGCGCTTGGCGACGCGGTGATGGGCTCCACGTCGCTTGCGTTGATTCGGCAGGCGTCTTTGCCCGTGATGATCGTTCCGTAGGACACGAACAGCACTAACGACCGCACGAGAGCCAACGATCGACCTACGACCGCCACCGCCCGCACCGCAACACGCACGACCGCCTGGAAGCACCACACGAAGGAGAGCGAGTTTGCCCCGACGCGACGACATCAAGAAGATCCTCGTGATCGGCTCCGGGCCGATCGTCATCGGCCAGGCGTGCGAGTTCGACTACTCGGGCGCGCAGGCCTGCAAGGTCCTTCGCGAAGACGGGTTCGAGGTCGTGCTCGTCAACAGCAACCCGGCGACGATCATGACCGACCCGGAAATGGCCGCGCGCACGTATGTCGAGCCGATCACCGCCGAGTTCGTCGAGAAGATCATCGCCGCTGAACGGCCAGACGCCCTGCTCCCCACGCTCGGTGGGCAGACCGGCCTGAACTGCGCCGTCGACCTTGCTGAGCAGGGAATCCTCGACGAGTACGGTGTCGAACTCATCGGCGCGCGCCTCGAGGTCATCAAGAAGGGCGAGGACCGCAAGCTCTTCCGCGAGGCGATGGACGCCATCGGACTCGACGTGCCGCAGAGCGGATACGCGTACTCCGTTGCCGACGCTGAAGCGCTCGCCGTCGAGCTTGGGTACCCGGTCGTCGTGCGCCCGAGCTTCACGATGGGTGGCGCCGGCGGCGGCATCGCGTTCAACCTCGAGGAGCTACGCGACATCGTGAGTCACGGCGTCGCGCTCTCGCCGGTCGGCGAGGTGCTCATCGAAGAGAGCATTCTCGGCTGGAAAGAGTTCGAGATGGAGGTCATGCGCGACGTCAACGACAACGCCGTGATCGTGTGCTCCATCGAGAACTTCGACCCGATGGGCGTGCACACCGGTGATTCGATCACCGTTGCCCCCGCGCAGACGCTCACCGATCGCGAGTACCAGACGATGCGCGACGCCTCGATCGCCATCCTGCGCGAGATCGGCGTCGAGACGGGGGGCTCCAACGTCCAGTTCGCCATCAATCCCGCCGACGGGCGCATGGTCGTCATCGAGATGAACCCGCGCGTCTCGCGGTCGAGCGCGCTCGCGTCGAAGGCGACCGGCTTCCCGATCGCCAAGATCGCGGCGAAGCTCGCCGTCGGCTACACGCTCGACGAGATCCCCAACGACATCACCCGTGAGACCCCCGCGTGCTTCGAGCCTTCCATCGACTACACGGTCGTGAAGGTCCCGCGCTGGGCGTTCGAGAAGTTCCGCGGCACCGACGAGACGCTGACGACGCGCATGAAGTCCGTCGGCGAGGTCATGGCCATCGGCCGCACGTTCGCCGAGGCGCTCGGCAAGGCCATGCGATCGCTCGAGAACGGGCGCGCCGGGCTGGGCTCGGACGGCAAGGACTCCTTCAACGAGAACCACTTCGACGAGCTGCTTGCGCTGCCGAACGAGCACCGTATCCTCTATCTTGCCGAGGCGTTTCGTCGTGGACGCACCGCCGAGGAGCTGCACGAACACACGAAGATCGACCTGTGGTTCCTTCGGCAGGTCGAGGGCATGGTCGTCGCGGAGAACGCGCTGCGAGGCCGGGATCTTGCCTCGCTCGAGGCCTCCGATCTTCTCGAGGCGAAGCGCACGGGACTCTCCGACGTCCAGATCGCGCACCTGACCGGCTCGACGGAATCTGCGGTCCGCGCGGCGCGCAAGACCCTCGGCGTTCGACCCACCTTCAAGTCGGTCGACACCTGCGCCGCCGAATTCGCCGCCGCAACGCCCTACTACTACAAGACCTACGAAGACGAGGACGAGATCGCCCCGAGCGACCGCCCGAAGGCGATGATCCTCGGCGCCGGGCCGAACCGTATCGGCCAGGGGATCGAGTTCGACTACTGTTGCGTCCACGCGGCCTATGCGCTCTCAGAGGCGGGCTACGAGACCATCATGGTCAACTGCAACCCAGAAACGGTCTCGACCGACTACGACACGAGCGACCGCCTCTATTTCGAGCCGCTCACCTACGAAGATGTCATGGACATCGTCGATGCCGAGAACCCCGCGGGTGTCGTCGTGACCTTCGGCGGACAGACTCCGCTCAAGCTCGCCCAGGCGCTCGAGGACGCGAACGTGCCGATCATGGGCACGGCCCCCGAGGCGATCGACCTTGCCGAAGACCGCCGGCGCTTCTCGGCGGTGCTCGACGAGCTGGGGATCGCGTACCCGGCCGCAGGGACCGCGACGTCCTTCGCCGAGGCCCTCGAGGTCGCGCGCCGCATCGGGTTCCCGCTGCTCGTGAGGCCAAGCTACGTGCTCGGCGGACGGGGAATGGTCATCGCCTACAACGAGCAGTACCTCGAGAAGTACATGGCCGAAGCGGTGAGCGTTTCGCCGGATCATCCGGTCCTGCTCGACCGCTTCTTGGAGGGTGCGATCGAGGTGGACGTCGATGCGGTGTGCGACGGCGAGACCGTC
>JACRBU010000154.1 GCA_016213085.1 Coriobacteriales bacterium
ACGTCCTCGAGCCGCTTGAGCTTCCCCTGGTCCACAAGACCTCCCGTCAGCGCCGGGTATCACCCAGCTAACGGTACCCCAACGAGCTCGTCGGCCTTGCCGCTCCACTGGTAGCTTCCTGTCATGGCAGACTACGCTCTCACCTCGATTGCGATTGTCGCACTGACGCTCGTGATGCTGGTCATCTGGCGACGGGTGACCGGCCCGTCGAGTTCCGTGGTCCGAACGGCCGGCCGAATCGCCCTTGCGGTCTCGCTCAGCCTGCTCGTCGTGGGGACGGGCGTCTACACCCTCTCGAAGTCACGGTCGCTCCAGACGACCGGCAGGTTGGTGCGACGCGTGGACACAGACCGCAAGCTCATCGCACTGACATTCGACGACGGCCCCACGCCGGGACGCACCGAAGAGGTCCTGAGCACCCTGCGAACTTACGAGGCATCCGCGACCTTCTACGTGACCGGCCAGCAGAGCGCTCAGTACCCCCGGCAGGTCCGCGAGATCATTCGTGCGGGAGACGAGCTGGGCAGTCACACGTACACGCACCGGAAGATGTACTTCATCCCCGATGCGACAGTCGCCGAGGAGATCGGGCGTACGGACGCGGTGTTGCGTTCCGCCGGATACACAGGCCCGATCACGTTCAGGCCCCCCGGGTGCAAACGCCTTCTCGCGGCGCCGCTGTACCTCGACCGCACCGGCCGGACGACAGTCACCTGGGACTTGGAGCCGGACTCGATCCCCGGTATCGCGGATGACGCGGACGCGATGGTCGACTACGTGGTCGACAATGTCCGTCCGGGATCGATCGTGCTGATGCACGTGATGGTCGACTCGCGCGCGGCGAGCCGCGAGGCCCTGCCGCGCATCCTTCAGGAACTCAGCGCCGACGGATACACGTTCGTCACCGTGTCGGATCTGCTGCGCTCGCGGCGACAGTCGGAGTAACTACGCCACGCCGTCGCCGCTCAGATAGGGCGCGTAGGACGCGTCGCTGCCGACCCGGTCTGCGCGCACGACGCACCTTCTGTCGAACGTGCTGGTCATGAGCCGCCTGTCGAGATGACTCACGTCGCCAGCATGATCATCGACGCGAGCCACGCGACGAAGATGAGCTTCCGGTGTTCCGCGATCGTCCACCAGAAACCGCCCCCGTGTTCCGGCTCCGACTCGAGCGCGTCGAATGGTGCATCCAAGAACGCCGACGCCTCGCCGAATTCGTCGTGTGGAACCCAAATGGTGACCGGGCGCTGAGATCCGAGCGGCCACCCGCGGAACTGGAGCCATCCTCGGGGGTCGCACTCGATGACGGGGTGGAAGCCGGCGTCCTCCAGACAGGCGACTACAACCGACGCCATGCCGTTCGTGGGCCACGAGGTTTGGAGCGGAACGAACCGAGTCAAATGCCGCCCCTCCAGCTTCTTCCGAACGTGTTGCGGATGAGCAGGGGTCACGCGCTCTGCTCGATGGCATTGTTGCGCGTGATCAGACTCCGTACCAGACGGCGTACCCCCGTCTCCGCAGGCTCTCGGCTCGCTTGACTTCGGCGGCCTCCGCCAACTCGCGCGTCGCATAGCCCTGCCAGTTCGCGTGAAGACGGGGCTTCAGCTGGATTGCGTAGTCACGCACGTAACGATTCGACTTGTAGCCCTCGAGATGCTGCTGGTAGCGCGCCGCAGGCGTGAGGCAGGTGGAGCCGACGTACACGCATGGTTTATCCGCCCGCATGTATGGGTTGGCATCGATGAACCGATTGTGTTGCAGCACATCGCGACTGAGCTCGATGACGTAGACGTTGTATGTCCGCTTCCGTCCTGCCAAGACGGCTCGCTAGTCTGCGAATCTAGGAAGCGGAGCAGCGTACTTGGCGAGGTTCATCCCCGTGCTCACTTCCAACTGGTACGAGCGACGAAGTCCCGACCCCCTCACAATCCCGCCGGCTGTGAAGCCCGCGCTGCGGATCTCCGCGGCGTACTTGATTCCGAGGAGATGGACGTTCGCGACCCTCTCGCCAACGAGCGCGCTGTCGTACATGCGCCGGAAGATCCCGCTGAGTTCGTCGAGGCTTCGCATCGCGTAGTTCCCTTACGTCGAGACGCCCGGCGCCGCATGACCAACTCCGTGACAGTGTCAGGCGGCGAGGTGGCGGTGACGAATGGCCCTCACCAGCCTCACCAGCAGGCTCGCCATGCCCATGACCCAGCCGACGGGATAGGGCAAGATCAGGACCCCCCACCACATCGAGCGTCCGCTCTCACCCCCGATACCGCCGACTGAACTCAGGGCGAACATGGCCGCCACGCCCAAGGCGATCAGGAAGACGGCAGCTGCCCAATAGAGCAGCGCCCCGCGGGGCTCCTTCGAGAGGAACATGCCGAGAAGCACCAGCGCACTGCCGGCAAGGATGACGACAGAACCCTCAAGCGGATCGATCGCCCCCAGAAGCATAGCGATGCCGCCTACAACGACAAGGATGCGGGACCACAGGCTTGGTGCGTTCACGCGTCTCATCCCTCTCCGGCGGGTTCCCTCGACAGCTTGTACCGCAATGCACGCTGGGCTGTCCGCCCAACGTCTAGGCATGAGCCGCGGTCATGTGCGTGCGTCATGCGTCCCTTCCGAGCGGTGCGAGGAGTTCCACGCCGTCGGGACCAGCGGACGTCACCACTACGCTCATCGCCGAGGAAAGCGGGATGTGCTCGTGGAGGTACGACTCCAGTTCAGACTGCGCATGTCTTTCCTCGATGCCTAGCGTATTGGACATGTGCAGACGCGCAAGCGCCTCTCTTCACCGGTGTGGCGTCTGGCGTTGTGCTCGATACCTTCGTTGGTCGGGCCGTCGACGCTACAGGACGGACCACTTGCCCGGTCTGAACGCGGCGGCACCGGTACGCCAGCCCAGTCTGACCGTCTGGCCCTCTTCGACGTCGACGGTGGTGCTGCTTGCGTAGGCCTGAGAGAAGAAGAGCCACTTGTGGTAGGCCTTCAGAGTGTGATTGCCGGGGGACACAGTGAGCGTATTAAGTCCCCAGGTACCTTGCTGAGGCTCGCCATCGACCTCGATGGTCGGATTCACAAGATCTTGGCCGGCCGAACCCGGCATATGGCTGGCGTTGACCTCGATTGTGGCCGCTCCGTCGTCCATCTTTCCCCCCGATCGCACGGTTCCACCCAACGTGTGTGGGATGAGCGGGGTCATTGCCGCTCTGCGTGAGCATAGCTCACGCGGTCCACTTGGCGCCGTCCGCTCGATCCCATCGTTGGCAACTCCCGCGTGGTAGCGTCGTACGGTCTTGTCCCGTATAGAACAAGCGAGGTACGGCTACATGGCTCGACACGATGGCTCCATCGACACTTATGCGGTGCGTCGTGCGCTGCGCGCAGAACTTGCCGAGCGGGGGCAGCATCTGGCTGGCGATTCTCACGGAGCGAGCCGCGGACTCTACATCATGGGGCCCGATGACGTCGCCGTAGCGCTCTTCGAGGTCAAGCCAAGCGCCAGCGACGCGGTCTACGACCTGATGCACCAGGGTGCTTGGATAGACGGCATGCCGCCGCGCTTCGCAGTCGTGCCGACCGCAACCGCCGACGCCGACTCGCTCGACATGCTCGAGCAGTTGCGCGCGCACCCTCTTCTCTTCGACATAGAAGACGACAGGGTGCGCTTCCGGGATCTCGACACGGTGCTGGCGGCCCACCTCGACATCTAGGGACGCGCCGGACGGCGCCAAGATGCTGCTAACGTGTGGCGGATGAACGGCGGTCTTTGCCGCTCTGCGTGGGCCATAGCTCACGCGGTCCACCTTGCGCCGTCCGCTCG
>JACRBU010000156.1 GCA_016213085.1 Coriobacteriales bacterium
AGCACTCGTTCTACGGAGGTATCGCCTCCAGACTGCGCGCCTGGTGCGGGCAGCGCGGCAAGGCACTGCACATCAAGAAGGGAACGCCTCTTTCGGATGAGACAAGCGTGGGCATCTTGCGGGAGGGATGAGGGACGTCTCTAGCTGATGTCCCAGATGAACCCGCAACTGGTCTTCCCGTAGTTCTCGCATCCGAGGAAGGGCTTCCCCGCCCGTGCACCGCGCCTGGCTCTGCGCTCCATAAGTCGGCCGCCGCACAGGGGACATTCGGTAGGCGGCGTGGCTTCCGTCTGATGTGCGTACTCGCGGGGTTCGTCCTCGGCGGAATTGCGAGCGGCGAGGCGATCCTCGGCCCGTCGGAGCTTGAAGTCTCGGCTCTGAGCCCCTAGCCGGTCCAGCTCAACTCGCGAAGCCTCGCGCACGAAGCCGTCCATCTGTGAGAAGAGCACTCGGGCGATTCGGTAGACCTTGTCCGAATCGAGCCGCACTTCGCCGCGTTCCTGGATGTCAGAGACCAGCCACTTCAGCGGGATACTCGAACATGACCCTCGCGCGGCTTCTCGATGTAGGCGCTAGGCTGGACGTAGACGACGACCGGAACGACGAATTCGTTCTTGAGCTCGCCGGACGACCATGTGACGAGCCTGGACTTCAGCTCGGCGGCGTTGCGCTGTGCTTGCGCGACGGCCTGCTTGGTGTTGCGGTCACGTTCGGCTGGCTGGACGGCGCGCGACTTGTGGTTCTTGGTGTCGAGCACGAAGACCCCTGTTGGGCCGACCACGATGTGATCGACATTCCAGGCGGCCGGCTCACCGTCCGGTCCGATGGGGTGGAAGTCGTGGATCGCAACGAAGTCGTCGGGGAGTTTCGCGAGCTCAGCCGCCGTCATCTGTTCGCCGTCAGCGCCCTGGTCCCAACGCCTTGCGTTGACGAAGTCCGAACACGACTCCAGGAGATCTCGTCGCGAAGGGTAGAGGCCGGCGGCGACTGCAGCGACCAGAAGGATCCAGGCCCAGGGCTGCTTGGGCGCGCTGATGCTGATCCCGGCAGCGACGATGGTCGTTGCCACCAGAACGAACAGCGGCAGCGGTAGGCGCTTGATGACGGCATTGCGGCGTGCGGAATAGCCGGCCTGGCCAAGTTGGATTGCCATCGGTCCCCCGAGTCGTTCGACTCAGGGGGTATCGGTGTGACGGGGTCTCGGCTTGTGGCTCTCAGTCGACGATGTCCCGGTTTAGGCTATCGATTTAATAGCCAGTCGTCGGCCTCAATTGTCGAACCAGTTCGGCTGTCGCTCGACACGATCCAGCCTCCGCCGCTCTTCATCAGGTACATGCTGACGAAGCCCCAGCCGGGGTCGTCATCAGGGGTCAGGTTCGCGTAGGCGCGTGAGCTGCGCACTTTGAGCTCGTTCACTCGCCACAGGCCGTCGTAGCCCCAGTGGATTCGGCACGCGTCCATGATGGCCGTTCGCTCGGCCGAGCCCTTCGCGGGGCTGTAAACGCCGTCTGAGTCGGCCCGCTTCCCCTTCTTGATCGATGGCCTGCCCTTCGAGACCGTGATGTTGACGGCTGAGCCGGGTTGAGCGGTCTCGCCCTTCTTCGGCGATTGGGAGATGACGGTTCCTCGCTTGCGAGACGACTTGCGTTCGATGACTGCGACCTTGAGTCCCACTGCTGCTGCGGCAGCCTTCGCGCCTCCTGTCGTGAGTCCCTTGAAGTTCGGGACCTTGACCGGCTGCTCACCGACTACAGTGAGCGCGACTGTCGTGCCTTGCTTGACCCGAGCCCCGGGAGCAGGCTGGATTCTCACTATCGCCCCAAGAGCGCCCGTCGCCTCGGGGTCGTAGTCCACGTTTCCCACGATGAGGCCGACTGCCTTCAGCTTCTTCCTAGCCTGAGAGGCCGTCAGGCCCCGGAGGTCTGGCACGGTCGCAGAGCTGGCGACCGCATTCGCGGCGGCTTGTCTCTGGGACGTCCGATAGCCAACGAATGCCAGGGCGGCAACCAGGATGACAATGGCGGCCGTGGCGATGATTGCGACGACGACGCGCCGCCTGGCGTCAACGGCGAGTGGCTGCTTGTCGGCCGGTGCTGCGTCACCTAGCTCGCCTACTGAATCCGGAATCGTCTGGGCTGCTCCACACTCCGAGCAGAAGTGCGCCTCGGCTTGAAGCGCAGCGCCGCACTCCGTGCAGAAAGACATCTGAACCTCCCAAGAACCGCGAGCGGGCGCGCTGACGTTCCTGTCTCTGAGGAAGAGCATTCCCTGTGGGGATTTCAGAGGGGGCCGACGGGTTGACCCGATACTCCATTCGACGCCAGGGAGGTTGTCCCTTCGGGTTCACAACCCGGAGGGGATGCCCACGAACGCAGCCACGAGTCGGGGGACATCCGTGCTCGAGCTAGCCACTACCTCGACGCGTTCGAGCGCAGGCCCCATGGCGGCACTCTAGCGCGCCGCGCCACCAGCGCCGACACTCGATCCTTGCATGCATGACTGTCATATGAAACACTTTACCTGCCATTCAGTGACAGGGTAGGTGTAAACAATGGCAGTTAGAAGCATCCCGGCAGGGCTCGCTCAGTTGTTGCAGCTGCTTGAGCTTGAGCAACCGCGTGTGCTGACCGCTGCGCAGGTGGGCGGTCTCGCCCAGGAAGCGGGCCTGCAGACGCCAACTGACGTCGTCGTCCGGCGATTGCGCGAGCGGGGTTGGCTGCTTCCGCTCGCCACAAAGGGCGTGTGGGAGTTCGCGCCTGCTGACCGGGCGGGAGCATTTGGGTCCGGCGATCCGCTCATCGAACTCCGCGCGGTGCTCGCGCGCGATTCCGACGCCCCCTACGTAGTGGCAGCCGAATCGGCCGCCTATATGCTGGGCTATGCGAGTCGCAGACCGGACCCCGAGTGTGTTTCCGCACCTCATGGTGTTAGGCCACCCAAGGCACTTTCGGCCCTTCGGCTTGTCCGCTGGGAGCCCGCAACTCTCGCCGTGATTCGCGACGACCTGCCTTGCTGGGCGCCTTCGACGCTCGTTGCATTCATGGCGACCCGTCCGGCGTCGTACCACGATTGGCCCAACGTCGGCGAGTGGCTGCGTCAAGCGGTGGCGGAGATTCGTCCAGGGGAGCTGGCCCTTGAGCTCGCGGGCCGTTCGGCAGGATCGTGGGCGCGTGCCGCCTATCTACTAGACCGCGGCGGCGCCGCTCAGAATGCCCGGGTGCTGGCTGCCCGTGCTCCCGCGGCCTCAGGGCCCTTCTACCTTGGGGATCGCGAATCGCCCGGGCGATACGACCGCACATATGACGTCATCGATTCGACCGGTCTGGAGGTCGGTGACGCGTGATAACCGAGGGGTATCTCGTTCGGCACTACCAAGGGCGTCGGGGCGGCCGCGGACCAGCGGTCATCGATATCGCTCAGGACCACCTTCTATACCTTCTTGTGCGCGAGGGACTCTTCGATCTGGGCGTTGCCCTCAAGGGCGGTACAGCGCTTCGTAAGTTCTGGGCGGGCAACGCCGGCCGCTTCTCGACCGACCTCGACTTCGCTGGCATGGACGACGCCGCTGCGGCACTACTAGTCGAGCTGGTCGATGGGGCTCGAGTCGGGCAGTTCGGGTTCGGGGTCGAGGAGCTTGATGGAACGCAGCGCATGCGCTTGCTCATCACGAGTCCCTTCGGCGAGACCGATGTGCCGGCCCGATTGGACCTGGGCCGGCGAGCGCTGTGGCTCCCGCCGAAACCGATGGTCCTGCTCCCGATGCCGATACACAAACGCTATGAATTCGAGCCGCCTGCTATCCCCGCCGCGCGACTCGAAGAGACGATCGCCGAGAAGCTCGCTCGATTTCGGCGTGGGAGTCTCGCACGCGATCTGTATGACCTCGCTTGGGCAGCAAGCAGACCCTTCGACGAGGGGCTTGTTCGCCGACTTGTCGTGCTCAAGGTCTGGACAGACGTGCTAGATGACGGTCTAGGTGTGACGCCCTTCGACCCAGATGAGATCCTGCGGGAACGTTCGGCGAACGAGTTCAAGCCCGAAGCGATAGGCTATCTCACCACTCCCGTGGACGTGCCTGGCTGGGTCAATGCCGTTCGTGACCGGTTCGGCTTCATGAGGGCGATGGACGCTCAGGAGCAGCGGTGGGCGCGGTGCAGCCGCGCCGACGAATGGGAGGTTCGGCAAGCGATCGCTGCCTTGGCGGGCTACACCAAAGTTGACCCATAATCAGGGTTGTTGCACAAACCTACCGCTACCGCTCGGCGATCGGGACGTACTCGCGCGGATGCGAGACGCTCTTGTACGCCGGCCTGATGAGCTTGCCGCCGTTCGCGAGTTCCTCGAGCCGGTGAGCTGCCCAGCCGACGACGCGCGAAACGGCGAAGAGCGGCGTGAAGAGCTCGGCTGGGATGTCGAGCATCCGGTAGACGAAACCGGAGTAGAAGTCGACGTTCGCGCTTACGCCCTTGTAGGCGCGACGTTGCGCGGAGATGACCAGCGGAGCTATGCGCTCGACGCGCGTGTGCAGCTCGAAGTCATCCACGTAGCCCTTCTCCCTGGCAAGGCGCTCGGCGTAGCCGCGCAGGATGAGCGTGCGCGGGTCCGAGACCGAGTAGACCGGGTGCCCCATGCCGTACACGAGGCCGCACTTGTCGAAGGCTTCCTTGTTGAGCAAGCGGTGCAGGTAGTCCGCGATCTGCTCGTCGTCCTGGTAATCGGTGAGGTTCTCGCGCATGTCGTCGAACATCCCGACGACCTTGAGGTTCGCGCCGCCATGCCTCGGCCCCTTGAGCGAGCCGAGTGATGCCGCGATCGCCGAGTAGGTGTCGGTGCCCGTCGATGACACGACATGCGTCGTGAAGGACGAGTTGTTCCCGCCGCCATGCTCGGCATGCAACACGAGCGTCATGTCGAGCACGAGCGCTTCGAGCTCTGTGAACTTGCTGTTCGGCCGCAGCATATGGAGGAAGTTCTCGGCGGTTGAGAACTCGGGCTCCGGGCGGTGGATGACGAGGCTGTGGTTGTGGAACTCATCGAGGTACGCCTGGTACGCGTAGACCGCAAGCATCGGGAACTTGGCGATCAGGTGGAGGCTCTGGCGAAGCACGTTGCGCGTCGAGTTGCCGTCGGATTGAGGATCGAGCGTGTACAAGCCGAGCACACCACGCATGATCGCGTTCATCATGTCGCGGCTCGGCATGCGAATAATGCCATCGTGGATGAACGACCGAGGCATCTTTCGCATGGCCGAGAGGTAGGCGTCGAACTCTTCGAGCTGCCCGCGGTTCGGCAGCTCGCCGAAGAGCAGTAGGTATGCCGTCTCTTCGAAGCCGTGCGTGCCCTCGGACACGAAGCCGGTGACCAGATCGGTGATTTCGTAGCCCCTGTAGAAGAGCTGTCCGGGCGCCGGCACCAGCATGTCACCTTCGGTCGCGGTGCCGATGACGTCGCCGATGCGCGTGAGCCCGGCGAGCACGCCCTTGCCCGTCTGGTCGCGCAGGCCCCGCTTCACGTCGTACTCGACGTAGAGGGCAGGATCGACCTTGCGCTGTCGTTCCGAGAGCGCGGTCCAGTTGTCCAGTGCTGCTTCACGGCCGCTCGGTATGCCGAGAGGCGGCTGAGGCGACGGGTTGTTGTTCGCCATGTTGATCCCTTCGAACACGCGGGTCGGCCCGGTCACGAGGGGAAGGCCGGTGGCTATGGGATTGTACCTTGCGACGGCGTCGCCCTCACCCAAGCTCCTCCGACAGCCGCAGCCACTCGTCCTCGAGTTCGGCGATTCGCTGCTCGATGTCGCTCAGACGCGCCTGCACGTCGAGGAGCGCGCCGTAGTCGGAAGGGTCCGTCTCGGCCATCTCCCCGCGGATGGCTTCGGCCTTCTTGGACTGGGTCTCGATCTTGCGCTCGGTGGAGGCGAGCTCCTTGCGCAGCCGGTACGCGTCGGCCTTCGGAGGGGCGGGCGCGCTCGGTGGGCATGCCGGGTCGAGAGTCGTGGGCGGCTGCGCATCGAGACGCTCTTCCAGGAGGCGCAGGTACTCGTCCACGCCTCCGGGGACGTGGCGGATCTTGCCGTCGAACAGCGCGAACTGGTCGTCGGTGACGCGCTCCATCAAGTGGCGGTCGTGGGTGATCAGAAGCAGCGTTCCGGGCCACCCGTCCAGCAGGCTCTCGACGACCGCGAGCATGTCGATGTCGAGGTCGTTGTCGGGCTCGTCGAGGATCAGCACGTTCGGCTTGTCGAGCAGGATGAGCATCAGCTGGAGCCGACGTTTCTGCCCGCCGGACAGGTCAGCGACCGGCATCGAGAGCTGCGCGGACTCGAACCCGAGACGCTCCAGCAGCTGCGCCGGACTCAGCTCCTTGCCGTCGATCTCGTAGCGCGTCTTGTAGCGCGAGAGAACCTCCCTCACGCGGCGGTCGCCCAGTTCGTTCAGCTCGTCGAGATGCTGCGTCAGCACACCGAACTTCACCGTCGCGCCGATCTTCACGCGGCCCGAAGTCGGCTCGATTGCGCCCTGGATGAGCCTCAGCAGCGTGGTCTTGCCCGACCCGTTCTCGCCGAGGATGCCGAAGCGGTCACCAGGGCCGATGAGCCACGTCGCGTCGTCGATGACGGTCGTGTCGCCGTAGCGCACCGTGGCCCCGAGCACGTCGACGACCTGCTTGCCCAGCCGGGACATCGCGGTGCGCTTGAGCTCGATCGAGTTGCGCACGGGAGGTTCGTCGGCGATCAGTTCGCGCGCGGCCTCCACGCGGAACTTCGGCTTGGTCGAGCGCGCCTGGGCGCCGCGGGAGAGCCATGCGAGCTCCTTGCGCATGATGTTGCGCCGCTTCTGCTCTGCTGCCCGGGCCTGCTCGGCGCGTTCGACACGCTGGAGCACGTAGGCCGAGTACCCGCCTTCGAACTGGTCGACCTGTCCGTCGTGCACTTCCCACATGCCGAGGCAGACCTCGTCGAGGAACCAGCGGTCGTGCGTGACGACGAGCAGCGCACCCGACTTCTTGGGCCAGCGGGTCTTCAAGTGCTTCGCCAGCCATGCGATGCCATGGACGTCGAGGTGGTTGGTGGGCTCATCGAGCATGAGCACGTCGAAGTCGCCGACGAGCACGCGGGCGAGGTCCACGCGGCGGCGCTGTCCGCCCGAGAGTTCGCCGATCCGCGCGTCCCAGGCGATGTCTGCCACCAGCCCGCGCAGTATGCCGCGAATACCGGCGTCCGACGCCCACGTGTGCTCGGGCACCTCGCCGACGATCCCGCAGGCCACGGTCGCGTTCGGATCGAGCGCGTCGGTCTGGGCGAGCATGCCGATCGTAGTGCCGCCGCGCCGCACGACGCGACCGTCGTCTGGTTGCTGCGTGCCCGCGAGCACGCGGAGCAGCGACGACTTGCCGTCGCCGTTGCCGCCGACGATGCCGATGCGGTCGCCCTCGTCGATGCCGAGCGTGACCGAGTCGAAGAGCTTCTTCGCCGGGAATTCCAGATGAACGTTCTCGCAGCCGAGCAGATGCGCCACGCGATGGACCTCGATTCTTGGACGGCTGCACGCCAAGGGGCGGACCCGCGACGGCCTGAGCATAGAGGATAGCGGCTGGCCCCCGTTCGTCGGGGCGGCGGGGGACGCAGCGCCGTATTCGGTCGATCACGGTGAGACGTTGCGGCTACGCCAGGCGCCCAGCCATCTCGGGCGCAAGCTGCACGAACATCTCGGCATTGCGCACGCCGAGAGGCAGATAGTCGATCTGGTTGTCGAAGATCTCCTGTGCGGCGACTGCGTACTCGCGCGAGCGCGCCGCTGGCGTGCCGGGCTCGATGTCGGGATCGACGTTCACCGCGCGGATCGCGAGCACATCGCCGTGCGTCGCGAGCTCGAACGTGCGCATCTGCTGCGGGAAGTCGCGCAACGCCGCGGTCTCGACCTCCCAGAACCCGAGTTCAGGGTGAGCCGGATCGGGCGAGTGCATCGGCGTGATCGTGTTGCGATGCCGATGGCCGGCGACCCATAGCACGAGGTTCGGATACGTGTGCAGCTTGGCGAGGAGCTCCTCTTCGGTGCCGAAGGCTCCCGAGCTCCAAGACATCGGCGCGCCGGCCTCCTCCACGCCGATCGGGCAGTGCGCCGCGATGATTATGAGCTTGCCTTCGGCCTGTCCCTTGTCGAGTTCGGCGATGAGCCAGTGGTGGCGCTCCTTGTCGAGCGAGACATGGCCGTAGCCGTTGTCGTAGGGCTCCTCGTCGCCTTGCGTGTCGTCGAGCGCGATCACCTTGAGTGGGACGCCGGCGACCGGCTCGAACGAGTAGCACGCGAAGCCGTCGGCGATGCGCGACTCGTCGAAGCCGTGGCCCCTCGGGTTAGATGGGCTCGCGAAGAACTCGGCCATCCACTCGGACTTCGAAAGCGAGCGGCGTTCGGGATTGGCGGCGAGGACCTTCGGCGGCTCGGCGAAGGACGCCACGGGGCCCAGTCCGAACACGTCGCCGCACTCGGTGCTCCCATCGAGACAGCCCATGTAGAAGCCGCGGCTGTTCGGCCCTGCCGGATCCTCGAACACATTGCCGAGATTCAGGACCTCATCGCCGGTGAAGATCGGCCGAAGGTAGTCATCGACGCGGAGGTATCCCGTCCAGAAGTGGTCGTGGTTGCCGCGCACCTGGTACCAGGGGATCGAGCGGTCGAGCCCGGTCGCCCGGTAGGGCGCGAGCCACGACGCGCGCGGGCCGTCGTCGCCGTTCTGCCGAGCGCCCGCGTCCGGCTCGACGTGCTCGCCGTCGATCACGTCGATGTACCAGCGCAGCTCGTTTCGTTGCGTGTTGTTGCACGTATCGCCGAGCGAGATCGCGAAGTCGAACGGGTCTGCCGCGTGAAGCGCATTTGCGGTACGCATCGCGGCGTCGAGCACGTGATGCGTATACATCATCACGCCTGAGTACGCCGAGGACAGAAACCCGTTGTAGCCGAAGAAGATCGCCTGCGCGGGCGACTGGACGTCCGCGACATGGATGTCGGTGATGGTGAAGAAGCGCAGCAGGCGCGTGCCCTCACTGTCCGAAGGCGCTTGGAAGTCGGCGCCCATGAGGTCGGTCATCGGCTCGATGGGGCTGCCTGAGCCGTACTCCCAGACGCCGTAGCCGTTGGGCGCGTACTTCTCGAGCTCGTGGGGGAGCACCTTCGCGGCATTCGAGGGAACGGGGGTGGGCGCCACCGTGCGATCGGCGGTGGTCGGTGTTTCGGGCGCGGCGCTTGGGTTGCTGGCTCGCTTCGCTTTCGCTTGCTTCGGCTCCGCGTGCTTGGCATCGGCTAGCTTCGCGTGGTTCCGCGCTGGCATAACGGCCTCCTGTCCGGCGTCACTTCTTCTCGAACGCCGCGATGCGGTCCGCCGCGTTCTGACGCACGTCGAAGTAGTAGAACGGATAGTCGAACGAGTGAAATACGCCGCGCGGGAATGTCGCGTTGCCTGGCGCGAGCTTGGCGACCGGCGCGGTGCTGCAGATCACCACGCCCTTCTTCGCGTCTACTCGCGCGTCGGCGTAGTCGATGACCTTCTGCGGCGTGCCGCTAGGCCCGTCGATCGGCGAGCCGGTCTTGTGCAGCTCGATCGATCCGAGGTTCTGCTCGGCGGTGGCGGTCGTTTCGTCGCGTGTCCACGTGATCGGGTTGATTGCGAGCGCGTTCGGGTGCAGCACGGGGTTCGGGCCGCCGATCGTCGGCGCCTCGGTATTCCAGCTCGCGATCACGCCGGTGTCGTGGCGTCCCTCGGCGAACTTGAGGTGCGGGTTTTCGGCGAGGAACTTCGGCGTGACGGAGTATCCGACCACGTAGGCCGCGATCATGCGCTTGTAGACGTCTGGATGCTCGCGCATGTAGTCGGAGAGCAGGAACAGGAGCACGTTCGACCCCTGCGAGTGGCCCGCGAGGATGAACGGACGACCGCCGTTGTAGTGCTCGAGGTAGTACTCGAATGCGGCGGTGGCGTCCGAAGTGGGGATCCCGCCGACGACCCTGTCCTGCTCGGCGATCGGCAGCTTGAGCGCGTAGCCGGCGTCGGCCTGGCGGTAGTACGGCGCGTAGATGTTCGCTGACGGTTCGAATGCGCTCGCTTGGCGCTTGAAGGCGTTTCCTGCCGCCCAACGCATCCGCCAGTCGTCGACGCTGCCGATGTTCGGCGAGCTCGGCGACTTCTTCTGGTACGACGTCGGATAGAGATAGAAGACGTCTACCGGCTTGTCGGCGCGCTTCGGGGTCGACAGCCAGTTGCGCGAGCGGGAGTAGTCGGTCGTGGCGGTGGTGGAGGCGCTCGAGCCGCTGGTCGCGGTCGCGCTGCTCGGGCTCGAGCCTGACTCGGAGGTTGCTGTTTTGGACGCGCATCCGCTGACTGCCGCGACGATCACGACAGCGGTCACAAGCAATCCGAGCGTTCGAAGCATCGTGCCTCCCCCCGAAGGCCACCGACCGCAGATCCTCGCACTGTGGGCGCTGGAAACCGTGCAGCGCCGCGCGAGGTTCTGACCAGCACTCTATGTACCCCGGCGCACCGATCACGGTTCGGCGCTCACTGGTCGCCGCCCCCCTGAGCGCTCCGTTTTCGCGTTCGGTGTCATTGCTGGCGGTATCATCGGATGGAGGAGGGGGCGCCGAAGTCCGTCAGCGCTCTACAGTCCACGAGGGGGGGGGTCTTCGATGGCGAATCAGAACATACGTGTCGACACCGGCATGGGGATCATCTGGTTCATCGGTTGGCTGTTCACGATCGCCTACGCGAAGCTTGGATTCTGGACCGCCGTGCTCGGGTTGATCATCTGGCCCTGGTACCTCGGCGTTGCCGTTCGCTAACGCCTCACCGCGTCCAGGAGCCTCACCATCGCGAGCGTGTCGGTGCCGCAGTACTCGAGCAGGTCGCCGAAGAGCGCTGCGGTTTCGTTTGCGCTCGTCTGTCCGGTTTGGAAGCGCAGGTATGCCAGCGATGCGGTGTTTCCTTCGGCGATCGCGAGACCTTCGTAGGACAGGTCCTCGACGAGCGCTGGGAGCACGGCCTTGATGCTCGTGCTGCCGAGGCACGCATGGTGCCT
>JACRBU010000157.1 GCA_016213085.1 Coriobacteriales bacterium
AGTCGAGGTAGCCGAGGAGGCTGTCGAGGAGGCAGCTGCCGAGGCGATCGAAGAGGCCGTCGTTGCCGAAGAGGTCGCTGAAGTGCTCGAGGACGCTGCCGCTGAGGCTCGTGCCGAAGCTGACGCCGCGGCCGAAGAGGCCGCCGAGGTTGTCGCCGAAGCTGTAGCGGTCGAGGCCGAGGTCGAGGTCGAGGCCGAAGAGGCGCCGGCCGAAGAGGCTCCGGACGCTGAAGGGGAGTCGGCCGAGTAGGCCCACCCTCCAACTGAATGCGAATCGCGGGGCGCCTATGAGGGCGCCCCGCGTGCGTTCGCTGGAAGGAATCACCAGAATCCCCGGCATCGAAAGACCGCTTCGCGGTATGCTGTGCTCCGGTGTGGTAACCGTGTCGTTGCCTGGGAGAGGGAAGCCATGTACGTTGTCGTGCTTACCGGCGGGATCGGTGCCGGCAAGTCGGAAGCGACCGCGTTCTTCCGCGAGAAGGGCGCAGTCGTGCTCGAGCTCGACCGGATAGCCACGCACCTGCTCGAGCCGGAGTCCGTCCTACTCGCACGGGTCGTCGCCGAGTTCGGTCCCGACGTGCTGAACGCCGACGGATCCGTGAATCGGGAGCGTCTCGCGTCGGCGGCCTTCTGCTCGCCCGAGAACGCCGAGAAGCTCAACGCGATCATCCATCCGGCCGTCGCCAGCGAAGTGGGCCCGGCGATCACCGATCTTCGGCTTCTCCCGAATCCACCCGAAGTGGTCGTGATCGACGTCCCCCTACTCGTGGAGGCGCCGGTCTTCGCAGAACTCGCTGATGAGGTGGTCGCAATCGAAGCGCCCGTGGAGACCCGGGTTTCGCGCGCGATGGCTCGCGGGATGTCCGAAGCCGACGTTCGCGCTCGCATCGCCTGCCAGGCCACGGACGCCGAGCGGCGTGAACTCGCGGATGTCGTGATCGAGAACGCGGGAACACTCGAGGAGTTCCGGGACGCACTCGAACGGTACTGGTCGGAGGCGGTCAGGAGTGGCCCCTAGGGCCGAAAGACGCTCGGCCAAGCGCCCCGTCGGCGAATCCGCCGGAAGTGACGGGACGGTCCCGCTCGGTCTCTTCACCTGGTATCGCGTACTCATTCTCGGAGTGCTTGTCGTGCTCGCGGGGGTGACCCTGCTCTTCCTCCGAGGCCCGGCCGTCTGGCAGAAGCGCTACTACCCGTTGAATCACGAGGCCGCGATCGCGGACTCATCGCAGCGGCACGGAGTGAACCCCTACCTTGTCGCGGCGGTCATCAACGCGGAGTCCGGATTCGTGGTCGGTCAGCGATCGCCCGCCGGCGCCGTCGGTCTGATGCAGGTCCTGCCGTCCACCGCCGATGAGCTCGCCGAACGCGGGGTGGTGGACGCCTCTCGCTTCCCTCCGGACAAGTTGTCAGACCCGTCTGTCAACATCGAGTACGGAACCGCGTACCTTCGGCATCTCATTCGTCGGTACCACGAG
Source organism: Coriobacteriales bacterium (assembly GCA_016213085.1). Lineage (GTDB taxonomy): Bacteria > Actinomycetota > Coriobacteriia > Anaerosomatales > JACRBU01 > JACRBU01. The sequence goes on from JACRBU010000157.1 coordinate 1,479, forward strand.
GTAGAGACGGCGCTCGCTGCGTACAACGCGGGACTGAGGCATGCCGATGAATGGGCAGAAGAAGGCGGAGACATCCGTGACGCGATCGAGTTCCCGGAGACGCGCCACTACGTCCTGCGCGTCGCCCGCGGACGCGATCGCTACGAAGCCCTGTATCCCAACGCATTCGAGGGCGTGACGAAGGATTGAGCACTGAGAGAAGACTCGCATTGCCGCAGACCAGAGGGGAGTCCCGGGTCCTGCGGGTAGTCTCGCCGTTCGAGCCTGCGGGTGATCAGCCCAGGGCGATCGGCGAGCTGGCCCAAGGGGTCGAGGACGGGCTTCGCCACCAAGTGCTGCTGGGGGTCACCGGCTCCGGCAAGACGTTCACCATGGCCAAGACGATCGAGGCCATCAACCGGCCTACTCTCATCATGGCGCCGAACAAGACGCTGGCGGCTCAGCTCGCCTCCGAGATCCGCGAGTTCATGCCGAACAACGCCGTGGTGTACTTCGTGTCCTACTACGACTACTACCAGCCAGAAGCTTACGTGCCGACGACCGATACGTTCATCGAGAAGGACGCCTCCATCAACGAGGAGGTCGAGAAGCTCCGCCATGCGGCTACCGCGGCGCTGCTCTCCCGAAGGGACGTCGTGGTCGTAGCAAGCGTCTCGTGCATCTACGGCATCGGATCGCCCGAGGACTATGCCGGAATGGCGGTGTTCCTCGAAGTCGGGGGGTCGCAAGACCGCGACGAACTCATCCACGACCTCATCGACATCCAGTACGAGCGCAACGACTACGAAGTCCAGCGCGGCGCGTTCCGCGTGCGCGGTGACGTCCTCGACGTCTTCCCGCCCTACGCGGACCACCCGGTGCGCGTCGAGCTCTTCGGCGACGAGATCGAGTCCATCGCCGAAGTCGACCAGCTCACGGGCGAGATCATGACTGCGTTCCAGTCGATTCCGATCTGGCCGGCCACGCACTACGTGACCGCACCCGAGAAGCTCCATGTTGCGGTGAACACCATCCGAGACGAGCTCGGTCAGCGACTCAATGAGTTGAAGGCCGAGGGGAAGCTCCTTGAGGCCCAGCGGCTCGAGATGCGCACGAACTACGATCTCGAGATGCTCGAAACGCTCGGGTTCTGCTCCGGCATCGAGAACTACTCGCGTCACCTCGATGGTCGCAAGGCGGGAGAACCGGCAAACACCCTGATCGACTACTTCCCCGACGACTTCCTGTGCATCATCGACGAGAGCCACGTGACGGTCCCTCAGATCCGAGGCATGTACGAGGGGGACCGCTCTCGGAAGCTGACCCTCGTCGATCACGGCTTCCGGCTTCCTTCCGCCCTCGACAACCGCCCGCTGCGCTTCGACGAGTTCGACGCGCGCGTCCCGCAGTTCGTCTACGTCTCCGCGACTCCCGGCGACTACGAGCTCGGGGTCGCGAACAGGACGGTCGAGCAGATCATTCGCCCGACGGGGCTTGTGGACCCGGAGATCGTCGTCAGGCCGGTGAAGGGCCAGGTCGACGATCTCGTTCACGAGATCAAGACGCGCGCGGAGCGCGACGAACGGACGCTCGTCACGACACTGACCAAGAAGATGTCCGAGGACCTGACGGACTACCTCACCGAGCAGGGGCTCAAGGTCGCCTACCTGCACAGCGACATCGGGACGCTCGAGCGCATCGAGATCCTGAGGGAGCTGCGTCTCGGCACCTACGACGCTCTCGTCGGCATCAATTTGCTTCGTGAGGGCCTGGATCTGCCCGAGGTCTCGCTGGTCGCGATCCTCGATGCGGACAAGGAGGGCTTCCTTCGCAACCACCGCTCGCTCATCCAGACCATCGGCAGGGCCGCCCGCAACGTGTCTGGAGAGGTGGTTCTCTACGCGGACAAGGTGACCGACTCGATGCGGACGGCGATGGACGAAACTAATCGCCGTCGAGCCAGGCAGATCGCATACAACGAGGAGCACGGTATCGAGCCGCAGACGATCCGCAAGGCCATCGCGGACATCGTGCAGTACGTCCGGGAAGGGGACACGGACCTGACCACTGCCGCTCAGGCGGCAAGCGAACTCGCCGAGCTTCCGCGCGATGAGGTCATGCGGCTGATCTCCACGCTGGAAGAGGACATGAACGCAGCTTCCGAGTCGCTGGATTTCGAAACCGCCGCCCGTCTGAGGGACCAGGTCGTCCGGTTGCGGACCGAGGTCGAGTCCACGAGCGAAGACGACGTCCTCAAGCGCCTGAAAGCCGGGGCTCGACGCGGCTCGAAGTTCGGAGGGGGTCGCAAGCGCAGGTAGCTCCTTGCGACTCGACCAGCCCTGCGCACTTCGTGTGACGGCTCGTGTGGTAGTATGAACATATGAGCAAACGTTCATATACAGCTTTCGCCGAGGGCGAGTGCACTGCCACCGTGGTTGATGCGGCGGCAGTGACCGATGCTCGTTCTGGGATGGCAGACGAAGCAACCACCACGAAAGCGACCGACATCTTCTCCGCACTCGCGGACCCGACCCGGCTCCGCATGCTGATGGCTCTCAGCCGATGTGAGCTCTGCGTCTGCGATCTGGCGTCGGTGTGCGGGATCTCCCAGTCCGGCGTCAGCCACCAGCTGCGGCTGCTTCGCGATCGAGGGTTGGTCGCGTTTCGGCGCGACGGCCAGCGCGCTGTATACCGTCTTGCGGACGACCACGTGCGCACGCTGATCGCAGAGGGGCTGGAGCATGCCTCCGAGGAGCGTGTCTCGTGACGGAACGAGCTTCTGCCACGTTCACGCTGCAGGGGCCGAGGTCGGATCGCGCGCGCTGCATGGCGTGTGCGGAGCGCGTGTGCGAATCGCTCCAGCAGGTCCCCGGGGTCGGGAAGGTCGAATGCAATCCGTCCGCGGGCGCGGTGGTGGTTGAGTACGACGCCGAGCGGGTCAGCGAGGCCGATCTCATCGCCGAAGTCGAACACTTCGAGATGACGCTCGCTGAGAGCGTCGGGCACGCGTCGTGGCGCATATCGGGACTCGATTGACCGGACTGTGCTCGCACCGTGAGTGCGACCGTCGAGCGCGTCGGGGGCGTTAAGCACGCGGACCTGAACTTCGCGAGCGGGACGCTACTGATCGAGTACGACCTCGCCGCAGACCCACGCGCGGCCGTCGTGAAGGCGGTCGAGTCCACCGGTCACGGACTCGTGCCGCTCGACCAGCCTGCGGAATCGGAGGATATCCCGGCTCGCTCATTCCTCGACCGCTACCGAGCCGAGATCGCCGCGATCGGTGGCGTTTTGTTCGCGGCACTCGGCGCCGCGCTCGAGCTCGCTGACGCGCCATCGCGTCTCAGTATCCTCGCGTTCGCCATCTCGATCCTCTTCGGCGGGCTACTCGTGTGGCGGCGCGCGCTGGTGTCGCTGCGCGCCCGTCGGCTGGACATGAACGTGCTCATGTCGGTCGCCGTCTTCGGCGCGGCTGCCATCGGCGAGTGGGGAGAAGCGGCGACCGTCTTCTTCCTGTTCTCGCTCGGCGGCCTGCTCGAGGCCCGGTCGCTCGAACGGACCCGACGCTCCATCCGCGACCTCATGGACCTGACGCCACCCACGGCCAGAATCGTTCGGGGTGGTCAGACCATCGAGGTTCAGCTCGACGAGGTCACCATCGGCGAAACCGTGATCGTACGCCCCGGCGAGCGCGTCCCCCTCGATGCAGTGGTCTCCGAAGGAAGCTCCGCGCTCGACGAGGCACCCATCACCGGGGAGTCCGTTCCAGTCGACAAGCAGGTCGGCGACGCGCTCTTCGCCGGCTCGCTCAACACGACCGGGCTACTGCGGGCAGTGGTCTCCTCAACGGCCGCTGACTCGACGCTGGCACGGATCGTCTTCATGGTCGAGGAGGCTCAGGCGTCCCGGGCGCCCTCGCAGCGTCTTGTCGACCGATTCAGCGCCTACTACACGCCGATCGTCGTCGTGCTCGCGGCACTGATCGCCGTCATCCCACCGCTTGTCGGCATCGCATTCGGTCTCCCGACCGGCGGGTTCGTCGAATGGGTCCAGCGCGCGCTCGTCATGCTCGTTGTCGCGTGTCCGTGCGCCCTGGTTATCTCGACACCGGTGTCCATCGTCTCCGCGATCACCCGCGCGAGCCGCGATGGAGTGCTCGTGAAAGGCGGCACCTTCCTGGAGACCGCGGCACGCGTGCGGGCGGTGGCGTTCGACAAGACGGGGACGCTCACGGTGGGCAAGCCCCGCGTCGCCCAGGTGCTCGCTCTCGACGGAACGACGCCGGAAGCCCTGCTCGGGATCGCGGCCGTCCTCGAGGCGCACTCGGTTCATCCGATCGCACGGGCAGTGGTAACGGCAGCTGGCGATTCCGTACCGTCCGGTTCCGTCCAGGACTTCACCGACGTTCCTGGTCACGGGGTCAGAGGCGTCTACGGCGGGACATCGTGGATGCTCGGCAGCCCGGCCGTCGCCGAGGGCGAGGGGTTCCTCACGCCCGAGGCCGCGAAGGCTGTCGCCTCCCAGGAAGAGAGCGGTAGGACCGCACTCGTGCTTGTGGGCGACGCGGAGGCCCGCGCCGTCATCGGCGTCGCCGATATGATCCGGGACGAGGCCCCCGCCGCCGTTGGCAAGCTCGGCCGCCTCGGCGTGGAGCACACCATCATGCTCACGGGTGACAACGAGCGGACCGCCGAAGCGGTCGCGTCGGCGGTCGGCGTCAACAGCTTCCTAGCGAGGCTCCTTCCCGCAGGCAAGACCGACGCGATCCGCGTGCTCAAGGAGCGGTACGGGGCGGTCGCCATGGTCGGCGACGGAGTCAATGACGCGCCTGCGCTCGCCGCGTCCGACATCGGGATCGCCATGGGCGCCGCGGGCAGCGATACCGCCCTCGAGACCGCCGATGTGGCGCTGATGCGTGACGACCTTACGGCGCTGCCCGGGTTCATCGCACTCGGTGGCCGAACGGTGAACATCATCTGGCAGAACGTGATCTTCTCGATAGCGGTGAAGTTCGTCGTGCTCGCGCTTGCCGTGGTCGGCGTCGCGACGCTCTGGATGGCCGTGTTCGCCGACACAGGGGTCTCCCTGTTGGTCATACTGAACGGGATGCGTTTGCTGCGCCGAAAGAACACCTAGCGGTCTACCCGAGGGGGAGAGGGCCCGTGGCCGATATTCCGAAGCCTGGTTCGGATTCGTTCGTCAGGTTCCTGGCCGCGTGGGCGCTTGTCCACGAGACGGCCGACGAGGGGTGGAAAGGCGCCATCGAGCGAGGTCGCGAGCAGGCTCCTGGCGAGATGGACGCGGGGCCCGAGGCGTTCGTCGACGGCCTCTCGGCGATGGTCGCGGCCGAGAAGGAGCGCATGAAGTCCGAACTGTCGACCGGCCCCGGAGACATCGCGCCGGGTTCAGCGGGCGATCTCGGCGGCAAGCTCGACGAGCTGCGTTTCGAAGTGGCCGAGGTGCGCGGCAAGCTCGAATCCATGCAAGCTGCGCTCGACGCTCTGGCCAAGCGCGACTCCACGAGCTGACGCGCGTGTCACGATCGCGTCACATCGCTGCCACGCTCGCGCGCGCCGGGTGGCGGGGCACGACCGATGCGCGCCTCGGCCTCGTCGGGGCCTCCGCGTCACGGGCGGCTTTCGCGCGGCGCACACGTGAGGCGTTCGAGGAACTCGGCCCGGCGTTCATCAAGCTCGGCCAGCTGCTGTCCGTCCGTCCCGACGTGGTGCCGCCGGAGTGGGTCTTCGAGATGGAATCGCTGAGGGACTCCGTGCCTTCAGCGCCACCGGAGGCGATCCGTGCCGTCATCGCCGAGGACTTCGGCGCGACCGTCGAGGAGCTCTTCGAGTCCTGGGACGACGCGCCGATCGCGAGTGCCTCGATCGCCCAGGTGCATCGTGCGATCCTCAGGCGTCGATATCGTCCCGTTGTCGGCGAGGAGCTTGCTGCGGGAGCCGAGCTCGCCGTGAAGGTCGTGCGGCCCGGCGTGGAACGCGGGATCGCGGCGGACATCGAGGTCGCGAGGAGCTCCGTCACTCGCCTTCCGCGGCTGCCGGGTATGGCTCGGATCGACATGCCGGCGCTGCTCGCGGAGTTCACCTCGACGCTTCGCTCTGAATGCGACATGCGCAACGAAGCCGCCGTCGCCGACCGCTTTGCGTTCGACTTCCGCGACGACGAACTGATCGTGGTCCCACGTGTCGTCTGGCCGCTCACGTCGCGTCGCGTCCTGACGATGGAGTTCATCGAGGGATGGCCTCTGAGCGAGATCTCCGATGCGCAGCGCGCGGGGGTCGACGGCTACGCCCTTGCACTGCACGGCGCGACGACCTTCATGCGGCAGGTGCTCGTAGCCGGACGCTTCCATGCAGATCTCCACCCCGCGAACCTGCTCGTGACTCCCGAGGGCCGGATCGCCTATCTCGACTTCGGCATCATCGGCACGACGACGCCAGCGCAACGCGACGCCATCGCGCAGATCTTGGTCGCCACCGTCTACGGTGACGCGGACCGAGCCCTGACCTACTCCGCCGAGCTCGGACTCGTCGTAGGACCGGATCGCCGTGGGCGCGTGCGCGAGCGAGTCGCCGCCCTCATGAGGGACACGCTTGCCGTCGAACCCCGAGACATCCGCGGGTTCGCCATCGGGTTCCTCGGCATCATGGCCGACGAGAAGGTCGACATCCCGGTCGGGTACGGCCTGCTGATCAAGGCGCTCGTCACGGTGGAAGGTGTGGCCCGCGCGCTCTATCCCGAGATCGACATCACGGTCGCGGCCAAGCCGTTCGTCACCGAGTTCGTCGCGGCGCGGATGCTCAGTCCACAGCGCATGTACGAGAAGCTGCCGGCCGCGATGAACGCCGCGTTGCGAGAGCTCACCCGCTAGGCGTCGGAGGGCCCGGGTCCCGTTTCGCCGATCTCGGCGGTCTCGGGGTTCAGGGACCCTGAGCGGTAGCCGTCCAAGTCAAGCGAGACCCAGCGAAAACCCGCGCCCCGGGTCAGCTCGCTGATCGACTCGCGCAACTGAACCGCGCGCTCGACATCTTCGGCGGGCAGCTCGATGCGTGCCACATCGCCGTGCGCACGGATGCGCACCTGCCCGAACCCCAGCGCGCTCACGCGCTCCTCAGCCTGTCGCACGCGAGCGATAGCGTCATCAGTGATCGGCGTGCCGAAGGGGATGCGCGAAGCGAGGCACGCCATCGACGGTTTGTCCCAGTTCGGAAGAGCGAGCAGACGGGCGGCCCGACGGACGTCCGCCTTCGTCATCCGGCATTCCTGCAGGGGAGAGCGCACGCCGGATTCCCGGGCGGCCCTGTGCCCCGGTCGATGGTCGTCGAGGTCGTCGAAGTTGGCGCCGTCCAGGATGACGTCGAGGTCCTGCGTGTCCGCGAGCCTGCGGAGCTGCGTGAACAGCTCGCTCTTGCAGTGGTAGCAGCGGTCGGGAGGGTTCGACGCCAGCCGAGCATCGGCGAGCTCGCGCGTCTCGATCTCCTCGTAGCGAAGCCCCAGTTCGCTCGCGAGGGCGCGGGCTGCCTGCGTCTCCCCGGCGGGCGAGAGGTCGGAGATCGCGTGAACCGCGAGTGCCCTGTCTCCGAGCACCGCACGGCTCGCCACCGCGAGAAGCGTGGAATCGACGCCGCCGGAGAAGGCGACGACGACGCCGCGAAGGGGGGAGAGCGTCTCGAGCAGCTCGGCGTACTTCTCAGTGATATGCACTGATTCCTCGCGAACGTTTGGAGAAACGACGGAAGCAGAGTATATCGTTGAAGTACTGTTCTCGTTTTCCGTCGCGGGAAAGAGAACACCTAGGACGCACTGACCGGCACGCGTGACGTCGCACACTGGGAGCGGAAGGACCATCAATGGCTGACAACCCGGAGACGAGCAGCGGTTTCGAGCACCTCTCTGCCGAAGAGAGCATGATCGCTCCGCCCGCTGGGTTCGCCGAGGCTGCACGGATCAAGTCCCTCGATCGGTATCGGCAAGACTACGAACGCTCGGTGGGCGATTCCGCCGACTTCTGGCTCGAGCAGGCGCGCGAGAACCTCGAATGGATCGAGCCGCCGAGCGTGGGGCTGCAGGGCGGGTTCGACAAGCTCGACTTCACGTGGTTCGCCGACGGGAAGCTCAACGTCTCGATCAACTGCCTCGACCGGCATCTGTCCACGTGGCGCCGGAACAAGGCCGCCCTCATCTGGGAGGGCGATGACGGGTCGAGCCGTACGTTCACCTACCAGCAGCTTCACTACGAGGTCTGCCGGTTCGCGAACGTGCTGCGCAAGAAGGGCATTCGCAAGGGCGACCGAGTCGCCGTCTACCTGCCGATGATCCCCGAGCTTCCTATCACCATGCTCGCGTGCGCGCGGGTCGGCGCGATCCACTCGGTCGTCTTCGGCGGCTTCTCGGCGAGCGCGCTGCGGGGACGCATCCAGGACAGCGGGGCCAAGCTCCTCGTCACGGCAGACGAGGGCATTCGCGGTGGCCGCAAGGTGCCGCTGAAGGTGGCGGCGGACGAGGCGCTCTTCGAGTGCCCGAGCATCGACGCGGTCGTGGTCGTCAAGCGCGGTAAGGGCGACGTGGACATGGAGCCCGGTCGCGACACGTGGTGGCACCAGGAGATGACGGCGCCGGAGACTCGGGGGTCGGAGGCTTTCGAGCCGATGAACGCCGAGAACCCGCTTTTCATCCTGTACACGTCGGGTTCGACGGGCAAGCCCAAGGGCGTCGTCCACACCACGGGCGGCTACCTCACCTACACCAACCGGACGTTCGTCGACGTCTTCGACTACCACGACGATGATGTCTTCTGGTGTACGGCCGACATCGGGTGGATCACCGGTCACAGCTACATCGTGTACGGGCCTCTGTCCGCTGGAGCGACCACGCTCATGTTCGAGGGCGTGCCGACCTATCCCGACCCTGGGCGTTTCTGGCAGATCGTCGAGAAGTACCGGGTGTCGATCTTCTACACCGCACCCACGGCGATCCGGGCGCTCATGCGTCACGGCGAGGGCTGGCCTCAGCGCTACGACCTCAGCAGCCTGAGGCTGCTCGGCACCGTCGGCGAGCCGATCAACCCGGATGTCGGGTTGTGGTACCGACGGACCATCGGCGCCGACACGGCCCCGGTCGTCGACACGTACTGGCAGACCGAAACCGGCGGCATCGTCATCACGCCGCTACCCGGGGCGATCCCCACGAAGCCCGGCTCTGCGACACTCCCGTACTTCGGCATCGAAGCGAGCGTCCTTCGTGAGGACGGCTCCCAAGTCGAGATCAACGAGGGCGGTTACCTGTGCATCGACAAGCCGTGGCCGGCGATGTTGCGCGGCGTTTGGGGCGATTCGTCCGACAAGGCGCGACTGCGCGAGGTCTACTTCGAGCGCTTCCCGGGACGCTACTTCACCGGTGACGGTGCGCGCATCGACGACGACAACTACTACTGGCTGCTCGGTCGTGTGGACGACGTCATCAACGTGAGCGGCCACCGTCTCGGCACGGCCGAGATCGAGAGCGTACTCGTCTCCCACGAGGCCGTGAGCGAGGCCGCCGTCGTCGGTTTCCCGCACCCGGTGAAGGGCGAGGGCATCCTTGCGTACGTGGTTCTCCGCGACGGGCACTATCCGAGCGACGAGCTCGGCAAGATCCTCAAAGGCCACGTTCGCAAGAGCATCGGACCGATCGCCGCCCCCGACGTCGTCCAGTTCACGCCGGATCTCCCGAAGACCCGCTCGGGGAAGATCATGCGACGCATCCTGCGCAAGGTCGCCGCAGGAGTCACGAACATGGAAGAGTTCGGGGATCTGTCGACCCTGGCCGACCCGAGCGTGGTCAAGCAGCTGATGTCGTTCGACAAGTAGGCGCCGCAGGCGGGGCCCGGCGAACAGCCAGCTAGAGGACCGCTGTCGCGCTCACCGTCGCCGTGAACGTGTACGTGCCTGCGCTCGAGTAGCTGGACGGCATGTCGAGCTGGGTGTCGCAGGTCACCGTCGTCCCCGGAAGCAGCGACGTCATCAGGACGTTGGAAGACCCCGAGACCCACACGGAGCCTCCGGACGTCTTCACGAACTTCCAGCTGTACTGGTTCGCCCCGGGGGAGTCCGACTCCACGGCCGTCCACGACCCGCCGCCGCCCTGCCTCGTCGCCGCTCCGCCCTGGATGAGGATGCGGCAGGGCAGGAGCCCGGTGCTCTGCACGACCGTCTGCTCACTGCCGGTCGGCGGGACGTTCGTCGTCCCGTGACCTTGCGATCCGTAATCGAGCGATTCGCCCGAGTTCACATTGACGCCATAGAGCAGATCGCCGGCTGCGGGGCTCGGGCGCTGGAACATCGGCAGCAGACCGGCGACGAACAGAGCGAACGCTACCGCGAAAGACAAGGTGGCAAGGTGGCGCCTTGTCATCGGCTCGCTCTCTCACTCGAGTTCGCATCCGTGAGCGGCGCGATGTCAGCCTCGCGGACATCGGTGACGAAGCCCTCCTCGACGGCGAACCACATGTATCGCCGCGAGAGCTCGGAGTCCGCTTCGAGGCGGTCGGCGACTTCGGCGAGCGTGACGCTCGTCCATCCGCTCGGGGTGCGCATTCGCACGGGAGTGCCCTTGGCCGCATAGAGCGTGTCGGTCCTGCCGTGGTGACCGAGAACGTAGACCCCTTCTTCGGTCGTGTCGCCATTGGACGCAGCCACGGACGCAGCGGTCTTGCCGGTCAGCAGCTGACCGGGGAAGAAGTGCACGATCAGCACGCCGTCGTCCTCCTCGATTCGACTGAAGCGCCCGAGGTATCGCGAGCTGTCCTCGGCGGCGGGCGAAGCGACGGTCGCCGTCGCGCCTGTCGAAGGCGCGCCTCCGCTTCGCGCGAGTTCCGCCTCCACCTGGGCGAGGCGAGTGTTGGCCGCTGAGACTTGGCGCTGCACGTACGCGATGACGCCCGCGCACAGCGCAAGTACGATCACGACAAGCACGACGGGCCGGGCATCGAAGACGAAGGGCTCCCGCTCCTCGGGCTGCGCGATGCGTTCGGAATGTATGTCCGAGTGATGTATCACGTGAGATCACCCTGGGGCGAGGGTCCGGAGTCCTCGCGCCGGCGGTTCGGCAGGAGTCCCAGTCCGATGGCAGCGAAGATGCCTGCCAGAGCAAGCAGGCCCGCGTACGACCACGGCGCGTATCGCGCGAAGAACCCGACGACCAGCCCCCATCCGATGACGAGCGGATTGCCTCGAGCGACGCTCACGGTCAGCCGGGGACCGGCGGCGACGTTGAGGAGCGCGCCGCTCGACGAGGGTACCTGCCGGTCGGATGTTCCGAGAAGCAGCGCCCCGTAGTCGCCGGCGACAGCCGAAGCCGGCACGTCGACACGCGTGTCGAATGTCATGCTGGAATGGGGAGGGATCGTTGCGCTGGCGGGGGAGAACGTGAACCAGGACGCCTCAGGGGTCCGCACGCCCTCGACGGGTGCGACACGCATGACGTAGGTGGCTGCCACGTCTCCCGTATTGAAGATCGTGATGGTCGGGAGTTGCTTGCTGCTCCCTGGAGTGAGCGGCTCCTCGATCGTGATCCTTCCGGTGTCGGTTCCCGCACCGATGCTCGCCGCCGACGCCATGGTCGGTGCCACCAGTGCGCAAACCATCGCGACGGTCAGTATCGATCGCATCCGGGTCCGCCTCACCGTTGCCATCCCTTCGCCGCTGGCACGTCGCCGGTGCAGTGACACGCGTTGCGCGCCTACGGTGCCGTCGCAGCAACCGTGGCCGAGAACGTGAACACCGCAGGGGTGGTGTAGCTTGTCGGCATGTCGAGGTAGGTGTCGTAGGTCTTCGTTCCCGCTGGCGCCAAGCTCGCGACGAGCGTACTCGCGCTGGAGATCACCGCTACGTCGGTCACGCCCTCCACGAAGCGCCACCGGTACTCGTTGGCTGCGGGTGCGAGGGCGACGGGCGTCCAGCTCGTGCCGCCGCCTCCGGGTGTGGCGTCGCCGCCGGTGATCGTGATCTTCTCGTCAGCGTTGCCGGTGTTCGAGATGACGGTCTGCGTGAGTCCGGTCGGCTGCACGTTGGTCGCGCCGGCGGCGCGACTGCCGTAGTCCAGGGACGCGCCTGAGTCGACGTTGACCGCGTAGGTCGGTGTCGCCGTCACGGTGCCTGTGATGGTGGTGCCCGCCGTGGCGATCGCTGGCAGGGTGACGACGAGTGCGACGGACACGCATACCGCGGCCCATCCAAGTCGCCGCTTCATCGCCGCTACCTCCTCCCGGCCCTCTGGGGGCCGACATGACGCTTGGAGGCGCGAGGAACTGGCCCGGCAGTCGGCGCTGCGCCGTTCCCCTCGGTGAACGCTGGCCGCGCGGCGGCTCCCTCGAGCCCCGCACGTCTGGTTATTCCCTCTGTTCTATCGGCAGGGTTCTCATCGGGGATTAGCGATGAGGTGATGGGCGAGCAAACGTGACGCTGCACACGGCCCCTACGGGAACGACACCCGCCAGCCTAGGCGGACTGCCTCATGTACATCGCAAGATGGCCGAGCGTCCCGGGGTCGGTGACCGCCGAGCCATCGGGGCCCGTGATGTGGAACGAGTCGATCGCCATCCCATCCACCGTGGCCGCCTTCGCCCATCGGATATCCAGCCCAGACGAGCTCACCGCGCGCGCCAGGTCATACAGCAGACCCGGGCGGTCCGGGGCGGTGACGCGCACGATCGTGTGGTATCCGGGACTCGCGTCCGTCTCGATCGTGACCGGCCCTTGGGCGGCTGCCGGGTAATGTCGGCGACGCTCCTGGAGCCGGGTCTCGAGCTCGAGGCGGTCCTTCACTGCGGCCTTGAGGTAGCGCTCGAAGGAGTTCCACGTCGAGCTGTCAACAGGGCGAAGCGTCGCTGAGGTCACCGTGAACGCGTCCAACACGAGCCCGTGTCCGAACCGGTACGCGTCCGCGCTCAGGATGTCGAGACCAGCGAGCGCGAGCGCTCCGGCGATTCGGGCGAGGAGTTCGGTCCGGTCGTGGGCCGCGATCGTGACGTCGTACGTGCCGGGCGCCACGCCCGGACTCACCGAGATCGAGATGCGGTCGGGGGCTTTGACCCGAGCGAGTTCGGACAGGACCCGAGCGTGCTTCGCGACCTCGGCAGGGTCGCGCGAAGCAAGGTAGCGGAGCGGCGCATGGCCGACGAAATCCCGGACGTCGCCGGGCTCCGCAGAGAGCGACGAGAGCGTCGCCTCCCGCACCGCCTGTGCGCGCGTGACCAGCCCCGCGCCTTCGGCGTTGTCGGAGAGAGCGGCGTCGAGCCTGGAGGCGACGGCGGTCAGGAGGGCAGCGGTCCAGCCGTTCCAGGTCGACGGTCCGGTCGCCAGAGAGTCGGCCGCGGTGAGCAGGTGGAGGGGGGCAACGAGTTCGCGGCGACCGATCTTCGCGGCGATGGAAAGAACCGCGTCCTCATCGTCCATGTCCGCGTACATCGCGGCCTCGGGGAGAACGAGGTGGAGCCTGACGAGATCGGCCGCGTCCTGGGCGCTCTCCTCCGAAAGGCCGAGGCGCCGCGCGGCACCGTGGGCGTAGGGGGCGCTGCGGTCGGCGTGTCCGGGTCCCCGGTCGAGCTTGCCACTGTCGTGAGCGAGCGCGGCAACGACCAAGGCCTTCCAGTCGGTAACCGACGCGCGCGATCGGGCGAGCGCGTCGTCCTGAGTGCCAAGCGTCGCCAACAGGGCCGCAGTGGCCAGCGAGTGCGCGCCGACGGTCAGCTCGTGGCCGATGCCCGGCCGGCGGGCCGTCATGAGCCGTGCGTACTCGGGGAAGTGCTTGTCGAGCCCGCCCCTGAAGGCGACATCCTCCAGCATCGGCAGGGAGTCCGGACCGCCTTCGAGCGCGCGGAACAACGATTCGCTCTCAAGACTCACGGGAAACGGCTCGGCGCCTCCTGCCAAGCGGCTCCGCACGCGGTCGAGCAAGCCGGCGGTGGTCGCGAGCGCGTGCTGGACCCCCTCGGCGTCGCTGAGAAGCTCCGCGGAGTCGAGCGTCATCCGGTCGCCGAATCCCTCGCGTTGCAGGATCCAGCGGGCCGCGGCGATGGTCGCCTCGGCGTCGGACAGGGAGACGGCCTCTTCGGCGGTCAGGAACCCTGCGGCCACGAGCTGGTCGGGACGGCGCTCGATCGATCCGGACACGATCGCCGCGGACCAGACGAGCTCGTCGAAGTCCCTTCTGCCGCCCCGGTCCTCCTTGAGGTTCGTCTCGAGCCGAAACGGCGAGCCCGGCCGGTCGCGCTCTCGCAGCCGTCTGAGTGCGCGGTCGGGGCGCCTTCCAAGCGCGCGAGCCGCCTGGGCAAGGACCGACGCGGCCCAGTCGGTGTCTCCGGTGAGCGGACGGCCGGTCAGGGCGGCGGTCATGGTCGCCGTGTCCTCGCGCATCGCCCGGACCTGTTCCTTCGGGGTGCGGGCCTGGTGTCCGACCTTCAGGCCCGCGTCCCAGAGCGGGTAGAGGACCGCTTCGATGAAGGGCTTGTGGTTCGCTCCGCTCGCTTCGGCGAGGACGAGGATGTCGAGGTCGCTCGCGGGCAGCATGGCGCCCGCGCCCCAGCCTCCGAGCGCGACGAGGGCCCATCGGCCCTTTGGGAAGGACGAAGCCGCCCGGGCGAGTTCCCGGACGGCTTCGTCGGTCAGTTCTGAAAGCTCGCGTGCTGCTTCGATGCCTGGACGAGCCGAGGATATCAGCCGTGCGCGCGCAGCCTCGTAGCGTTCCATCGGGGGGTTACAGCGCGTCCGGGCCACGCTCGCCGGTGCGGATACGGGTGGCCGAAAGCGCGTCGTAGGTGAAGATCTTGCCGTCGCCGATGGAGTCGGTGCGGGCAGCCATCATGATCGCCTGCTCCGCGCCGTCCACCTGGTCGTCGTCGACCACGACTTCGATCTTGAGCTTCGGCACGAAGTCGACCTTGTACTCAGCGCCTCGGTAGATCTCGGTGTGCCCCTTCTGGCGTCCGAAGCCGCGGACTTCGTAGGCTGTCATGCCCTTGATACCGATGGCGTTGAGGGCTTCTTTCACGTCTTCAAGCTTGTGCGGGCGGATGATCGCTTCGATCTTCTTCACGCTCTGGCTCCAGTCGACGGCGGGCGGCTACAGAGAGTAGCCAACTTCAGCGTGCTCGGTGACGTCAAGACCCTGAACTTCGACATCCTTGGCCACACGCAGGCCAAAGACCTTCTCGATCGCTTTCAGCATTACCCAAGTCAGCCCGAATGAATAGGTGACAACCACAGCGGTGCCGATCAGCTGGGGGACGATGAGCGCGGTGCTTCCCTCGATGAGTCCCGATACACCGCCGATTCCGTTGACCGCGAGCACGGCGATAGCGAGCGTTCCAAAGACGCCGCCGGCGCCATGCACGCCAACCACGTCGAGGGAGTCGTCGTAGCCGAGCCGGTCCTTCAGGAGCACCGCCCAGTAGCAGAGGGCCCCGGCGCACATCCCGATCACGAGCGCGCCGAGCGGCGAGACGAAGCCCGAGGCAGGGGTGACGGTCGCGAGTCCCGCAACCGCTCCGGTCGCGGCTCCGAGCGTCGTGGCGCGTCCCGTGTGGAAGCGCTCGGCGAGAAGCCACGTGAGCATGCCGGCCGCTGCGGCGACCTGCGTCGCGATGAACGCGGCGATCGCCTGGTCGTTGGCTGCAAGTGCAGAGCCGGCGTTGAAGCCGAACCAGCCGAACCACAGGATGCCGGTACCGAGCAGCGTCATAGTGAGGTTGTGAGGTGCGATGTCGGGGTTACCGTAGTCGATCCGCTTGCCGAGGACGATCGCCGCGGCCAATGCGGCAGCGGCGCTCGACGCGTGGACGACCAGGCCGCCGGCAAAGTCCTTGACGCCGAGCTGAGCGAGCCAGCCGCCGCCCCAGATCCAGTGCGCGACAGGCGCATACACGAGCAGCACCCAAAGCACGGAGAGGATCGCCCACGAGCGGAACCTCATCCGCTCGGCGAAGGCGCCGGTCATGAGCGCTGGCGTGATGATCGCGAACATGCACTGGTAGATCGCGAACGCGCCCATCGGCAAGGTGCCCGTCCTCCCGCCGAGGACCCCGGCGAACCCGACGTGGTCGAGGCCGCCGATGAAGCTGCCCAGCGGGCCCGTGGCTGGCCCGAAGGCAAGCGTGTAGCCGATGAGCAACCACACGACCGTGATGGTCCCGATCGCGAACACGGACTGCATCATCATGGAAAGGACATTCTTCGTCCTGACCATCCCGCCGTAGAACAGCGCAAGTCCGGGCGTCATGAAGAGCACGAGTGCGGCCGACACCAGCACGAATGCGGTGTCGCCGGCGTTGACTCCAGCCACGGGGCCTCCCCTTTGTCAGACCGCGAGTCGCGAGTCGCGGCTACCGTCAGCTGCCTGCACGGTATGAGGGGCGTGTTTCCGTGATGTTTCGACGGGATTTCGCCGAGGTATCGCAAACGGGCCCCATCGCGGCGGTCGACCGCAGTGGGGCCCGTTTCTTCCTGCCGGAAGGAGCCGGTTAGAGCGCCTCGGGGCCTCGCTCACCGGTACGGATGCGAACGGCGGAGAGCGCGTCGTACGTGAAGATCTTGCCGTCGCCGATCTTGTCGGAGCGAGCGGCCATCATGATGGCATGTTCGGCGCCATCGACCTGGTCGTCGTCGACGACGACTTCGATCTTGAGCTTGGGGACGAAGTCCACCGTGTACTCAGCGCCTCGGTAGATCTCGGTGTGGCCCTTCTGGCGACCGAAGCCGCGCACCTCATACGCGGTCATGCCCTGGATACCGATGGCGCTCAGGGCTTCCTTCACGTCGTCCAGCTTGTGAGGCCGGATGATCGCCTCGATCTTCTTCACGTCGTGCCTCCCGTGTTCGATGTCGTCTGAAACGCTGTCTGGTCGGGCTTGAAGGGTGTTCCCGGGAGCGCGGCCCGCAGACGGCGCCCCCGGGAATCTCGCTTACTCGAAGATGTAGCCCTCTTCCGCGTGCTCGCTGATGTCGAGACCGCGTGACTCGACCTCATCGCTCACGCGCAGGCCCATGACCATGTCGATGACCTTCAGGAAGATGATGCTCAGCACGAAGGAGAACGCCCACGCGGCGACGATGCCGACGAGCTGGAGCACGATCTGGCTCGGGTTGCCGTAGAGAAGACCGTTGCGACCGGCCTCGTTGATGGTCGTGGTGGCGAACACGCCGGTCAGAAGCGCACCGAGGGTTCCGCCGACTCCGTGGATGCCCACCACGTCGAGGGCATCGTCGAAGCCGAACTTGCCCTTGATGAAGAGGCCGAAGTAGCAGGCGACGCCGACGACGAGGCCGATGACGATCGCGGCCCAGGGCTCGACGTATCCGGCGGCCGGCGTGACTCCGACGAGGCCGGCGACAGCGCCGGAGGCGGCACCGAGAACGGTCGGCTTGCCGGCGTGCATGGTCTCGACGAGGGTCCAAGCCAAGAGCGCGGCGGCGGCCAGATGCGTGTTCATGAACGCCGAACCGGCGAGACCGTTCGCGGCAAGCGCCGAACCAGCGTTGAAGCCGAACCAGCCGAACCACAGGATGCCCGCGCCGAGCACCGTCATCGGCAGGTTGTGAGGGTGGATCTGGTCGGTGCCGAGGTCGCGACGCTTGCCGAGCATGATGGCAGCAGCGAGGGCGGCGGCAGCCGATGAGATGTGGACGACGGTCCCGCCGGCGAAGTCGAGCGCGCCGAGCCTGAACAGCCAGCCGTTCGTCTGCCATACCCAGTGGGCGAGCGGCGAGTAGACGAAGATCGCCCAGAGCGTCGCGAAGATGACATACGCACGAAACTTCATGCGCTCGGCGATCGCGCCCGTGATGAGGGCGACCGTGATGATCGCGAACATCCCCTGGTACATGGCGAAGACGCTCAGCGGGATCGTCCCGAAGAGCTCGCCGTTGACGTTCATGAGCCCGGTCATGCTGAAGTCGCCGATGAACGCCGACAGCGATCCGGTGCCCTCGCCGAACGCGAGCGTGAATCCGACCAGCGCCCAGATGACCGACACCAGGCCCATGGCGAAGAAGCTGTGCATCGTGGTGGAGAGCACATTCTTCTTGCGGACCATGCCGCTATAGAACGCGGCAAGACCCGGCGTCATGAACAGCACCAGGGCCGCCGATGCGAGCATCCAGGCGGTGTCGCCTGTGTTCAGCTCAGGCATCCTCGTCCTCCTTCTCGTGCAAGTAGCCGGGGCGGTTTCAGAGCGCCCGACTGCCGACAGGTTGGGGGCAGCGTACGGACCCCTTGTTTCGCATGTGTTTCGGTGTGGTGTCGCGCCCGTGAAACCTGAAACAGCGGCGAAAACCTGCGGAAAACCCCGCCTGGCGGTCGGGGGCGGCGTCGTCCGCTGACGATGTGGAACGGTTGACGTGGGCAGCGCGCGGGAACCGTTGAGGCAAGAGTGAGATGATTCGAGTCGTACGGTATCGACGCGAGAGGGGACGGGGATGAAGCGCTTCGGACTAGTGATCGCGGCACTGCTCTGCATCGCCATGGCGGCCGGACTGGTCGGCTGCCAGCAGATCGCGGAACAAGCCGCCGAGTCAGCCGCCGAGAAGGCGACCGGAACGAAGATCGACAAGGAAGGCGACTCCATCACGATCGAGGGCAAGGAAGGGGAGAAGGCCACCATCGGGCAGGGTGAGCTCCCCGCCGACTTCCCGACAGATGCTCCGGTCTACCCGGGGGCCAAGGTCGTCGCCAGCTACGAGCAGGGGACCGGCGCGGCCAAGTCCTACGTCGTGACGTTCGAGACAGCCGACCCGGCCAGCAAGGTCAACGACTGGTACGTGACCGAGATCGAGGCTAAGGGTTGGACGATCGACACGAAGGCGAACCAGGGCGAGAACTACATCCTGAACGCAACCAAGGGCACCCAGCGTCTGGCCCTCACCATCGCCGCCGATCAGGGGCAGGCGAAGACGCTCATCAACGAGACCGTGACGCCGGAGTAGGCGTAGGCGTTCGCATGGTTCGCGCCGCGGGCCGCCCGATCGGGCGGCCCGCTCCATTCGTGGCGACGTTTGCTCGCGTGCGTGCGGCCGTGCTCAACAGCGAACGTGCGTTCGAGTACCGATGCGGGGTACAATCGAACCTTGCCTGGAATCCCACTGTTTGAGTTAGGCAGGTTCGGCGGTGCCCCTCGATTCCATCTCCATACGCGGTGCTCGCGAGCACAACCTCAAGGGTTTCGACCTCGAGATCCCGCGCGACCAGCTCGTTGTCATCACCGGTCTGTCCGGCTCGGGCAAGAGCTCGCTCGCGTTCGACACCATCTATGCCGAGGGTCAGCGCCGCTACGTCGAGTCGCTGTCGGCCTACGCTCGGCAGTTCCTCGGCCAGATGGACAAGCCGGACGTCGACCACATCGAGGGCCTGTCCCCGGCGGTCTCGATCGACCAGAAGACCACGTCGCGCAACCCGCGGTCGACGGTCGGGACCGTCACGGAGATCTACGACTACCTGCGCCTTCTCTACGCGCGCATCGGTATCCCGCACTGCCCGATCTGCGGACGGCCCATCGAGCGCCAGACGAGCGACCAGATCGTCGACCGGATCCTCGGCCTCGATGCGGGCACGAAGTTCCAGGTGCTCGCGCCCGTGGTCAAGGGCCGCAAGGGCGAGTACGGCAAGCTGCTCGACGACCTGAAGCGCGAGGGCTTCACGCGCGTGCGGATCGACGGCCAGCAGCACACCCTGGACGAGGAGATCAGCCTCGACAAGAAGTACCGCCACGACATCGACGTCGTTGTCGACCGCCTCGCCATCAAGGACGGCGTTCGCAGCAGGCTCGCCGACTCAGTCGAGACGGCGCTCCGTCTTGCGAACGGCAGCGTGGTGATCGCGGTCGTGGACGGCGACGAACTCGCGTTCTCGCAGGCGCTCGCGTGTCCCGTCCACGGCGTGTCGATGGACGAGCTCGCGCCGCGGGACTTCTCCTTCAACAGCCCCTACGGCGCGTGCCCCGATTGCAACGGGCTTGGCAGCCGTCTCGAGGCCGACCCGGGTCTCGTCGTGCCGGACGAGACGCTTTCGCTGGAGGAGGGTGCGATCGCCCCTTTCAGCCCCGGGATGAACTACTACCCGCAGCTCGTGGCTGCCGCGGCCAAGCATCTGGGCGTCTCGACCTCCGAGCCCTGGGACGCCCTGCCGAAGAAGGTGCGCAAGACGCTCCTCGAGGGGCTCGGCGACACCCGGATCCGCGTGGACTACGTGACGCGCGACGGGCGCGAGACCCACTGGTACTCCCGCTACGAGGGTGCGCTCGCAAGCGTCATGAGGCGCTACCAGGAGTCCGATTCCGAAGCGGTCAGGGACAAGCTCGAGAACTACATGGCCGTGATCCCGTGCAAGAGCTGCGGTGGCGCCCGGCTGCGCCCCGAGGTGCTTGCGGTCACCGTCGGCGACCGCAACATCTACGAGGTGACCGTCGACTCCGCAGCTGATGCGCTCGCGTTCTTCGAGTCGCTCGAGCTGTCCGAGCGCGACACGCAGATCGGCTCGCGTGTCATCAAGGAGATCGTGGAGCGCCTTCGCTTCCTCGTCGATGTCGGCCTCGATTACCTGACGCTCGAGCGTGCGACTGCGACGCTTTCGGGTGGCGAGGCGCAGCGCATACGGCTCGCGACCCAGATCGGCGCGGGCCTCATGGGCGTGCTCTACATCCTCGACGAGCCGAGCATCGGCCTTCACCAGCGCGACAACGCGCGATTGATCGCGACGATGGAGCGGCTGCGCGACCTCGGCAACACCGTCATCGTGGTGGAGCATGACGAGGAGACCATCCGCGCGGCGGACTTCGTGATCGACATGGGGCCGGGCGCCGGCGAGCACGGCGGCGAGATCGTGTGCGTTGGGTCGCCCGACGACATCCTCGCGTGCGAGCCGTCGCTCACCGCGGCGTATCTCTCCGGACGTCGCGAGATCCCGCGTCCCATGGAACGGCGAAACCCGGGGAAGGGCGCCATTCGGCTTCTCGGCGCGACCGAGCACAACCTCAAGGCGATCGACGTCGAGATCGAGCTCGGAGCCCTGACCGTGGTGACCGGCGTCAGCGGTTCGGGCAAGAGCTCGCTGATCACCGACACGCTCGCACCCGCGCTGACCAACCGCATCTACCGGTCGCGCCGTCGCGTCGGCGCGCACAAGAAGCTTGAAGGCGTCGACAAGCTCGACAAGGTGATCGACATCGACCAGTCGCCCATCGGGCGCACGCCGAGGTCGAATCCGGCGACGTACACGGGCGTCTGGGACGACGTGCGAGCGCTGTTCGCGTCGACGCCGGAAGCGAAGGCGCGGGGATACAGTCCCGGACGCTTCTCGTTCAACGTCGCCGGCGGCCGATGCGAGGCCTGCAAGGGAGACGGCCAGATCAAGATCGAGATGCACTTTCTGCCCGACGTCTACGTGGTGTGCGAGGTCTGCAAGGGAGCCCGCTACAATCGTGAGACCCTGCAGGTCACGTACAAAGGCAAGACCGTCGCCGACATCCTCGACATGACCGTCGAGGAAGCGCTGCACT
The DNA here is from genome assembly GCA_016213085.1 of Coriobacteriales bacterium. GTDB lineage: Bacteria > Actinomycetota > Coriobacteriia > Anaerosomatales > JACRBU01 > JACRBU01. The sequence continues at coordinate 22,996 of JACRBU010000157.1, forward strand.
TCTTCGAGAACATCCCGCCGATCAAGCGCAAGTTGCAGACGCTCTACGACGTCGGACTCGGCTACATCCGCATGGGACAACCCGCCACGACACTGTCCGGTGGCGAGGCGCAACGCGTGAAGCTCGCGAGCGAGCTACAGCGCCGAAGCACCGGGCGCACGCTCTACATCCTCGACGAGCCCACAACGGGCCTGCACTTCGACGACGTGCGCCAGCTGCTGATCGTGCTCCAGCGTCTCGTCGACGGCGGCAACACGGTGCTCGTCATCGAGCACAACCTCGACGTCATCAAGAGCGCCGACCGCGTCATCGACCTCGGCCCCGAGGGGGGCCATCGTGGCGGAGAGGTCGTCGCGCAGGGCACGCCCGAGGAGATCGTCGCGAATCCGCGGTCGTACACGGGACAGTTCTTGAAGCCTGTGCTGGAGGGCGGACACGCGACCTGCGAGCCGGAGGCCGAGGTGGCTCGTGTCGAGGGTGCGCGACGGTAGGCATCGCGCGGCTGGGAGTAGGACGGGAGGCTGAGTCGCCTCGCAACGTCTTGACGCCAAAGCGATATGGTGTCATGGTCGAACAGGAGGTGGCGCTGATGTCGGAGTTGCGCCGTTCGACGATCTACCTCGAGCCGGAGCTGCACCAAGCACTGCGGCTGAAGGCTGCTCAGACGGACTGCTCGCTCTCGGAGTTGGTGAACGATGCTGTACGTCTGATGCTCGCGGAGGATGCCGAGGACTTGGCAGCATTCGAAGATCGGGCTGACGAGCCGCTCGTCGCCCTCGAGGACGCGGTCGCCTACCTGGAGCGAAATGGCGACCTATGAGGTCGCCGTCAAGGCGTCTGTACTGAAGGACCTGAAGCGCCTCGCCCCCAGGGACCGCGAACGATGCCTCGCCGTCATTGGCGAGCTCGCCGGGCAGCCTCGCCCTCCAGGATGCGAGAAGCTGAGCGCCCAAGAGCATTACCGAGTGCGTGTGGGAGGCAACCGCATCGTGTACGAGATCCGCGACGCGCAGCTCGTCGTGTGGGTGGTCAAGGTCGGTAACCGGGGAGACGTCTACAGGCGGATGCGATGAGTGAATCATCCGGGTACCCCACCATCGTCGAGCAGGTCGCGTCGGTACCGGATCGCCCGGGGGTCTACCTCTGGAAGGGCGCCGAGGGCCAGGTCCTCTACGTCGGCAAGGCGAAGTCGCTGCGCAAGCGAATGCGTCAGTACGTCATGGGCCAGGACGACCGCGAGAAGGTCCCGGTCATGATGGAGCAGGTCGCTTCCTTCGATTACGTCGTGACCGAGACAGAGGTCGACTCCCTCGTCCTCGAGAAGAACCTGATCAAGCAGTTCCGCCCCGACTTCAACGTCGACTACCGCGACGACAAGTCCTATCCGTTCATCGCGATCACGACCGGCGACCCGTATCCCGCTATCAAGTTCACGCGTGAGAAGCGCAAGCCTGGCACTCGGTACTTCGGGCCGTACACGAATGCGAACGCTGCCCGCGAAACCATCGACGTCGTCCGGCGCATCGTCCCGATCTGCACGGCGGCGTGCGTCGAGTGGAAGCGCGTGAACGCCAAGGGCGGCGAGCCCACCGGCAAGGCGTGCTTCGACTACCACGTCGGCAAGGGCCCCGGCCCGTGCGTCGGAGCAATCACCCGCGAACAATACGCCGGGAGCGTGGCGAAGGTCTCGCGCTTCCTTTCCGGCAAACACGAGGAGATCGTCGGAGAGCTCGAGGAGCAGATGCGCGCCGCCGCCGCCGACCTCGACTTCGAGGCGGCCGCGCGATTCCGCAACCGCCTTGAGGCAGTCAGCGCCATTCGGCAGCGCCAGAAGGTCGTCTCGGCCCGCCCGCTCAACATGGACGTCATCGGCTTCTTCCGCGAGGAGACGATCGCAGGCGTACACCTCTTCGTGGTTCGCGAGGGCCGCGTGCTCATCGGGAACGAATTCGTCCTGGACAAGGGTCTCGACGTGCCCATGGCCGAGCTGGTCGAGGGCTTCCTGCTCCGCTACTACGACGAGACCTCGAGCCTGCCGAAGGAGATCCTGCTCCGCGACCTGCCCGATGACCCGGACACGGTCGGAGAATGGCTGAGCACGCTTCGCGGGTCGAAGGTGAAGCTTTCGGTGCCCCAGCGCGGCGAGAAGCGCGAGATGCTCGAGCTCGCCGAGCTCAACGCACGCCACACGCTCATGCGCTTCAAGGTCCGCACGCGCTATGACGAGGAGCGCATGAATGCCGCGCTCCTGCAACTCGAGAACGCGCTCGCGCTACCTGCGCCTCCGTTTCGGATCGAGGCGTTCGATATCTCGACGCTCCACGGAACGCACTCGGTCGGCTCGATGGTGGTGTTCACGAACGGGCGCGCGGAGCCCAAGGCGTACCGACGCTTCCGCGTGCGCGGGGAGACGGGCGAAGCCAATGACGTCGCGATGATGGCCGAGGTGCTTCGGCGGAGGTTCTCCGCGACGAGACAGGCGGACGCCCGCTTCGCGGCGAGCCGCCCGGACCTGCTCGTCGTCGACGGCGGGAAACCCCAGCTCAACGCGGCTCGCGCGGTTCTCGCCGAGCTGAGCGTCGATGACGTCCCGGTCGCGGGCCTCGCCAAACGCGAGGAGGAGCTCTGGGTCGAGTGGGCCGACGAGCCGGTCGTCCTTCCGGCGGGGTCGCCTTCGCTCTTCCTCATGAAGCGCGTGCGCGATGAAGCCCACCGGTTCGCGATCGAGTACCACCGCAAGCTCCGTGGCCGCGCGATGACCTCGAGCGCGCTCGACGAGGTGCCGGGCGTCGGCCCGAAGCGGCGCAAGGCGCTCGTGAAGGCGTTCGGGTCGATCAAGCGGATGCGCGGCGCGACCGTCGAGGATCTCGCCACGACTCCGGGCATCCCGCGCGACGTCGCCGAAGAGGTCTATGCGACCTTGCATGCCGGCGGCGGAGAGCAGGCTCGGGACGAGGGCGATTCGGCCGAAGGAACCTAGCCTGCGCGGCTGACACCCGCGTCGCCATGTGCCATTCTTCGCGCAGGGCAACGGAGGGGGACACCGGGTGGCACCTGGCGCCGAGGACCTGCAAAGACTGCAGAACATCGATTACTTCCTGGACCAGCTCGCCCGTGCCGTCGAGCGGGGCGACGTGCCGATGGAGAGCTACGAGGCGCTTGCCCCGTCGTATCTCGCGAAGCGTGAAGCGCTGGTGTCGCGGCTGTACTCGGGGCCGGCGATCGCTCAGGGTCCGTCCGCAGCGCCACTGGCCACAACGTCCACCGGGTCCGCAGACGCGCTGTGGGTGACGTCGTGGGCCGATACCGAGCGGACACGGCCGGGCGCGGTCAGGACGTCGCAGGCCCGACCAGCCGCCAAACCCATCCAGGTGCCATGGCCGACCGTCCTCACTGTTCTGGGAGCATTCCTCGTCGTCGTCGCTGCGGCGATCTTCGCGGTCGCGACGTGGAACCTCCTTGCCACGCCACTGAAGCTGGCCGTGATGGTGGCGCTCACCATCGGTTTCTACGTCGCTGGCGATATCGCGCGCCGGAAGTACGACCTCCAGGTTGGAGGCGTTGCGCTTACGGCGGTCGGTTCGGCCATGCTGCTGTTCGACGGCTGGATCGCGATCGACGGCTTCGATCTGAGCGGCCCGCTTCCTTGGGCGATTCTGCTTCTCGTGGTCTCGTCGGTGTATTGGCTGACCGAGATACGGCTCGCCGGCCGCTACTTCGGTGTTGCGGGCGCCGCGGCGCAGATCGGTTGGTGGTGGTTGCTCGGCGAGGGTCTCGGATGGCCGATGACCTGGAGGCTGGCGGCCATCGCGTGCGTGGCGCTCGCATGGCAGATCGCCGGCAGACGAGCGGCGAGATCCCCCTCGGTGGCCGAGTTCGGGGAGTCGCTCAGACTCGCCGCTCCGGTGGTCGCTGCCGGCGCCGCAGCCGGAGCGCTGGTCGCGCTCGCGTTCAACCCGAGCCTCGATACCGCGAAGCTCGTGGCGGTTGCGGTGACGTCGCTAGCTGCGGGCACGGTGTGGCTTGACGTGAAAGTGCAGACCGTGGTCTCGCAGGCGCTTGGTTCGGCGATTCAAGTACCCGCGATCGTCGCCCTGGGTCTCGCACTGTCAGGAGACCCGACGTGGACGGAGATCGGAATCACCGCTGCGGTGGGTCTTGCGTGGCTCACGCTCGCGGTCTACGCAGGCGGAGCGCCTTTTGCGACGCTTGGAGTGATTGCGCTCGACGGGGCGGTCCTGTTCGGAGTCGGAGAAGTCAGCGCGACTTCATCAGCCGAGGGGGCTCTCTCGGTTGTCGCTGCGACGGGTGCATTCTGGGTCTTCGCGGTGGTGTTGGCGAGGCGATGGGGCTCGTCGCGCGTTCCAGAGCGCGCGCGGTCATGGGTCCTCGGTCTCGAAGTAGGTGCGTGGCTCACGCTTGGAGGAGCGACCGCCGCGACGGTGGGACTTGGCCTATTCGACTACATGGTGGCGGGCGACATCCCCGACGCTGTCTTGCCTGGCGTCGTTTCGGTGGCGTGGGTCGCGAGCGCGTTGCTTCGCGGTGGGCTCACGCCGGGGATCGTGGCGAGCGCCTCTCTCTTGTACGCGACGTGGATAGCCGCTGAGAACGTGGAGGCCCTGTCCGACTGGCGATACGCCTGCGTGGGTGCCGTGGCGGCCTTGTTGGTATTGACCGCAGACTACCTGGCGCGGGCGATCCGGACGGATGTCCGGGCGTTCGCCGCCGTCATCCGGATCCTCGTAGCGATCGTTGGAGTCACCGCAGCGGTCACGGCGTACGAGGGCGACCCCGTCATGAGGACGGATGCGGTCGTTGCGTGCGTCACGGTGGCTCTCGCCCTCCTCGCATCCGGTTGGTTCGGGAACGCTGTCGAAGGCGTGGTCGCTGGGAGCTTCCTTGGGCTCGCTGCTATCGGGGTCTTCCGGTGGGGCACCTTCTCACCGGTGGACGGGTGGGGAGCGTGCGCGGTTGCCGGGGGTGCGCTCGTCATGTGCGTGGCGGGCACGGCGACGAAACGTGCTCAGCCACTTCTCGCGAGCGCGACCGCGGCCACCGCCTCTGTCACCGCGACGCTGTTCGTCACGATGTCTGCCGTCGCGCTCTTCGACCACCCGGCTCGCGACGTGGCGCCCCTCGCGCTCGCATGGCTTGCGATCTCCGCGTGCTGGGTCGCTGCATCGATCGTTCTGCGACTGGAGGAGATCCTCGCTTTGGCGGGGCTCACGCTCTTCGCTGCCGGTCTCACCGCGGTGGCTGTCCTCGAACTGCCCGCCGGGGTCACGCTCGCCGTCGCGGGAATCGTGGCCTTCGGACTGCTCGCCCCATCGTTCACGCGTACATACGGTGCCGAAGGCACGTCTTCCCGGTCCGGCGCCGCACTTGCCGCATCCGCGTTCGCCGGCCTCATCTCGGTCACCGTTCTTGCGTTCGCAAGCACACAGACGGACATGGGCGCCGAGTGGATGCGCTTCGGCGACAACGGGCTGGCAGTGTCGCTCATCGTGCTCGGCGCCTGGACCCTTGCGTTCGCCAGGGCATGGAAGTCCAGACTCGCGTGGCGAGTCGGGCCCCTCGCATTCGTTCTTGCGCTCTGGGTGTGGCTTGGCGCCGCTGACGTCCGATCGTACGAAGCGTACGGCGTCCCGCTCGCCGCGTACTTGGCTGGCCTGTCCTGGGACATCGCGCGCAGAGGCGAGCCGGGAGAGGCCGTCCTCACCGACCTGGGGGCCGCTGCAGCGCTCCTGGTGCCGCCGATCTTGTCCGCGTGGACGGCGACCGATCCGAGCGTGGAGTGGCTTCACTCGGCGGTGGGTTTCATGCTCGGGCTCACGGCGATCGCAGGCGGTATCGCACTCCGCGTCCGCTCGTACTTCTTCGGCGGCGTGATCGCGGTTGCACTGATCGCGATGTGGCGTTCGTCCGGCTTTCTCACCCAGTGGTGGTGGATCGTCTTGGGCCTCGTCGGGTGCGGCATGCTCGTGATCGCACTCACGTGGGAACGCCAACGGCACGTTCTCGTGGAAGCGGGAGGGGCGCTGAAAGCCACGCTCTCCACATGGAGATAGACCCGGGCGTATCCATCCGCGCTATACTCCGTCCATGGCGGACTTCGCCGCCATGGACCAGGCGATTGGAGCAGACCGCTGCGCGGCAGCTCAATCGCCTGCGCGGCAGCTTGGTCGCCCGCGCGGCTACCCGATCGCTAGCGCGGTGCTGCCCGATCACCAGTCTGACCGCTTCGTCGTCGCAGGAGGCGCCTGATGCCCGAGCAATGCCCGCCCGACGTCGCTGAAGAGAACCTCCGAGTCGAGCCGGAGCTCGTGCTGATCACCGGCATGTCGGGGGCGGGGCGCTCCGAGGCGCTGCACACGTTCGAGGACCTCGGCTACTTCTGCATCGACAACCTCCCGCCGTCGTTCATGCCGCAGCTCGTCGAGCTCGCGAAGCTCCCAGGCAACCGTATCCGCCGCATCTGCGTCGCTTCCGACGTGCGCTCCACGCGCCTGTTCAGCGAGCTGGGCGGCCAGTTGGCGCGCCTCGAGGACGAGGGGCTTCCCGCTCACGTGATCGTCCTCGAGGCCGAAGAGGACACGCTTGTGAACCGCTTCAAGGCGACACGCCGGCGTCATCCGCTCTGCGACGAAGGGGGCTCGCTTCTCGACGAGATCAGGGCCGAGCGCGCGGCGCTCGGCGATATCCGCGAGCGGGCCGACGTCGTCATCGACACCTCCGACATGCGGCCGCAGGAACTTCGGCAGACTCTCAAGGACGTCTACTTCACCGAAGGGCTCGGGCAGACGCTCTCGATAACGGTCAGCTCCTTCGGCTTCAAGTACGGCGTGCCGACCGACGCCGACATCATGATGGACGTGCGCTTCCTGCCGAACCCGTACTACATCTCCGACCTGCGCGATCTCAACGGTCTCGAGGCGCCGGTCATCCAGTTCGTGCTCGAGCGCCCCGAGACGATCTTGTTCCTCGAGAAGTGGCTGGGGCTGCTCGACGTGCTCATGCCCGGCTACATCATGGAGGGCAAGCACCACCTCTCGATCGCGGTCGGATGCACGGGCGGCATGCATCGATCGGTCACCCTCGCCGAGGAGACCGCGCGGTTCCTTCGCGACCATGGCTATCGTGTGGCCGTGAGCCATCGCGACATCGGTCGCGACTTGGTGGCGCGGTGAGCCGGGTCGGCGAGGGGCGTTCGGCGGTCGCCATCGGCGGAGGCACGGGCCTTCCGCTCGTCTTGCGCTGTCTGCTGTCGCTCGGGTTCTCCACGTCCGCGGTTGTGACGATGGCGGACGACGGCGGCTCCACCGGCGTACTTCGGCGTCAGCTCGGCATCCTGCCGCCCGGCGACATCCGCAACTGCCTCGTGAGCATGGCCGCCGACCCCGACAGCCTCGATGCGCAGTTGTTCCAGTACCGCTTCGCCGAGGGCGAAGGTCTGGCGGGCCACGCCCTCGGCAATCTCATCCTCGCGGCGCTCGCCGACCTGACCGGGTCGTTCCCGGCTGCGATCGAGCACGTCGCATCCGCGCTCGACGTGCAGGGGCGTGTTCTGCCGTCGACCCTTGCGGACGCCGTGCTTCACGCGACCGACCGCCGGGGCGAGCCGATCTCGGGGCAGGCCCGCATCGCGCAGAGCCCGGTACCGGTCGCGCGCGTGTGTCTCGAGCCGGAAGATGCGTCCGCGTACGAGCCTGCTCGCCAGGCCATCGAGGAAGCGGACGTCATCGTGATCGGTCCCGGCTCGCTCTACACGAGCATCATCCCGAACTTCCTGGTAGAGGGGATCGCTGCTGCCGTGCGTGAGTCGAAAGCCCGACGCGTCTACGTCTGCAACGTCGCGAACATGCGCGGTGAGACCTCGGGGTTGAACGCGGCCGATCACGTCGAGGCGGTCACGCAGCACGGGCTCGCGGGCTCCATCGACGTGGCCCTCGTGAACGTGGAGCCAGGCGAATCGCGGCCCTCCGACGGAGTCGAGCGCGTGGTCGCAGACGCCAGCCAGCTCGAGCGCATCGTCGAACTCGGCGCGCGCCCGGTCGGCGTCCCGCTGGCCGACTCGAGCGACCCCGTCCGTCACGATCGCGCAGCGCTCTGCGAGGCCCTCGAGCAGGTGCTTGCCTGATGTCGTTCACCGCCGAAGTCAAAGAGGAGCTCTCACGCGTCGAATCGACCCGCTCGTGCTGCGCGAAGGCGGAGTTGGCGGCACTCGTCCGCATCGAGGGAACGCTGCACATCACGGGCAACGAACGGTACCGGCTGGAGGTCGCCACCGAGACCGCGCCCGTCGCGCGCGTGGCGATCAAGCTGCTGCACAAGGTCTACGGTCTCAAGACCGAGCTCACCGTTCGCCGGAGCGTTCTGCACAAGACGAACAACTATCTCATCACCGTCCCGATCCAACCCAAGCTTCCCGAGGCGCTGAAGGACCTTGGAGTCCTCGACGAGACCAGCGGGCTCGCTCTTGGCGTGTCGCCGCTGCTCGTGAAGCGAGACTGCTGCGCGATCAGCTACCTGCGCGGGGCTTTCCTCGGCGGCGGGTTCGTCGCCGATCCGCATGGCGACTTCCACTTCGAGCTCACCGCTGAGACCGAGGAGCTTGCGAGCGATCTCGTCGCGCTCATGGCCAGGTTCGAGATCGAGTCGAAGGTCGCGCAACGCCGCGGCGCCTTCGCCGTCTACCTCAAGGGCGCGGAACCCATCGTCACGTTTCTGGCGCTCGTGGGCGCCCATCGCGCGCTCTTGCGGACCGAGGACGTCCGCATCATCAAGTCGATGCGCAATGACGTCAATCGCCTCGTCAATGCCGAGATCGCCAATCAGCAAAAGACCGCCGAGGCTGCCATGGAGCAGCTCGACGCGATCAGGGTCGTGGCCGAGACGGTAGGGCTCGAAGACCTTCCGCCCGCGCTCCGGGAGTTCGCCGAGCTGCGCATGGCCAATCCCGACGTGAGCCTTCGGGAACTCGGCGAACTGGCCGAGCCGCCGCTGACGAAGTCGGCTGTGTATCATAGGGTCCGTCGCATCGAGGAATTGGCGGCCGAAGCCAGAGGGGATGGCTCGGGCCACGGATTCTCGGGCAAGCTCCCGCGTTCCTGACTCGCGGGTACAACGACGAAGCGTTGCGGTCGCGCCGGTGCGATCGCCAGATCCAGGGAGGGATACGCTTGGCAGTCAAGGTCGGCATCAACGGATTTGGTCGTATCGGCCGTCTTGTGTTTCGTGCGGCAGCCGCCGACCCGAACATCGAGATCGTCGCGGTCAATGACCTGACCGATGCGAAAACACTCGCTCACCTGCTGAAGTACGACTCAGTGCACGGCCGTTTCGCGGGCGACGTCTCGGTCGCCGACAGCGGCTTCAGCGTCAACGGCAAGGAAGTGAAGGTCATCGCCGAGCGCGACCCGTCGCAGCTGCCGTGGGCAGAGCTCGGCGTCGATGTCGTGATCGAATCGACGGGTCTGTTCACCGATGGCGAGAAGGCGAAGATGCACCTCGCCGCCGGCGCGAAGAAGGTCATCATCTCGGCTCCGGCCAAGAACGAGGACATCACGATCGTCATCGGCGTGAACGATGATCAGTACGACCCCGTGACCCACAACATCATCTCGAACGCGTCCTGCACGACGAACTGCCTCGCGCCCTTCGCCAAGGTGCTGCGCGACAGCTTCGGCCTCAAGCAGGGCTTCATGAACACGATCCACTCCTACACCAACGACCAGCGCATCCTGGACCTTCCCCACAAGGACCTGCATCGCGCCCGCGCCGCCGCGGTCTCGATGATCCCGACCTCCACCGGCGCCGCCAAGGCGATCGGCCTGGTCATGCCCGACATGAAGGGCAAGCTCGACGGGATGTCCATGCGGGTCCCGACCCCCGACGGCTCGGTCGTCGACCTCGTGGCTGAGCTCGAGACCTCGGTCACGCGCGACCAGATCAACGCCGCGATGAAGGCGGCCGCCGATGGTCCGATGAAGGGCGTCCTCGAGTACAACGAGGACCCGATCGTCTCGATCGACGTCGTCGGCAACCCGGCGAGCTCGGTCTTCGACGCCACGCAGACCATGGTCATGGGCGGCGAGGGCACCTTCGTGAAGTGCCTCTCCTGGTACGACAACGAGTGGGGCTACTCGAACCGCGTGAAGGACCTCATCATGCGCGTCCTGCCCTAGGGCGCATCGACGGTGACCGACGCGCGCCCGGGCACGACGCCCGGGCGCGTTCATGCCCGACGAGGAGGGGCCAGCCTTGTTCGCCAAGAAGACCGTCAAGGACGTTGACGTCCGCGGCAAACGCGTACTCGTGCGCGTGGACTTCAACGTGCCTCTCGCCGACGGAGCGGTGACCGACGACACGCGCATCCGGGCTGCGCTACCCACGTTGCGCTACCTCGTCGACCACGGAGCGCACGTCATCATCATGAGCCACCTCGGAAGGCCGAAGGGTGAGCCCGAGGAGCGCTACTCGCTGCGGCCTGTTCGCCGCGTGCTTCAGCGCCTTCTCGGCCGAAACGTGGTGTTCGTCGACGACATCGTCGGACCCGACGCTCAGGAGGCCGTCGGCCGCATGGTCGACGGCGAAGTGCTCATGCTCGAGAACATCCGCTTCCACCCGGGCGAGAAGGCCAACGATCCCGAGTTCGCCAAGGCGCTCGCTTCGCTCTGTGACATCTACGTCAACGATGCATTCGGCGCCGCGCATCGCGCACACGCCTCGACCGCGGGCGTCGCCGAGTTCGTTCCTGCGGTCGCCGGCCTTCTGCTGTCGCGCGAGGTCGAGATCCTCACGGACATGCTCGCTGACCCGGAGCACCCGTTCGTCGCCATCCTCGGCGGATCGAAGGTCTCCGACAAGTTCGGCGTGATCGACCGGCTCATCGAGGTTGTCGACAGTCTGCTCATCGGCGGTGGGATGGCGTTCACGTTCCTCGTTGCGCAGGGCATCGAGGTGGGGGACTCGATCGTCGAACAGGACTGGATCGAGCCCGCTCGCAAGATGCTGGAGAAGGCCGCTTCGCGCAACGTGCAGCTCGTCCTGCCGGTCGATTTCGTGATCGCCGAGGCGATGGAGCCGGACGTCGACACCCGCATCGTCGGCCGGGAGGAGATTCCCGCCGGCATGAAGGGCCTCGACGTGGGCCCCACGACCGTACAGCTCTTCAGCGCCGAGATCGCGGCCGCGCGGACGATCTTCTGGAACGGCCCTATGGGCGTGTTCGAGATGAAGGCGTTCGAAGCGGGCACGCGAGAGGTGGCCGTCGCCGTCGCTCGCAACAACCGAGCTGTCTCCGTCGTCGGCGGGGGCGATTCCGTCGCGGCGCTCAAGAAGTTCGACCTCGAGGAGCGCGTCACGTTCGTCTCGACCGGTGGTGGCGCTTCGATGAAGCTGCTTGAAGGCACGCCGCTGCCCGGCGTCGAGGCGCTGCTCGACGCGTAACCGACCGCAACGCGTTCGTCGCCGCGCGACCATACGCAGGAGGAGAGGGAACCGATGGACCGACGCCCGCTCGTCGCAGGCAACTGGAAGATGTACAAGACCTCCGGTGAGGCCGCCGTTCTCGTGCAGAAGCTCGAGGACTACGCGTCCGGCTGGAGGGACATCGACGTCGTGGTGTGCCCGCCGTTCGTCGATCTGAAGGCCGTCTCGACCGTTATCGAGCTCGACGAGGTGCGAATCGCCCTCGGTGCGCAGAACGTGTACTGGGAAGAGGAGGGCGCGTTCACTGGCGAGGTGGCGCCCCGAATGCTCGTGGAGCTGGGCGTCACGTACTGCATCGTCGGCCATTCGGAACGTCGCGAGTACTTCGGCGAGACCGACGCGGGCGTGAACAAGAAGGTCCATGCGCTGCTAGCCCATGACATCACGCCGATCATGTGCTGCGGCGAATCGCTCGAGACCCGCGAAGCGGGGGATACCGATGCCTTCGTGCGCGAACAGGTGCGCAAGGGCCTCGACGGCATCACTGCTGAGCAAGCCGGGCGGATCGTCATCGCCTACGAGCCCATCTGGGCGATCGGCACCGGTCGCACGCCAACGCCCGAGATGGCGAATGACGTCTGCCGCTCCATTCGAGCGACGGTCGGCGCCATGTTCGGCCAGCCCGCCGCCATCCAGACGCGCATCCTCTATGGCGGTTCGGTAAAGGCCGAGAACGCCCGGGTGTTCTTCGGCGAGCCCGACATCGACGGTGCGCTCGTCGGCGGCGCGTCACTTGACCCGGAGGGCTTCAGCCGGATCGCGGAAGCGGCCATTGGATAGCATGCGCAACCTGCCCGCAGCGCTCATCATCCTGGACGGCTTCGGCATGGCCGATGGCGGCACCGGCAACGCCATCGCACGCGCCAACACGCCGAACCTCGACAGACTCTTCGCCGAGAACCCCATGACCCTGCTCGAAGCCTCCGGGCTTTCGGTCGGTCTTCCCGAAGGGCAGATGGGCAACAGCGAGGTCGGCCACTTGAACATCGGTGCGGGACGGGTCGTCTACCAGGAGCTCACGCGCATCAACATGGCTATCGAGGACGGCACCCTGTTCGAGAACCCGGTGCTGATCGAGGCGATGGACCGCGCGGCAGCGGCCGGCACGGCCGTGCACTTCATGGGCCTGCTCTCGGACGGTGGCGTTCACAGCCATGAGGACCACCTGTTCGCTCTGGTACGGATGGCGCAAGAGCGCGGTGCCTCGCGCGTCTTCGTGCACGCCATCCTCGACGGCCGTGACGTGCCTCCGACTTCGGGACTCGGGTACGTGGAGACCCTCGAGGCACGGATGCGCGAGCTTGGCATCGGCGAGATCGCTACGGTCATGGGACGCTACTGGGCGATGGACCGCGACAACCGCTGGGACCGCGTGCAGCGGGCCTGGCGGGCGATGGTTCTCGGCGAAGGCGTCCCGGCGGAAGACGCGCCTTCGGCTGTCTCAGCGTCGTACGCCAACGACGTGACCGACGAGTTCGTCGAGCCCGCGATCGTCGAGCGGGAGGGTTCTCCCATCGCCCGGATGAGCGATGGAGACACCGTCGTATTCTTCAACTTCCGCCCCGATCGTGCGCGCGAGATCACGAGAGCGCTGGTCGACCCGACGTTCCTCGGCTTCGAGCGGCCGGCGTTCCCGTCACTGGAGTTCGTCTGCCTTACCGAATACGACCCGACCATCCCGGCTCCGATCGCGTTCCCGAAGGACCTGCCGAACAACGTCCTCGCCGACGTGCTCGCCGCACACGGATTGCGTCAGCTGCATATCGCGGAGACCGAGAAGTATGCGCACGTCACCTTCTTCCTGAACGGCGGGGTGGAGACTCCCAAGCAAGGTGAGGAGCGGATTCTCGTTCCGAGCCCGAAGATCCCCACATACGATGCCCAGCCGGAGATGAGCGCTCCGAAGGTGACCGAAGAGCTCGTGAACGCGATCGGCCGCGACGCAGCGGACGTCTACATCGTCAACTACGCGAACTGCGACATGGTCGGCCACACAGGCGATCTCGAGGCGGCGATAGCCGCGGTGGAGGCGGTCGACGCGGGCGTGGGTGCGGTGGTGGAGGCGATCACCGCCAAAGGGGGAGCGGTTCTCTTGACCGCCGATCACGGCAATGCGGAAGACATGGTCACCGACGAAGGATCGCCCGTGACGGCCCATACGCTCTCGGCAGTCCCGCTGGTAGTCACGGCCGACGGAGTGACGGCCCTGGCCGACGGCGGGATCCTGGCGGACGTGGCGCCGACACTCCTGGACGTCATCGGCATCGCCCCCCCGAGCGAATGGACGGGCAGGTCGCTGTTGATATACTAGGTCAGCGGCGGACTGAGCCGCCGCTGACTTGGCGAATCGAGCAGACGCTGCGCGCAGCTCATTCGCCAATCGGCGGAAGCCTATGCCAATCGGCACAGCCCGATCCGCCACGGCGTGTGTCTCTGCCGGCTTTGCACCAACGCTGACCTGAGGAGTTGTGCACGTGAACGCGTTCGTCATCCTGTTTGTCATCATCGAGATCATCTCCGCCGCCGGACTGGTGGTCTTCGTTCTCCTGCACTCCGGCCGCGGCGCCGGAGTTTCCGAGATGTTCGGCGGCGTCATGCCGGCGACCTCGAGCGGAACCGGCATCATCGAGAAGAACCTCGATCGCATCACGATCGCGCTTGCTGTGATCTTTGTCGTTTCCCTGCTGGTGCTCATGGTCATCTGGCCGTCGGGGATCTAGAGCACCGAGGGAAGCCGGTACGATTGCCTGAAGAGGGGGGAGCGGCGACCAGCTGCCGACTCGCACCCTTCGCCTTGAGTAGAAGGACGGAAGGAGGCGCTGGTGCACGCTAAGCCGCGCATCGTTCTCGCCACGCTGCTGGTGGTCGCGCTGATCACGACTGCTCTGACCGGGTCCGGATGCGTTCGGACCGGCCAAGACGGGCAGCAGCCGCCTTCGAACGTGCCGCAGAAGGGCGGCACGATGACCTTCTCGATCGGCAATCCGAACTACATCGACCCGTACAACGCATTCGAATCGGAAGGCATCCAGGTCGAGCAGGTCCTGTTCGACAGCCTGACCGCTTTCGATCCGCTCAATCCCGACAACGTGGTGCCTGCCGCTGCGGAGTCCTGGTCTTCGAATCCCGACGGCAGCGTCTGGACCTTCAAGCTTCGGCGCGATGCGCAGTTCTCGGATGGCACGACGGTGACCGCGAGCGACTTCATCTACGCGTGGAACCGGATCGCGAGTCCGGCGACCGTGAACACCTCGACCCGCAAGAGGGATCCGTCCCTGGTGTACTACCACCTCTCTCAGGTCGAGGGCTTCGCCGAGGTACAGAGCGGTGACGTCCCCGAGATGAAGGGCCTGAAGGCGATCGACGACTACACGCTCGAAGTGACGCTCTCGTCTCCGTTCGCGGACTTCGACTACGTGGTCGCCCACCCGGCGCTGGCACCGGTTCCCAAGAAGTACGTGCAGGGCGGCATTCCGTACAAGGGACGGAAGGTCCCCTTCGGCGACATGCCCATCGGTAACGGCCCCTTCAAGATGGCGGAACCGTGGGCTCCGAATCGCTTCATCAAGGTGGTTCGGAACGAACGGTACAAGAACGGCCCGGCTCCCTATCTCGACGGCGTGGACTTCCTCATCTTCAAGGACCTGGAGACTGCGTATCGGGAGTTCGAGGCGGGCAATCTGGACTTCACGCAGATCGGCGCAGGGAAGATCAAGGACGCTCAGACGAAGTACGGCACTTCTGACAACGGCTACACGGCCAATCCCGGCAAGCAGGTCGTGTTGGGTGCTTTGAACTCGACGGTCTTCCTCGTGTTCAACGTGCGCGACGAGTCGATGTCGAACCCCGATCTTCGCAGGGCCGTGTCGCTGGCGATCAATCGTCAGGCAATCGCCGATGTCGCCTTCGAGGGGACGACTCAGCCTGCCGACAACATCGTGTCGCCGGGGATCGCGGGGTACACGCGCGGTCAGTGGGTCGACTCCAAGTACGACAAGGCCGGCGCCCAGGCCGCTCTCGTCGCGGCCGGATACCCGAACGGTCAGGGTCTTCCGACCATCAAGCTGTCGTTCAACAACGACGGTGGGCACGAGCGCATGATGCAGCTCATCCAGGCCGATCTACAGGCCGTTGGCATCAAGGCGGAATTCGATTCGACCGACAGCGGCGCATACCTGGCGCAGCTGGACGCGAGGGACTTCGCCATCGGGCGCCTCGAGTGGCCCGTCGACTACCCGATCATGGACAACTTCCTGTACCCCCTGTTCAACAGCAAGTCGACGCAGAACAAGGGCGGCTATCGGAACCCCGACGTTGACGAAGCCCTCGATGACGCTCGGGCGATGACCGATCAACAGCAGCGTATTCGCTCCTACCAGGAGATCAACAACACCATCCAGAGCGATAATCCGGCCGCCCCGCTGACCTTCGGCAGAATGCACTCGGTGGCCTCGTCACGGGTCAACAACTTCACGTACAGCGCCCAAGGCCTCGGCGACTTCACACAGGTGTGGCTTACGGAGAGCAAAGAGGGTAGCGAGGAGCAGTAGTCTCGGGTCGTGACTTCGGCGGTTCGCTGACGCCAGACGCGCTGAGGTCGCGGACCCCCTGCAAGTACACGGGAACGGCGCAACATGGTTGGCTACATCGGCCGAAGGCTCCTGCAATTCATCCCGGTACTTCTCGGGGTCACGCTGGTCCTGTTCTTCATCACGACGATCCTGCCGGGCGACCCGCTCACGCTGAGAACCGGTCAGCGCGGCATGTCCGCCGTGGTGCGCCTGCAGCTCGAGCGCGAGTATGGACTGGACAAGCCCTGGTACGAGCAGTACGCGAACTACCTCGGCGATCTCGCGCGCGGCGACCTCGGCACCTCGATCCGCACGGGAAAGCCGGTCGCGGGCATTCTCGCCCAGACGCTTCCGTACACGCTGCGCCTTGCGCTGGCCGCTCTCCTCGTCGAGATCTTCGTCGGGATCGGCGCGGGCATCGTCGGGGCCGTCAGGCATCGCTCGTTCTGGGACGTGCTCGTGACGCTGTCGAGCTCTCTGATGGCCGCCGTGCCCATCTTCTGGCTTGGGTTGCTGTTGCAGTACTTCTTCGGGATATGGCTGAAAGAGTGGACCGGCGGCCGGTTCTACCTCCCCGTCTCGGGCGCGAGCGGACCGC
Organism: Coriobacteriales bacterium; assembly: GCA_016213085.1. Taxonomy (GTDB): domain Bacteria; phylum Actinomycetota; class Coriobacteriia; order Anaerosomatales; family JACRBU01; genus JACRBU01. The sequence goes on from JACRBU010000157.1 coordinate 39,658, forward strand.
AGTTCCCTGACATCGCCTACATCATCCTGCCAGCCATCACTATGGCCGCCGTTTCGACGGCTCTCGCCGCACGGATCACCAGGAACCAGCTGCTCGAAGTCGCGAACGAAGACTACATCCGAACCGCCCGCGCCAAAGGCCTCTCTCCCAACCGCGTGCTGTGGAATCACTCGATGAGGAACTCACTGGTTCCCATCGTCACCTTCCTCGGGATCGACCTGAGCGCCATGCTCTCCGGGGCGGTGCTGACCGAGACCGTGTTCAACTGGCCCGGAATCGGTTTCACCGTCTACCAGGCCATTCAGGGGCGTGATTACCCGGTCATCTTCGGGGCCGTCATCGTGGTGTTGGCGCTCGTCATGGCGGTGAACCTCGCGGTCGACGTTTCGTATGCGTTCATCGACCCTCGCATGCGAATGGGATCGGATAGCGAGGGCCTACGGTGAGGCGCACTGACGACACGTCGCAGCGGCTCGCCATCCCGCATCCGTGGCTGAGTGCGTGGCGCCGTCTGCTCGCGAACAGGCCCTCGGTCGTCGCGCTCGTGTTCCTTGGCCTCCTGCTCGTTCTCGCGATCACCGCCGATATGTGGGCGCCGAGCATGCTCGGGGACCCGGACACGATCGACACGACTACCGTGGCAACGCAACGACTGCTTCCACCGTCGGCCACGCACCCTCTCGGGACAGACGACGTCGGCCTCGACGTGCTTGCCCGCCTCATCTACGGCGCTCGCGTTTCGCTGGCGGTCGGCATCCTGGCGGTCGCCGTCTCGCTCGCCGTCGGCATCGTCTTGGGTGGAGCGTCCGGCTACTTCGGCGGGTTCGCCGACGCCGCCATCATGCGACTCGCCGATGTCTTCCTCGCGCTGCCCTTCATGCTGCTGGCGATCCTTCTGCTCGCGGTGGTCCCGGATCACTCGCGCGGACTCGGCCCGATGGTCCTCACGATCGGTCTGCTCGGCTGGCCCCCGATCGCGAGGGTCTTCCGGTCGTCGGTGATGCAGGTCCGCGAGAGCGATTTCGTCCTGGCTTCAAGGTCCTTCGGCGCCGGGCCCGGCCGCATCATGTCCGAGCACATCGCTCCAAATGCCGTGGTCCCCGTGATCTCGCTCGCGACGATGGCCGTCGGTGGCGCCATTCTTGCCGAATCGGCGCTGAGCTTCCTGGGACTGGGAGTCGCTTGGCCCACGCCCTCGTGGGGCCGGATGATCGAGGAAGGATGGCCGTTCCTGTCCACGGCGCCCGGCCTCGTGCTCTGGCCTGGACTCGCGATCATGAGCACGGTCCTCGCGTTCATGGTGATCGGTGACGGCCTCCGCCAGGCCCTCGACATCAGGGCGGGTGAGTAGCCCCGTGGCCGTGAGAGCGCCCATGCCAGTCGGCGCCGCCCCCGCACTCGAGATCGACGGCCTTTCGGTGCGGATCGACACGAGACATGGTCCGGTGTTCCCCGTCGACGGCGTCTCATTCGAACTCCGTGCCGGCGAGACCCTGGCCATCGTGGGGGAGTCCGGCAGCGGCAAGACGATGACAGCCCTCGCCATCATGGGACTCCTGCCGAACCTTGCGTGCATCGACTCAGGAGAGGTCCGCTTCGCCGGCCGCTCGCTCGCGGAGCTGCCCGAAGCCGAACTGCGCGCTGTTCGTGGCGACAGCATCGCGATGATCCATCAGGACCCCGCGGCCGCGCTCGATCCCGTCATGCCTGTAGGCAACCAGATCGCGGAGGCCTTGACGGCGCATCGCCAGCTGCGGCGAGGCGAGGCGATGGGGCGCGCACGCGAGCTGCTCGAAGCTGTGGGCGTGGGTGATGCGTCGCGCCGCTCGCGGGAGTATCCGCACCAGTTCTCGGGCGGGATGAAGCAGCGCGCCGGCATCGCGATGGCTGTCGCGAACGACCCCGACGTCTTGATCGCCGACGAGCCGACGACCGCGCTCGACGTCACGATCCAGGCCCAGATCCTCCAGCTGCTCAAGGACCTGCAGGGGCGCACGGGGATGTCCGTGCTCCTGATCACGCACGACCTGGCGGTCGTGGCCGACGTGGCGGACCGCGTGCTCGTCATGTATGCGGGACACGTCGTCGAGTGCGGGCCCGTGGATGGGGTGTTCCGCGACCCGCGGCACTACTACACCAAGGCGCTGCTGGGATCCGCGCTTCGCCATGACGATGCGGACTCAGACCTCGTCTCCATCGAGGGCCAGCCGCCGAGGCTCCTGCACCTGCCGAGCGGATGCCCGTTCCATCCGCGGTGCTCGTCGCGCCGAGAGCTGTGCGTCACGGAGACGCCAGTTCTGCGCCCGATCGGCGACGGACGCGTCGTCGCGTGCCACTACGCGGCCGAGTGGGATCGCGATCGACCCGCGCCCGGAGGCGACGCGCGATGACCGAGCAGTCCACGAACGCCGTCGCGTCGCACGCCGAGCTCCTTCGCGTCGAGGACCTCCGAGTGGTCTACCCGGGTCGGCGCTCCCTCTTCGGTGACGTCTCGCCGGCCTTGCCCGCGGTGGACTCCGTCTCCTTCAGCGCGAACGCGGGCGAGGTCCTTGGCATCGCGGGCGAATCCGGCTGCGGGAAGTCCACCCTCGGGCGAGCCGTCGCGAGGCTCGTTCCGGTCTCGAGTGGCCGCATCGTCTTCGACGGCGCCGACGCCCTCTCCCTGCAGGGCGCACGACTCGCCGAGTACCGGCGCAGCGTGCAGCTCGTCTTCCAGGACCCCTTGGCGTCGATGAACCCGAGGATTCCCGTTGCCAGGTCTATCGTCGAGCCGCTCGATATAGGCGGCGTCGCCGCGAACGGATCGCGAGAGAAGCGGGTCCGAGAGCTCCTCGCGCTGGTCGGTCTGACGGTGGCCGACGGCAACAGCTATCCGCACCAGCTCTCGGGAGGTGAGCTCCAGCGCGCTGGCATCGCTCGCGCACTGGCCCTCAGCCCGCGGCTGCTCATCGCCGACGAACCCGTGTCCGCTCTGGACGTCTCCATACAGGCCCAGGTCCTCGAACTCCTGCGCGAGCTTCGGCATCGGTTGGGGCTGTCGATGATCTTCATCACGCACGATCTCTCCGTGATGCGGCATGTCGCCGACCGGGTCGCCGTCATGTACCTCGGCGAGATCGTCGAGCTCGCGGACCGCATTGACGCGTTCGAGCGCCCGTGCCATCCGTATACGGAGGCGCTGATCTCCGCCATTCCCGTCCCCGATCCTCGGGTGCAGCGTTCACGCCGGCGGATCATCCTCGGTGGGGAGCCGCCGAGCCCGTCCGATCCACCTCCAGGATGCAGATTCCATCCAAGGTGCCCGATCGCGCAACCGCTTTGTCGAGAGCAGCGTCCCACGCTCCGCGATGTGGACGATGGGCACGTCGCGGCCTGCCATTTCGCTCGGCCGAACCCGATCACCGACCTCAGGCTGACGGGGTAGCGGCCGGGCGAGAACGGTACTGCTCAGAGGGCTGGTATCGGGACAGGGAGGCTGCTATACTGCCGTTCGCTGTCCCTGTCTGAGGGGCGGTTCGTCGGAGTGGCGGAATGGCAGACGCGCTAGGTTGAGGGCCTAGTGTCCCCTAGGGACGTGTGGGTTCAACTCCCACCTCCGACACCATGAATGACCAGCGGCTCTCCCTTCGAGGGGGAGCCGTTTTCGTTGGTAGGGCCCATACGGCGCTCGGCTACACTGGTGCTCGAGGAGGGATCCCAGTGATCGGATTCGCCACCATCGAAGTCGGGCGAGGCGGATTGCCGTCGTGTCGACTCTGCGTTCCGAGCGTACCGATGGCGCCGCGCTCCTCGGCCGACGTCGTCGCCGACGTTCGCCGCGTCGCCGAGAGCTGGGCGGCCGGGCCCGGCCCCAACATCGCGCTGGTGGGCGGGGACGCGTTCGCGCACCCCGGACTCCCGTCGATCGTTTCGCAGAGTGTGGCCCTCGGTGTCGAGCGAGTCAGACTGCAGACCTCCGGTGCGCCACTCGCCGCTCACGGCAACGCTCTCGGTGCGTTGCGCGCGGGCGTACGCCACGTCGATGTCGTACTGCTCGCCGGTGATTCCGGCAACCACGATGCACTCTGCGGCACCGAGCAGGCCTTCACCGCGGCCGTGAACGGCATGGCGGGATGGCGCGAGGCTTCGGATGAGGACCGCCATCCGACGGTGCTCACCGGCACCGTCCCGGTATGCCGCCACACGCTTGTCCACGTACCTGCCGCGGTCGCCGCATTCGCGCGGGCGGGGGCGATCGCGGTCCACCTCGCGGTGAGCGCCCACGCAGCTGCGGACCCCGCGCTCTCGGAATGGATCGGGGCCGGCGCCGACACCGGCGTCGTCAACGGGATCTGGGTGAGCGTCGAGGGCGTCCGTCCGGGCACCGTCCCGTCCCTTCACGAGCGCAGCGTCTACGCGCTGCTGAACTCAACGTGAGCACGGCTGCCCTCAAAGTCGCGCTCATCGGCGTGAACAGTCCCGGCTACCGGTCGCTCGCGCTCGGGTTCCTCCGGGCGCACGCCCAGGCCGACCCGCGTCTGTCCGACGTTGGATTCCAGACGCTCGACCTGGACACGGACGCCGACCCATGGTGGATCGCGTGGCGGGTGCTCGCGCTCGACCCTGAGGTAGTCGCCCTCTCCGTCACCTGCTGGAACGCGCGCATCGTCTACGAGGTCGCCCGAATCGTCCGTGCGGCCAAGCCCAACGCATCCATCCTCCTCGGAGGTCCCGAAGTCGGTCCCATCGCCGAAGACGTGCTGCGCGCGCATCCGAACGTCGACGCGGTAGTCCGGGGCGAGGGCGAGATCACGTTCGCCGACCTTCTCGTCGCGCTCAAGGACGGCGCGGAGCCGGCGGACGTGCCGGGTGTGACCGCCCGCCGCGACGGCGGAGTCGCCTCCGCGCCCGACCGCCCCCTGATAGAGGACCTCGACAACGTGCCATCTCCCTACCTCTCGGGAGTCCTCGAGCCGGTGGATGGCTCCACATACCTCGAAACCTACCGGGGGTGCCCCCACCGCTGCGCCTACTGCTTCGAAGGCAAGGGGTACGGACGACTCCGGCGATTCTCCGAGGCGCGTGTGGCCGCCGAGATCGACTTCGTGGCGACGTCTGAGGGGGTCAGGTCCTTCTCCTTCATCGACCCCGTGTTCAACCTCACGCCGAAGAGGCTGAAGTGGCTTGCCGAGCACCTCGAACCGTACGCGGCGAGCGGCATTCGTCTCCACACCGTCGAGGTGGACATCGAGTCCATCGACGAACGCTCCGCTTCGGAGCTCAAGCGGTGCGGGGTCGCGAGTGTCGAGACCGGTCCGCAGACGGTCGGAACGCGCGCGCTGCAGACCTGCCATCGCGACTTCGATCGGGCTGCCTTCGCCGCGGGGGTGGCCGCGTGCCGCAGCCAGGGAATCCGCGTCGAGACGGACCTCATCATCGGCATGCCCGGTGACACCGCCGCCGATGTGCTGTCGGGAATCGACTTCACGATCTCGCTCGACCCCGGGACCGTGCAGCTCTCGACGCTGCACGTCCTGCCCGGGACCGAACTCTGGAACTCCGCCGCGGAGCTGGACCTGCGGTTCGATCCAGAGCCACCGCACGAGGTGATAGCGACTGGCGAGATGGACTACCTTGAACTCCGCAGGCTCGAGGTCCTTGGCAACGCCATGGTCTCCGTCTACGCGGCCCGCGTACCGCACATCGGCACGGGAGGTGCCCTCGCATGACGGTCTCACAGCGCGCGCAATCGATCAGGCCATTCGTGGTCATGGACATCGTGGCGCGGGCGAAGAAGCTCGAGTCCGAAGGACGCGATGTCGTGCGCCTCGAGATCGGCGACCCCGACTTCCCGACGCCCGAGGTCATCACCCGCGCCGCTGAGCGAGCGATGGAGCAGGGGAGCACGCACTACACCCAGTCCGCGGGCCTTCCTGACCTCAGGAACGCCGTCACGGGTCATTTCGCGTCCCACTACGACGTGGACGTCGACCCGGGCAACATCGTCGTCACGCAGGGCACGTCGCCGGCGATGCTGCTTCTCTTCGGCGCCCTGCTCGATCCCGGCGACGAGGTGATCATGCCGGACCCGTGCTATCCGGCGTACCCCAACTACGTCTCCTTCCTCGGAGGTGTTCCAAGACCGATCAGCGTTCGGGCCGAGGACGGCTTCAGGTATCGCGTCGAGGAGGTCCGCGCCGCCATCGGCCCGCGTACCAAGGCCGTGATGATCAACTCGCCCGGCAATCCGACGGGGGCCGTACTCGGAGACGCCGACCTTCGGGAACTCGCCGAGCTGGCCGAGGAGACGGGGCTCTGGATCGCGAGCGACGAGATCTACCACGGTCTCGACTTCTGTGGCCCGGACAGGACCATCCTCCAGTACACCGACCGCGCCTTCGTGCTCAACGGCTTCTCCAAGACCTACGCGATGACAGGTTGGAGGCTCGGCTATCTCATCGCCCCGCCGGAGTTCGTGCGACCAGCCGAGAAGATCCAGCAGAACTTCTTCCTGGCTGCGAACGCGTTCGTCCAGCAGGCAGGCGTCGTGGCGCTCACGGAGGCGCAGGACGACGTCGCGATGATGCGCTCGCTCTACGACGAGCGGCGTCGCTACCTCGTGCCGGCCCTTCGCGAGACGGGCCTGCGGATCGACTCTGAGCCGCGGGGGGCGTTCTACGTCTTCGCGGACGCCTCCGCCTGGTCGAGGGACTCGCTGGAACTCGCGTACCGCCTGCTCGACGAGGCAGGAGTCGCGTGCGCGCCGGGAGTCGACTTCGGCCCCGGTGGGGAGGGATTCCTGCGCTTCAGCTACGCCACTGACCTGCTGCGCCTCGAAGAGGGGGTCCACAGGCTCGCCGAATGGGCGCGCCGCAACGTCTGACGCGTCGGGCTACGTCACTGCCCTCGGGCGCGGGCGCCGCCCGTCAGACTTCGGGGCCGCTGGTCGCGTTTAGGTTGTGAAAGGCCCGTTAACAGCCGATACTTACGCGTGGACCGCATCATTGGCAGGCGGCATGCTCTACGAGACCCGGCGCCGCCACGTGGGCCCGCGCCCACGTTCTGGAAGGGGTCAGGCGAGTGACATCAGAGGTCTGGGGTAAGGCCGACCTTCACATCCACAGCGATCGCAGCGACGGGCTCGCAGCTATTCCAGAGATCATGGAGTACGTGCAGCGCCAGACCGATCTCAGCGTCATCGCAATCACTGACCACAACACCATCGAGGGCGCGGTCGAGGCGCACGCGATGGCTTCCGACTACGACTTCGAGGTCATCATCGGGTCGGAGATCTCCTCGCAATCGGGCCACATCATCGGCCTGTACCTTGATGAGGACGTTCCGGCCGGACTCACCGCGCACGAGACGATCGCCCGCATCCAGGAACAGGACGGCATCGCGATCATCGCGCACCCGTTCTCCCAGAAGGGCGTCTTCGGCCCCTTCGGCACGAGGGCGCTGACTCACGCGGCAAGCGAGATGGCGTTCCACGCGTTCGAGGTGTACAACTCGCTTCCGTTCCTGATCTGGGCCAACCGGGTGGCCGCGAAGGTGTTCGCGCTCGGCCAGGGCGTCGCCGCGACGGGCGGGTCCGACGCGCACGTGCTCGAAGCGATCGGCAAGGGAGTTACGCGCTTCCGCGGCACAACCGCCGAGGACTGCCGCCGCTCCATCGACCGCCTCGAGACCCATGCCGAAGCCGGCAGCGGCGGTCTCTCGCTGGCGTGGCGCTACTTCAGGCGCTACCCGGAGATCCGTCGGATGCACACCCTCAACGCCGAGCGCTGCAAGGGTCGTTAGGGCGCGCTGCGTTCCGCCCAAGACGGACTCGGACGCTCACCGGGCATCCTTCATCCGACCCTGGCTACTGCGAAGCTCGCTCTGCGGGAGAGAGCGCCCTCTCCACTCTGTCACGCAGCGCGCTTATCGCGATCGGATCGTCGCGCCAGGCGGGGAGGACGATGACCGAGACCCAGTCGTCGACGCGGGCTTGTCGCACTGCCATCGGCAGGTCGAGGACGGTGCCGATCGACTCGACGGAGTAGACGGCCGGGACCACGAGAATCCGTGAGCATCCGAGGGCGGCCAAGTGCCGAACGGCCGCGGTGACGTCAGGGTCTCGCCATTCCGACCAACCGATCTTGACGTGTTCAGTGGGGATCCCCTGCTCGACGAGGAGCATGCGAATCCGGCTCACGAACGCGGTCTCGTGCTCATCGAAGCGCGGGTTGCGCAACTCTCGAAGGTCGGGCTGTCCGTGCGCGACAAGGACGACTCCGGTGGTCTGGACATCGCTGGTAGCGGCCAGCGCGCGATTCGCGACCATCGTGGCGACCTCGTCAGAGCCCCACAGCGGTTCGGCAAGCGTCACGGTCACGCCGCTCGTGTCGAGGCGCATCGCATCCACCATTCGCAGCGCGGAGTCCATCGAGAGGGAATCCGATACCGCGTAGGGAGCGATCACGATGGTGCCGAACCCGCGATCGACGAGTTGCCCGACGGCATCGGGAAGCGATCCCTCTCCCGCGCACGACGCGGCTTCGGCGTGCAGGGGGCGTCCGGCGTCACTGAACAGAGTCTCGAGCTGCTCGGCGACCTGCCTGAGCTGACGGTACGCGGGGCTTCGGCCACCGGCGGCACGATAGCGCGCCTTCTGGGCCGTGTAGAGGAAGGGCATGACGCCTATGCCGGCCTCCAGGAGTCCTTCGTCGGTGAGGGACGCGATCTCGCGAGCCGTGACGCTTGGGCTGTAGGATTCCGGCTCCGTGCATGTGAACAGCGCAACTGCGATTCGCTCGGGCCGGGGGCGATCGGCGAGCCTTCCCCGGTAGGGGCGTACGTCGGTCGCGAGCTTGTCCAAGAGCGCCGATGCGAGCGCGTAGCCACCGCCAAGGGCAGCCAAGCCGAGAACGAACGCGTAGAGGATGGCGTCCACGCGGGGATACACATCGTTGATGCGGGAGAAGGCCCAAGCAGAGAGCGCGAGCCCGGCGGCACCGCCGATCGCCACGATGAGTTCGGCTCCGCGCCGAACGACGAGGACTCCGACGAAGGCAGCGCCCGCGAGAAACGCACCGCCCACAAGAGCTATCCACAGACCGACAGGCACCACACACCTCCATTCGATGTTGCTTTCCCGCTACATACCTCCTAGAAGCACGTGACAGGAATACCCCACCCGGTATAATGAACGAATAGGTCACGAGAGGAAGGCACGAGCATGAGCAAAGCGATCGACGTTTCGACCTCGACGTGGGACGCCGAGGTGGGGTCGGCAGACACACCGGTCGTCGTTGATTTCTGGGCACCCTGGTGCGGACCCTGCCGGATGGTCGCGCCCGAGCTCGACAAGCTCTCCGGTCGGGTGGGAGACAAGGTCAAGTTCGTGAAGGTGAACATCGACGAGAACCGCGATCTTGCGGTGCGCTTCGGCGTGATGAGTATCCCGACGATCGCGATGTTCGAGAAGGGAAGCCTCGTCAAGCAAGTGGTCGGGGCGCGAGGCGCCGATGCCCTCGCGAAGGAGTTCGGCCTGGAGGGGTAGGCGCGCCCGAACTCAGATGGCGTAGCGTGACAGGGTCGGCCGACCGATCACACAACGCCCCGCGCCCGGCGCGGGGCGTTGCTTGTGCGAGTGAAGGAGGACCCCTACTTCACGCAGGACGAGTACTTGAGGAACACTCGGATCGCCTCGTCGATGACCTCGTCCCGGGTGGTGGCCTCTTCGTCGATGAGGCATCGCTTCATCGCGTGGCCGATCACATGGAGGCCGACTTGGTTGAGTGCGGACTTCGCGGCCATCACCTGCGTGAGTATCGCGTCGCACTCCTGCCCGGACTCGATCATCGACTGAAGGCCACGGATCTGACCCTCGAGGCGTCGGAGACGATTGATGATCTTGCGGCGCTCGGCGTCGTCGACGATGGGTGTGATGCTTTCGGGTGCCATGTGTTGCTCCTGAGCCCGTTGATGTAACGTGATACGGATAGCTTGATGATACCCCCTAGGGGTATCAGTGACAAACTGGTGGTGCAGCTTGGGCTACACGCGTTCCATAGGTGAAGATGTCGCATCCGCGCGGATCTCACGGATCCGTCGCATTCTCGCGATCATCCTCGGCCTCAATCTGATGGTGGCGTTCGCCAAGCTCGGATGGGGCGTTGCCACGGGGTCGAGCGCCATGCAGGCCGACGGCTTCCACTCGCTTTTCGACGGGACGAGCAATGTCGTAGGGCTCATCGGCATGGGGCTCGCCGCACGCCCTGCCGACAAGGACCACCCCTACGGGCACAGCAAGTACGAGACGTACGCGTCCGCCGCCATCGGAGCCATGCTGGTCTTCGCCGCGTTCAGGATCGGATCCGAAGCGATCCAGAAGCTCAGCGGCGATGCGCCTCCCCCCACGGTGGACCGAATCTCGTTCGCGGTGATGTTCGTCACGCTCGCGGTGAACCTGGTCATCACCGTCTGGGAGCGCAGGATCGGCAAGAAACTGAAGAGCGAGATCCTCGTCGCCGATGCGAGCCACACGGCGTCCGATGCCTTCGTGAGCGTCGGAGTCATCATCTCCCTGGTGTTCGTCCAGCTCGGCTACCCAAAGGCCGACCCGATCGTGGCCCTGCTGGTTTCGGGCGCGATCATCTACACCGCCTGGGGCGTCTTCAAGCAAGCGGGGGAGACCCTGTCCGACCGGTACCGCATCGAGCCGTCAGCGATCTGCGACGCTGCTTCCGGAGTCGACGGCGTGCTGGGGTGTCACCACGTGAGAACGCGCGGTTCTGAGGCGGAGGTCTACGTCGACCTGCACATCCAGGTGGATCCCGGGCAGACCGTGGCGGAGGGCCACGACATCGCCGAGCGAGCTGAGCGCGCGATCTGCGACGCCTTCCCCAACGTGGCCGACGTGATCGTGCACCTCGAGCCGATGGATACATACCAGGCGGCCAAGACCGCCCGAGAAGCCGACGCGGGCCTGGCGTAGCGCCCTCTCGGCGGCCTCGCTGGGACGCGTGAGCTGGCCGGTGGGTGGTATAATTCTTGCTGTGCAAGCCGTCCGCTTCGGGTGCGAGGAGGGGTCACAGTGGAACTGCAACAGCGCCCCGAACTGCGCCAGAAAGTCACGCTCTCTCCCCAGGTCTACCAGGGCCTGAGTATCCTGGCGATGCCCATCGCCGATCTGCAGCAGATGATCGAAGTCGAGATGCTCGAGAACCCTGTTCTCGAGGTCGACGAAACCGAACTCGAGCCGGTCGAAGGCGAGGAAGCCCCGGAAGAGGCTGGCGAGGACGACCGCGAGTGGGACGAGTGGCTCGAGATGTACGAGGATCTCGAGCAGATCGAGACGACGGGTCCACGCGACCCGAACGCCGAGGAGCCCAACACCGAGGAGTTCGTCGGCGGCGTACAGACCTTCGATGACTACCTTCTCGGCCAGGTCGGCCTTCTCGATGTCGAGCCAGAAGTCCAGCGCGCCGCCGCTGCGATCATCGGCTCCCTCGACAGCGACGGCTTCTTCGTCGGCTCTCTCGACGAGATCGCTCGGGTCGCCGGCGTGACGTCGGTCCAGGCTGCCGAGGGGCTCGAGGTCGTGCAGCAACTCGACCCGCCCGGCGTCGGCGCTCGCGACCTCGTCGAGGCCCTGTGCCTGCAGATGGAATCGCTCGGCCTCGACGAGCCGATGCTTCTGCGCATCGTCCGAGATCACCTCGACGACGTCGCCGCCAACCACTACCGCAAGGTCGCGAGGGCGCTGCGCCTCGACGAGGGCGAGGTGCGACGCCTTGTGCAGGTGCTCAAGAGCCTCAACCCGCGGCCGGCCGGTGCGTTCTCCCCGGGTCCTTCCCCGGGCTACATCGTCCCTGACGTGACGGTCAGGCGCTTCGAAGGTGAGGACTGGCTTCTCATCCCGAACAACGAGTCGCTCCCAACACTGCGGGTGAGTCCCCGGTATCGGGCGATGCTGAAGAAGGGCGCCACGACCGACGACGAAACCAAGCGCTACCTGAAGGACAAGATCCGTTCGGCGGAGAGCTTCATCCGCAATGTCGATCGGCGCAAGGACACGGTCTCTCGCATCACGCAGATCATCCTCGAGGTGCAGCGTGACTTCTTCGAGGACGGGAAGGGCCCGCTGCGTCCGCTTCGTCTCGAGGACGTGGCCGTTGAGCTCGGCGTGCACCTGTCGACCGTTTCTCGCGGCGTGACCGGCAAGTACATGGCGACGCCCTACGGCCTCTTCGAGCTGAAGCACTTCTTCAGCGGCGGGTACCGTACGGCGCAGGGCATGGACGTGGCGGCGACCAGCATCAAGCAGCGTCTGCGTGAACTCGTGAAGGAAGAGGATGCCGTCAAGCCGCTTTCGGACCAGAAGCTCGCAGAGCTGCTCTCCGAAGAGGGCGTGACAGTCGCCCGGCGCACCGTTGCGAAGTACCGCGAGGAACTCGGCATTGAGCCCAGTTGGGCAAGGCGCCGCCGATGAGTCCCGATTCGGTCGAGCGAGCCCCTCGCGGCGAGCCTTCCGACGAGCGCAGAAGACGACGGGCTCGTGACGTTCGCTCGGTGACGATCATCGCGGTCCTGCTGCTCTCGGTGACGATGATCAACATCTTCACGAGCACGAGGGGCCAGGCAACGTGGCTGAGCGTCTTCTACCGGCAGCTCTACTACATTCCGATCGTGTATGCAGCATTCGTGTTCGGCAAGCGTGGTGGTCTCCTGGCGGCGCTCGCTGCGGCCATCCCGTTTGGGATCCACGCTCAGGTCTCGCTCGGCGGGCTTCTCAATCCCCCCTACGAGAACTCGATAGAGATCGCCATGTACTTCGCCGCCGGGCTGCTCTTCGGCATGCTCCGAGACATGGAGAACACCAAGGCGGCTGATTCGCGCGCGGTGTCACAGCAGCTCGAGGAGGCCTACAAGAAGCTCGAAGAGCGGGCGATCCAACTCATCAACATCCAGGACTACATGCAGTCGATACTGCGTTCTATCACGTCAGGCGTGTTGACGGTCGGACCGGACGGGTCGGTCGCGACGGCGAATCCCGCCGCCGAGCGGATGCTCGCGATGTCCGAATACGAGATGGTCCCCAAACCCATCGGCACGCTCTTCCGTGAGGATGGCGGCATCGCGACCGACGTGTCGAAGGTCCTTGCCGGACGCCTCCCGTTGACACTGCGGGAGATAACGCTCGTGACGAGCTCGGGCAAGGAGGTGCACGCGCAGGTCTCTGTGTCTCGCATGCGCGCCGTTGGCGGGAAGATCCTCGGGGCGGTCGTGACCCTTGAGGACGTCTCCGACATCCGCGCACTCACAGACCAGCTCATCCGCGCGGACCGCTTGGCAGCCATGGGCGAACTGACCGCGGGTGTCGCCCACGAAGTGCGCAACCCCCTGGGGGTTATCAGGGCCTCGGTCCAGCTGCTTGAGGACGCCGAATACAATAGCGAGCGGATCCACGAGGCGGCCGAGGTCATCAAGCAGGAGATAGATCGTCTCGACCGCGTCATCAAGGCGCTGCTGGACTTCGGCAGGCCGAGCAAGCCTACGCTCGTACGCACGAACGTCGAAGAGGTGCTGCAGGACGTCGAGTTGTTCACGAACCGATTCGCGAAGCAGTCCGACGTGCGCATCATCGAGGAGTTCGCCGGCAACCTTCCGGACGTGGTCGCCGACCCCGATCAGATGAAGCAAGTGTTCCTCAACCTCGTCACCAACGCCGTCCAGGCGATGGAGGACACCGGGGGAGGGGAGATCATGCTTCGCACCCGGTCCAACGGTGACTTCGTGACGGTCGAGGTTGCCGACAACGGCCCGGGGATTCTACAGGCTGACGTCGGGAAGGTCTTCGATCCGTTCTTCACGAAGCGAGCGGAAGGCACGGGGCTCGGCCTGACGATCGTCCATCGAATCATCGATGAGCACGACGGGCATATCGAACTGGACAGCTCACCGCAGGGGACTACGTTCACGGTCTCTCTGCCGGTTGCGCTCGAAGACTAGGGGAGGTACGGATGTCGAAGCGCGTCCTTATCGTGGACGACGAGAAGAACATGCGGTGGGTGCTGGGCCAGGCGCTCTCGGGCGAGGGTTTCGAGGTCGTCGACGCGGCGGACGGCAAAGGCGCCCTCGCCTCCGTCTCCGACCAGGCGCCCGACATCATGATCCTCGATCACCGCATGCCCGAACCGGACGGGATGGAGGTCCTGCGCCGGGTGCGCGGGAAGGGCCAGACGTTCCCGATCATCATGCTCACGGCTCACGGCAACGTCGCCCAAGCGGTCGAGGCGATGAAGGCTGGCGCGAACGAGTACCTCACGAAGCCATTCGACCTGGAGGAACTCAAGCTCGCGATCGACAAGGCCCTCCAGTACTCCGATCTGGCCAACGAGGTCGAGAGACTTCGCCAGGAGCTCGACCGGGAGTACGACGTCGAGGGCATCGTCGCGTCGGACCAGCGGATGATCGAGGTCATCGAGACCGTTCGGAAGGTGGCGCCCACGAACGCCACGGCGATCATCTACGGTGAGTCCGGCACGGGCAAGGAGCTGATCGCCCGCGCTCTGCACAACCTCTCGGACCGGGCCAACAAGCCGTTCGTGTCCGTGAGCGCTGGAGCGCTGCCCGACACCCTTCTCGAGAGCGAGCTCTTCGGCTTCGAAAAGGGCGCGTTCACCGGCGCGGTGACCGCCAAACCGGGTCGCTTCGAGATGGCCAACGGCGGCACGCTGTTCCTTGACGAGATCGGCGACATCTCTACGGCCACGCAAGTGAAGCTCCTTCGAGTCCTGCAGGAGCGGACGTTCGAGCGCCTCGGCGGCACTCGCACGATCGACATCGACGTCCGGGTGGTAGCAGCCACGAATCAGGACCTCCAACAGCTCATCGCCGATGGCGGTTTCCGCGAGGACCTCTACTACCGTCTCAACGTCGTGCCGATCACGCTGCCGCCTCTCAGGCAGCGTTCAGGTGACATCCCGCTCCTCGTCGCTCACTTTCTCGAGAAGTACAACGCCGGGAGCATGCGGATCACCCCCGAGGCCATGGAAGCGCTCGTGACCTACCAGTGGCCGGGGAATATCCGCGAACTCGAGAACAGCATCGAGCGGATCGTGATCTTGACCCACCACGACGAGATCGGATTGGATGACCTCCCCGCCGAGGTACGAGCGGGCATGTCACCCACCCAGCGGATGCCCTCCGGATTCCAGCTTCCCGAGGATGGAGTGGATCTCGAGGAGGTTGAGCTGGACCTGGTGCGTCAGGCCCTCGACAGGACCGGCGGTAGCGCCCCGAAGGCGGCCAAGCTACTGGGGCTGACGGCGAAGACTCTGGAGGCGCGTATGGCGCGTCTCGGGCTCTAGTCCCGCTCTCTTCCTGATGGCGGGAACCTCTGGCACATGGATTGCACTCTTCAGCGCCCGTAGGACGCTAACGAACGGAGTCGCCGCGTGGCCAGAAAGCCGCTGCTCAGAATCGCTGCAGCAGCCCTTGGCGGGCTTGCTGTCGCCACGGTGCTCCTCGCTATCACCCTCGTCGTCAACGCGGGCGGCGGTTTCTCGGGAACGACCGCTGCCACGCCGCTTGGCTGGACGATCCCGCTCATCGCGGGGGTTCTCGTCGGCGGCCTCGCGTGGCTGCTTCTCTCGGACCGACCGGCGCGCGGTGGGAGGGAGAACCCTCCCACGTCGATCGCGTGCGCATCATGCGGCAAGGCCTGCCTCGACTCGTGGCGCCTGTGCCCCTTCTGCGGCACGCTGCTCCGACAGTCCAGCGGCGACCAGTAGGGCCAGCCGAGATCTTCTCATTCATCGCGCTGAATCAGGCGCACCTCTGGCACGTACTTCGCAGAAACCGACGTGTACGCGGTCGCGTCCGTGCGCCCGCTGGTGCTCGGAACTTGAGGACTGAGTGAACGTCACGAAGGACAGCAGCACTGAATCGGCCTATCGCGAGGGACTCGGCTATGGCGGGCAGTCCGTCGCGGTAGCGGTCGCTTCCGCGCTCCTGCTGTTCACCGTGGTCGGCCTCGTCGCGTCGCGGACGTCCGTCCGCCTCGGTTCCGCCTCGTGGGGGACGTCGCGCGGAGTCGCCATCGGTGTGCCGGCCTCGCAGGCACGGGCCCTCGAGCCTGTCGTTCAGACGATCGATGCCCCTCAACTCAACGGCGACAGTCTCAACGGCAGCTTCATGCTCACGGTCCCCGCACGCCGAGAGGTGCTCGTCGACATCGGTGTACCGGTGTCGTGTCCCGGCGGCGGGAAGTCCACCGCGATTCTCATCCCAGCTCTCGAGCCCGGTCATCACGTCCTCAACGTCGGCCTTCACGAGATTGTTGTCACCGCGGTGGAGGAGTAGCCCGAAAATACCGTATGGGGTATACTGAGACCGCCCTGGATACCCCCTCGGAATGCGAGTGACATGACCAGCTCCGTGAGTCTTGGTGCCGCGTTCGTCGCAGGACTGCTGTCGTTCCTCTCTCCATGCGTGCTCCCGCTGATTCCCGCGTACCTGTCGTTCATGACGGGCTTGACCACAGCCGAACTGGCCGGCAACGAGCGCCCGACCGCGAAGATCCTGACCGCTGCGGTGCTCTTCGTCGCCGGTTTCTCGATCGTGTTCGTTGGTCTGGGCGCCTCGGCATCGGTCCTCGGGGGCTTCCTGGATGCCTACAGGGACCTGATCACGAGAGTGTTCGGGGTGCTGGTGATCGCGTGCGGCGTCCTGATGCTCGGGGTGATCAGGGTTCCGTGGCTCTACGGTGAGATGCGGCCCGACATGAATCGTGCGAGTTCGTTCGGCACGTGGGCGGCTCTGGTCATGGGCATGGCGTTCGCCGCCGGTTGGACGCCGTGCGTGGGACCGATCCTCGGCGTGATCCTGGGGCTCGCCGGTTCGTACGGCAGCGCGTCTGCGGGAGCGCTGCTCCTGCTGGCGTATTCGCTTGGACTGGGGATCCCGTTCATCGCGGTGGCTGCGCTGTTCGGCAGCGCGAGGCCGCTCCTGCGCTGGCTCGGACGGCACAGCCTGGTGATCAATCGGGTCGCCGGCTCGGTCCTCATCGCAGTCGGGCTGCTGCTTGTGACGGGCCAGTTCGGGTTCGTCGCGAGCTGGCTGTCCAGCGTGCTGCCAAAGACCTCGCTCGGTTAGCTGACTGCCCTAGGCTACCTGCTCTATCATGTACGAGGGGGGACGGCCGAGGCGGCCGCGCCATAGCGACTAGATCCGAGGGCCCGAATGAGCCAGGAGCGGCGTCGTGGTCGCACGATAGCGACCGACATCGTCCAGGTGACGCTTGTGGTCGGCATCGTGATAGCCGTTGCCGCCGCGATCGTCGGGGTTACCGGCGCATCTAGGCTGGCCAGCGCGGAAGTGGTGTCGCAGCAGCGCGCGGGCATGCATCGCGTTGAAGACACCGCCGAGGTGCAGATCGCCGCGGCGGGTGTGATCGTCGAGCAAACCGCGGGCGCCGTGGGCGCCGCGAAGGACGTGAGCAGCGCCGCACAGCTCACCAAGTCGCTTGCAGGCTCCGACGGAGCTCTCGAGTCTCTCACCCTCCTGGACGCGAACGGCAGGCCCCTGGGGTCCCGGGCCTCGTCGAACACCGAGAGGATTCCCCGCTCGATACTCGAGAGTTTCGCGCGTGCGTCTGCAAGTATCGTCGTTCAGGACACAGGCACGGACGGGACGCCGAATGTCTGGATCGCGCGCACGTCGATCATACGGTCCGGAGACCCGGTCCTCGTGCTCGGCAAGGTCGACACTTCCTTCCTGACGAGCCTTGTCAGGGAGGCGGCTGCCGAGCAGCCCGGAAGCGCAGTACTGGTGATCGGACCCGGCGGGCACATCGAGGCTGCCGCCGGTCCCGAACTCGATCTCGGCCGGGCGAAATGGACGCGCAGCGGTCGTGACGGCGTCGTGACCGCCAGGGCGACGAACGGAACCCCGATGTCGGGGCTGTACACCCCCATCCACGGCATACCTGGGCTGAACTGGCGTGTCGCGCTCGTCCAGCCCCGCTCCGCGGTGGTTTCCGCGACCTTCCAGGCGGTCGGGCCCTCGATCGGCGTGCTCATACTCGGCGGACTCGTCGCACTCGCGATCGCCTGGGTCATCTCCGCGCAGCTCTCCGACCCGCTGCGCTCGCTCGAGGAAGCCGCGTATCGTGCCGCCGAGGGGTCGTACGTGAAGCCGCTCAAGGCGGATCGCGACGACGAGGTCGGTCGGCTGGCCGATGCCTTCAACGCGGTCGCGATGAGACTCAACGCGCTACACGATCTCTCGCAGCTGCTGGCGAGCAGCACCCACCTCGATCAGGTGCTCGACGGCATCCTATCGGCGATGGAACACATCATCGGACCGGGTATCACGGCGATCTACCTGCTGGATGACTCGCGAGACCTTCTGAAGCCCGTGAGGGCCCACGGCGCGCAGCTTGACGTGCTGCCCTGCATGCCGGCGAGGGGAGAGGGATGGATCATCGAAGCGCTTTCGGCCATCGAGCCGCGGGTCGTGACGGGGCTTCCTGGCAGGCTTCGTGAGATTCTCCCGGGGCTCGCGCCCGAGCAGGCCCGCGAAGCGATCGCCATCCCGCTCGTGAGCGGCTACGAGGCGATCGGCGTGATCGTATACGTCTCCGAGTCGGAACGCGGGTTCACCGAAGCCGAGACCGAGATGCTGCGCACGTTCGCCGCCCAGGCCGCCGTGGCCGTCAACAACTCGAGGATGTTCGCGGAGGAGGGTGAGTCCCGGGAGATCGCGGAGACCCTCCAGGCCGTGGCCGAGGACCTGGTGGGCGCTGGCAACCTCGGCGAGGCGCTCGAGTCGGTCGTCGTGCGATTGCGCGATCTCTTCGGGGCGCGTGAGGTCCAGATCGCCTTCGTGGACCGGGCGTCCCTCGGGATGCCACCTTCGTTCGATCCGGCGCGCGAGGATGCGCTCGTCACGATGGCGATCCGGACGCTGGCGCTCGGCGAGGCCGACTCGCCGACGACCATCCCGAAGGGTGTCGACGCCGAAGCCGATGCGCTCCTCGACCGCCATGGCGCATCGGAGCTGTTGGTCGTTCCGACGGGCATGTCCAGCGGACACGGCGCCGTGCTTGTGGTCGTGCCCGGTCCCGGGGGCGTGAGGCCGAGGGACATCGAGCTCGCGGACGCGGTGTCGGACGAGATCGCTCTCGCACTCGACAACGCCTACTTCTACGAGCGCGCGATCACGCGCGCCTCGAACCTCGAGACGATCTTCAGGATCAGCCAGGCGCTGAGCTCCTCGCTGCAGTTCAACATCGTGCTCAACCGCGTGCTCGACGTGGTCCAGAAGATCTTCTCTGCGGACGCGGTGTGGTTGCTCACGTACGATCGCCCGCGGCGCGTGCTTCGCACGGAGATGGCCCGCGGCACCGTGTCCTCGGAGATCCTCGATCTGTCCCTTCGGCCGGGTGAGGACGTCTTCGGATTCGTCTACGAGAGCGGCGAACCAGGCACGTTCCGTTCGATCGCACCGGACAGCGCCGGCGTACAGAGGATCGCGTACTCCCTCGGGCTGAGGGCGATGCTGGCCGTCCCGCTTCTCGCTCGAGGTCGCTCTATCGGAGTGCTGGCGATCCTGTCGTCCGAGCAGAACGCGTTCTCCGACGAGGATCTCAGCGTGCTTCAGACCTTCGCGGCCCAAGCGTCGCTGGCGATCGACACCGCACGCCTCTACAGCCACGAGCACGAAGTCGCGACGATCCTCCAGCGCAGCATCACCCCCGAGGCGCTTCCGGAACTCGCCGAAGTGGAGACGGGCTCGGTCTACGTGCCGGTGGGGCCGGACAGCGAGATCGGCGGCGACTACTACGACATGATGCGCGCCCCGGACGGGTCGATCGTCTTCGCCATCGGCGACGTGGTCGGCAAGGGCATCATCGCCGCCACCAAGACATCGATGATCAAGTACTCGGTGCGGGCGCTTGTCGCTGCGGGGCTCGGTCCCGCGTTGGTCCTGCGAGAAGTCAACCGCATGGTCGCCGAGTCCGGAGACGCGGGCGACATCGTCACGCTGTGGCTCGGCCAATACGATTCGACCACCCGTCGGCTGAGATGGGCGAGTGGAGGACATCCCCCGGGGCTGAGCCTGCGGGCGCAGGGTGGAATCGAGCCGCTCGTGGCCACCGGGCCTCTCTTGGGAGTCATGCCCGATGTCGACTACGATGAGGAGTCTGTGTCTGTCGACCCCGGGGACACGGTCCTCCTCTACACCGACGGTGTCACCGAGGCCCGCGCTGGCTCGAAGTTCTTCGGGGAGGAGCAGGTACGCCGTACGCTCGAGGCGGGCGGGACGTGCGAGGATATCGTTCAACGTTTGATGGCTGCTGTCCGATTGTTTGCAGAAGGAGACCTGCGCGACGACGTTGCCATCGTGGCTGTACGTTTCACCGGTCGGGTCTCGAATACAGCCGAAATCGGGACGGTGGACTCGACCGTACGAGGGGAATCTTCAGAAGCATGGCCTTCGACATAGACTTCGAAATCGGCTCGGACACGTGCGTGGCTCGGCTTGCGGGTGATATCGACATCGCGGTCGTGCCGGCGTTGCGGGCAGACATGGACGCTGCCCTCGAGGCGGGCTGCCGAAGCGTCGTGCTGGACTTGAGCGATGTCGCCTACGCCGACAGCTCGGCTCTTGGGCTTCTGGTCTGGCTCGATCATCGCCTCAGGCCGGTCGGCGGCCGGCTCGTGCGGGCCGGAGCCAACGATGACGTCGCCCGCATCCTCGAGCTCTCAGGGCTTGTCCAGGTAGCCGCATCGGTTCAGATGAGTTCGTCTGTGGCCTCGGCGCTCGAAGGGCTGCAACTTCCCGAGCTCGCGCATGAACCGCTCTGGAGCAAGAGCATCGACATGGTCGCCGCGGTCGAGAACCTCGGATCGGTGCGCGAGGAGGTCGTCGCGATCCTCGGCTCCCTCGGCTTTGCCGACTCGGCGCTCTTCGACATCAAGGTCGCGCTCGGAGAGGCGCTGGCGAACGCTGTCCGCCATGGGGCCCCTGCCGATGGCTCCGGCGAGGTCCGTGTCGAAGTCGTCGCGTATGACGACCGGATCGTGCTCGAGGTCATGGACAACGGGATCGGCTTCAACGGGCAGCACGCCGGCAGTGACGACGTCTATGCACCCTCGGGGCGCGGCATCATGTTCATGCGCGCGTTGATGGATCGGGTCGAGTTCGACCACTCGCCGCTCGGCGGCACCAAGGTGCGGCTCGTCAAGCACCGTCCTGTCGCCGGCGCGCCTCGCTGAGGCGATGGCGAAACGTCCCACAAAGATACTGCTCTTCTCGGCTTCTTTCGGCGGTGGGCACAAAGCGGCCGCCGAAGCGTTGCTTCGCTACTTCGAGGAGCGCCATGGGGGCGACGTCGAGGTGCGCATCGTCGACTTCTTCCGCGAGTTCCTGCCGTCCGTCAACGTTCTCGGCCGGTTCGCATACGACCAGTCGGTGACCTTCTTCCCGACGCTCTACGGGAACTTCTTCGAGCTTTCCAATCGCCTGCCCACCAACCCTGTCGTACACGAGTTGAAGACCACGGGATACTTCAAGGCCTCACGCTACATCGACGAGTTCGAGCCTGACGCGATCGTGTCGACGTTTCCGGTCGCCGGAGGCGTGGTCGCGGACATGAAGGAGGACCGTCCCGTCGTCGCCGCGACCGTCATCACCGACTTCGGGGTCCACCGGGCATGGCTGCACCCTTCGACCGACCTCTACTTCGTGCCATCGAAGGAGGTCCGGGAGGACCTCGTGGTCCGTGGCGTTCCGTGGAATCGTGTCGTCGTGTCGGGAATCCCGGTCGCAGAGAAGTTCTCGGCGACCCAGGACAAGGCGGCCGCGCGTCGGGATCTCGGCCTGGCCGACCGCTTCACGGTGATCGTGACGAGCGCTGCCGGCAGCGTGAGCGACCTGCGCGAGATCGTCGGCCAACTGGGCAACAGCGGTGTCCAGGTGCTCGCAGTGACCGGACGGAACACCCGCATGTTCCGTCGGCTCGAGCCTCTCTGTGAGGTGCTGAATCTCGTGCGCGTGTTCGCGTATCGCGATGACATGGATACAATCATGCATGCGTCCGACCTGCTCGTCGGAAAGGCCGGTGGCCTGACAGTGTCGGAAGCGCTGGCCGTGGGGATGCCGCTTATCATCTACAACCCCGTGCCTGGTCAGGAAATGTACAACGTGGACTTTCTCGTCAACTACGGGGCGGGGATGTGGGCCCGCGACGCCGAAGACGTTGTCGAGAAGGTGCGCTTCCTGGCAACGCACCCCACGAGATTGAGCCAGATGGCCGAGAACGCCGCGACGCTCGGGCGTCCGAAAGCGGTACAGACGATCGCCGAGCGTGTGCTCGCAGCTGTCGAGCGTTGAGGGGGACACGATGGACTTCTGGGACGTAGTCAGGAGCAGGCACGCGGTCAGGGACTTCACGAGCGATCCCATACCGCGCGAGGTGCTCGAACGGATCGTCGAGGCTGCCGAGCTCGCTCCTTCGGCGATGAACTCTCAACCGTGGCGCTTCTATGTGGCCACGGGGGAGACGCGTCTCAAATTGGGCCGCGCCATCGCGCAGACGACCGTCCACCTGAGCGAGTACATGGACGCTCTCGGACCCGAGCGCTACGAGCAGGCCGTCAAGTGGTATTCGTCGCTGGGCGACGCTCCGGCTGTCGTCGTGGTGGCGATGCCAAGGGCTGAAGACGAATTCACGCTGCTCAACGAGCAGCTTTCAGTGGGTGCCGCGATCGAGAATCTGATGCTCGCGGCGACGGCCGAGGGGTTGGGCTCGTGCAACGTCACCTTCTCGTTCTGGGTCAGAGACGACCTTGCGGACGCGGTCGGAGCGGCGGAGAACGAGGACGTGGTCTCCATCATCGCGCTCGGGTATCCAGGTGAAGTCCCTCCCGTGGCGCCCCCGCACGACATGACCCGCGTCACCTATCTCGACTGATCACCCGAATGATCAGGGCCGTCTTCTTCGACGTTGGCAACACCCTGCTCTACCCGTATCCTTCCGTTTCCGAAGTCGTGCGTCAGGTTCTCGAGACAGAGGGGCACGTCCACGATCTCGACGCGATAGACGCATGGATGCCGCTGGTCGACGAGTACTACGAGGAGCGCTACCGCGAGGACGACACGTTTTGGACGGACGAGGGCGCGACTCACGAGGTCTGGGTCGGGATGTACGCCCTGCTGTGCCGCAAGCTTGGCGTGGAGGAGGACGCGGAGCGCCTCGCGCACGCGGTCTACGAGGAGTTCGGGGATGCCTCCCGGTGGCGCGCGTACGAGGATGTTGGGCGGACCTTCGGGATGCTCAGAGAATGCGGTGTGAAGATCGGCCTGATCTCGAATTGGGACTCCAGGCTGCGCGGGATCATCGAACGACTCGGTCTCGGTGAGTATGTCGACACGATCGTCAGCTCGGCGGACGTCGGGCTGCACAAGCCCGACCCTCGGATCTTCGAACTCGCTCTCGGGCACGTGGGGGTGAGCGCGCGAGATGCGGCGCACGTCGGTGACCACGAGTATGCCGACGTCCTCGGTGCGACCGGGGTCGGAATGACACCCGTGCTCATCGACCGTCACGGCGGGCCGGAACCATCGCCGCATCTCGCCGAGCGCTTCGTGCGGTCCCTCGACGAGCTTGGCGAGGTCCTGCAGCTTCCCTGCTGATCGACGCGTCTACTGCTCGACGCGGTAACGTATGCTCTCAGGAGTCTGAGCGTTTGCGAAGGAGAATCGATGGCCCTCAAGGACCTGCGTGAGTACCTGTCGCTCATCGAGAAGCACGGCCAGCTGAAACGGGTCAGCGCCGCCGTTGACCCGAAGCTCGAGATCGGCGAGATCGCGGATCGGGTGAGCAAGGTCTACGGCCCCGGACTCCTCTTCGAGAACCCTGTCGACCGCATCTCAGGGTCTTCGTACGACATGCCGGTTGCGATCAACCTGATGGGCAGCTACGACCGCATGGCGTGGGGGCTGGGTGTCAATGCCGACACCGGCACCTGGCGCGACTTGGACGTCAAAGCGAAGCAGCTGATGGAGATGCTGCCGCTAGACATGCCTGCGTCGATGAAGGACAAGCTCGGCGTGCTGATGGGATTGAAGGACCTCGCCGGCGCCGGCGCAAAGGAGGTCAAGCGCGCGCCCGTGCATGAGGTGGTGCTGCGCGGCGACGACGTCGATCTGGGGAGACTCCCGGTCCTCACGACGTGGCCCGACGACGGCGGGCCGTTCATAACGCTCCCGCTTGTCGTGACGAACAACCCGAAAGGCAAGCTCAATCTCGGCATGTACAGGCTGCAGATCTTCGACCGGAATACGACGGGGCTGCACATCCATCAGCACCACGACGGAGCGAAGAACCTCCGTGCGTGGAAGGAAGCCGGCCACTCGCACGCGCCGATCTCGGTGGCGCTCGGTGGCGATCCGACGACGATCTTCTCGGCGACCGCTCCCGTGCCGCCGATGATCGACGAGTACCTCTTCAGCGGCATCTTGCGCGGCGAGCCTGTCGAAGTCGTGAAGTGCGTGACGAACGACCTGCTGGTGCCCGCGCACGCGGAGATCGTGCTCGAGGGCTGGTGCGACCTCGAGGAGACGAGGTGGGAGGGGCCCTTCGGCGATCACACCGGCTACTACTCGCTCGCCGACTACTTCCCGGTGTTCCACGTCGAAGCCATCACCATGCGCCGCGACGCGATCTATCCCGCGACGATCGTCGGTCGCCCGCCGATGGAGGACTGCTACATGGCCAAGGCCACGGAGCGGATCTTCCTGCCGGCGATCCGCGCGCTCATGCCCGAGGTCATCGACTACGATCTTCCGCTCGAGGGCGTCTTCCACAACTGCGCGATCTTCCAGATCAAGAAGGAGTTCGCCGGGCACGCGTTCCGCGTGATGAACTTCGCCTGGTCGATGGGGCAGATGATGTTCACGAAGTACGTCATCGTCGTCGACGAGGACGTGGATTGCCACAACTACTCCGAGGTCGCGTGGCGCTGCTTCAACAACGTCGATCCAAACCGAGACGTCCTCATCAGCAAGGGCCCGCTCGATAAGCTCGATCACTCGAGCAACTTCGAGAGCTTCGGCTACAAGATGGGGATCGATGCCACGCGTCCGTTCCCCAACGAGGGACATGAGCGCGAGTGGCCCGAGGCGCTCGAGATGAGCGCGGAGGTCAAGAAGCGCATCGACGAGATGTGGGGCGAGCTCGGCCTGTGAGCGAGGCGCCCTCCGACACGCCGAAGGACCCGCCGCCGGCCGCGCGCAAGCCAGGCATCGGCGGCACGATCCAGATGTTCGCGGAGCTCGTGAAGTTCGAGCACTCGATCTTCGCGCTGCCCTACGCCTACATCGGCGCGCTCTACGGGGCGGCGGTTGTGGCCTTCCCGGTACCGCTCATCTATCCGCCGGTCCAGCCTGAGCCAACTCCTTGGGTCACGCTCGGCAATCTGCCGACCTGGTGGGCGCTGCTCTGGATCACCGTTGCGATGGTGGGGGCCCGCGCTGTGGCCTTCGTGCTCAACCGTGCGATCGACAAGGAGATCGACGCACGAAACCCCCGCACCTCGGGCCGGGCGGTCCCGGCCGGACTCGTGAAGGCCTGGGAGCTCTGGCTGTTTGCGGGCGTGATGCTGGCGCTCTACATCTTCGCGACGTTCCAACTCGCGCCGATCACGCACTGGCTGTGGCCGATTCCGCTCGCGTGTTTCCTCGTCTATCCGTACGTCAAGAGATTCGCGCCGTGGGCGCACTACTGGCTCGGGCTGTGTCTTGGGCTGGCGCCGGTCGCCGGCTGGGTAGCCGTGGGTGGACCGATCTCCGCTCCGGCCCCGTGGGTGTGGGGTGGCGCCGTGCTTCTGTGGACCGCAGGCTTCGACATCATCTATGCGACTCAGGACATCGAGTGCGATCGACGCGACGGCGTGCACTCGGTCCCAGCGGACTTCGGCGTTGGGCCTGCCCTCTGGCAGACCCGCATCTGCCACGCGCTCACGGTCGTCTTGCTGGTCGTCGGCGGTGTCCTGGCGGGTGCCGGGTGGCCGTGGTTCGCGGGTGTGGCGGTCGCCGCGGCGCTCCTGCTCTACGAGAACGCGATCGTCTCCGAGCGCGATCTGTCGCGCGTGAACGCCGCGTTCTTCACCGTCAACGGCGTCATCGCCGTGATCGTGTTCCTTGGAGCGCTGGTCGACCGCCTCGTCACGGGGTAGCATCCGCACAGGAGAGGGGGCCGCGTGGCTCGTATCACGGTGGTCATGACAGGAGCGTCCGGGAGCGCCTACGGGATGCGGCTCGTCGAGCAGCTCGTCGGCCACGCACATGAGGTGGTGTTCATCGCCACCGAGGCTGGCCGCCAGGTGTGCGCGCACGAGCTTGGGTTCGACATCCCCACCGTCGACCAGGCTGGTGCCCTCAAGGCATACCTCGAACTGCCGGCTGACGCGTCGCTCAGATGTGCCGACCCCGCGGACCTCTTCGATGCCGTCGCGAGCGGCTCGCACCCGGTCGACGCGATGGTTGTCGCGCCTGCGTCGATGGGGTTCACGGCCGCGGTCGCAGCTGGGACCGCGACGAATCTGCCCGAGCGTGCGGCGGACGTGATGCTCAAGGAGCGCTGCCCGCTCGTGCTCGTCGTCCGCGAGACGCCGCTGTCCCTGGTTCACCTTCGCAACCTCACCGCGGTCACCGAAGCCGGTGCGATCGTGCTTCCGGCGTCGCCTGCG
This sequence comes from Coriobacteriales bacterium, assembly GCA_016213085.1. Taxonomy (GTDB): domain Bacteria; phylum Actinomycetota; class Coriobacteriia; order Anaerosomatales; family JACRBU01; genus JACRBU01. The sequence goes on from JACRBU010000157.1 coordinate 66,384, forward strand.
TTCTATCAACGTCCGCAAACCCTCGACGACGCAGTCAATTTCGTGGTCGGTCGCGTGCTCGACGTTCTTGGGATCGAGCATTCGCTGTTCGAACGATGGGGAAGCGGCACCTGAGCGTGCCACGGAGAAGGGTAGCGCAGCATGGATGACGAGAACCGAGACCTGTCACCGGCCGAAGAGCCCGCAGCTGAACCCGCAAGTCCACCCGAAGCGCCGGCTCCGCCCGAGTCGCCTATGGCCCCCGAGCCGCCCGCCACGCCCGAGTCGCCTGCGCCCGCGGGGGGCAGCGGTTCCGGGGCCAGCGAGTTCGGCACCGCCGTCGAATCGACGGCTCGCGATTTCGCCGAAGGCGCGAAGTCGGCGTGGTCCGAACTGACCGGCGCGAGCAAGGCAGAGCAGCCCGGGGCGTCTGAGTCTCCCACGCCGACGCCTCCCGCCGAGCCGGTAGCGCCGACACCCACGCCGCCGAGCGCACCGGTGGTGCCCCCCGGTCAGCCTGCACCACCACCCCCTCCGCAACCGGCCGCGTATGGTGCTCCCGCTTCGACCGGTCAGCCGTGCCCGAAGAGCCGCGTCACCGCCGGCATCCTCGGAATCCTGCTCGGCGGACTCGGCGTGCACAAGTTCTACCTCGGTTATACGACTCCGGGGATCATCATGGTCGTCGTCTGGCTTGTCGGATGGGCCACCATGGGAGTGCTGTCGTTCGCCGTGAGTGTCGTCGGGCTGATCGAAGGCATCATGTACCTCACGAAGACCGACGACGAGTTCTGCGCCATGTACGTCTACAGCAAGAAGGAATGGTTCTAGGCGTTCAAGTCGTTCGACGGGGCCGGGATTCCGGCC
>JACRBU010000004.1 GCA_016213085.1 Coriobacteriales bacterium
GCAGTACGTCACCGGCAACAAGGACCACAATGTCGAGTTGCGCGAAGTCGCCAAGAAGCTCGGTATGAAGGTGAACGAGTACGGGGTCTTCGACGCATCCACGGGCGAGCGCCTCGCTGGAGCGACCGAGGAGGAGGTCTACGGGATCCTCGGACTCCCAGTCCCTCCGCCCGAGATCAGACGCGCGATCGGCGAGATCGACGCCGCCCGAGCCGGTGAGCTGCCCAGGCTCGTGACCGTCGAGGACGTGCGCGGCGACCTCCAGTCGCACTCCACCTTCACCGACGGCCGCAACACGCTGCGAAGCAATCGCGACATGGCGACCGAACTCGGCTACGAGTACCTCGCCGCGACGGACCACGCCTACGAGCTGCGCATGGTCGGCGGACTCGACCTCGAGGACCTCGAGAAGCAGTGGGCCGAGATCGACGCGCTCAACGCGGACGGCACGGGCGCCCGGATACTCAAGGGCATCGAACTCAACGTCGCCGACGATGGTTCGCTCGACTACGACGACGAGGTGCTCGCGCGCTTCGAGATCGTGCTCGCGTCGTTGCACTCGGGTTGGGACCAGGACGAAGCCACCGTGACCAAGCGCACCTTGGCGGCGATCGAGAGCCCGTGGGTCGACGTGATCGGGCACCCCACCGGCAGGGTCATCGGCAGGCGCGACCCGCTGCCGATCAACATGGAAGCCGTGCTCGAGGCGGCAGGCGAGACCGGCACGATCATGGAGATCAACTCCTACCCCGACCGTCTCGATCTCTCGGCCGAACACATCATGCTCGCGCGCCGCCACGGCGTTCGCTTCTCGCTCGGGACCGACGCGCACGCTGCCGAACAGCTACGCTACATGCCCTACGGCGTCGCGCAGGCTCGGCGGGGGTGGGTGACCTGCGAGGAACTCGTCAACACACGGCCCTGGGAGGAGGTCGCCGCTTCGCTCAAGCGCGCCAAGCTGCTCGGTGGATAGGGCAGGGCGCGGTTCCGGCGGCTAGAGCACGCCGAAGGCGGACAGCCCCCCGATGTGATAGACGATCACCAGCGCGTAGGCCGTTACGCCGAAGACGGAAGTGGCGAGCACGAGCCGGTAGCGACGCCAGGCCCATATGCCGAGCGTCACGGCGATGGTGATGGACAGCTTGAAGCCAGCGGCCATCGCCGGGTTCGATTCGAGCATCGCGGACAGGACGGGGTTGCCTTCCGACGCTCCGAGCTCCAACGCGCGCATGGTGAACCACCAGTCGGCGAGGGAGAGGATGTTGATCGCGATCAGCAGGACAGCAAGCTGCCAGGAGTTGTCGCGGAGCACGCCGAGCACGGGGTACGCGAGTCGGCGATCGAAGCCAGTGCGCCGCTCGGGAATCCTGAACTTCGCGGCACCCTGGCGCCGGTCACTTGACTGCCGTCGTTCGCTCGCCCGACCGATCACCGCAACTCCTTCTCACGTACTGTGACTTCCCATTATGCAAGTTGCACACCGGGACGCGCGCTCGTCTACCATGAGACGAATGGACACCCCTTCGGCGTTCGGCGCCCCCATCGACCACGCTTTCTTCGAGCGCTCGCCGAGTGAGGTGGCGCCGGACCTCCTGGGCCGCGTTCTGGCCTCGACCTCGGGCGGCGTGCTGACCGCCGGCGCGATCGTAGAAGCCGAGGCGTACCTCGGAGCCGACGATCCTGGCTCCCACGCGTCCACGAAGGGCGTCACCAAGCGCAACGTCGTGATGTACGGTCCACCGGGGACGGTGTATGTCTACTTCACGTACGGCAATCACCACATGGTGAACCTCGTGTGCGGTCCGCAAGGGGAGGCGGGCGCGGTTCTCATCCGGGCGCTCGAGCCCGTCGAAGGGATCGAAGCGATGGCGCGACGCCGGAGCGGTCGTCCCCTGCGCGAGCTCGCCAACGGCCCGGGGAAGCTCGCCGAGGCGCTCGGGATCGATCTGTCCGACAACGGATCGCTTCTCAACGTGGGCAGGCTCTCGCTATTCGAAGGTGAGCCGACGAGCAGCGACCGCATCGATCTGAGCGGCAGGATCGGGCTGTCGGCCGGACACGAACTCCTGCTTCGCTACTACGATAGCGAGAGCGCGTTCCTGTCGAGCGGTCGCCCCGGACCGCTGAGGCCCAAGCGTCGTGCGCAGCGGGGGACGTCGCGCTGAGCGCGCCCACGCGCGAGTGAGGGACGCCGGAGACTAGTTAGTTGGCGGTGCCCGAGGTGTTGCCGGAGCCGCCGCCGCCGGAGCCGCCACCGCCGGAACCGCCACCGGAACCGCCACCGCCGGAACCGCCGCCGGAACCGCCACCGCCCGAGCTGCCGCCCCCGGAACCGCCGCCGCTTGAGCCGCCACCGGAGGGCGTGGAGCCCTGCTGCTCCTGCTGCTTCTTGCGGCGCTCCCAATCACGTGCCTGCTTGCTGACCGGGAAGTCGAATCGGTCCGCATGCCACTCGGGCTCGCCTGCTCGCTTGAATTGCAGCACAGGCTTGCCTGCCAGCGCCTGGATCATGAAGTCATGCCAGATGGGAGCGGCCAGCGTGCCGCCGAAGCCCCGGATCCCGTTGACCGAGTACATGGGCCGCTCACTGGGATACCCGACCCAGACCGCCGTTACGAGCTGCGGGGTGTAGCCCACGAACCACGCGTCGCGGTAGTTCTGGCTTGTGCCGGTCTTGCCTGCCGCCGGTCGACCGATATCGGCGCGTGTTCCCGTGCCGTAGTCGATGACGCCCATGAGCACGTCGGTCACGGCGCGAGCCACGTCAGGCCTGAGCGCCCTGTCGCCGTGGGGCTTCTGCCGGTACATGACGTCGCCGTCAGGCCCGACGATCTTCGTGATCGACATGTGCTTGTAGTGAGTGCCGCCGGTCGCGAGCGTTCCGTAGGCGGATGCCATCTCCAGCGGCGAGACGTTCCTCGTCCCAAGCGTGATCGAGGGGTAGTTCGGCAGCTTGCTCGAGATGCCCATCTTCTTCGCGGTCTTCGCGACACGCCGAACGCCGATGGCCTTCGTCAGGCGTGCGTACACGGTGTTGACCGAATGCGCCGTCGCGTTCTCCAGCGACATCATGCCGTGCCCGCTGCCCTCGCTGTTCGACACGACCCACGGCTTGTACTTCGACGGGATCGTCGCCGGTGACGAGGAGTCGATGTCCTGCCACGGCGGAACGCCGGCGCTCATCGCTGCAGCCAGCGCGAACGTCTTGAACGCGGAACCCGGTTGCCGGCGCCCTTGGCTGGCAAGGTTGAACTTGTTCTTCTGGTAGTCGCGACCGCCCACCATCGCCTTGATGTGGCCGGTGCGCGGGTCGATCGCGACGAGTGCCGCTGCCGGGTCGCCCTTGGCGTCCAGCTTGTGGCGGACCGCGGCCTCGGCCTTCTTCTGGACTCGGGTGTCAAGCGTCGTGTAGACCTTCAAACCGCCCTTGAACACGACGGACTGCGGGTACTTCTGCAGCAGCTGCTTGCGCACGTGCGCCACGAAGTACGGGGCCTGGCGGATTCCCTGATCCGGCTCCCAGCCTCGCCTGACCTTGAGGGTGGACTTGATCGCCTTCTTGTACTGGGCCCTCGTGATGAATCCGTTGGCGAGCATTCGGGCGAGCACCATGTTCCGACGCCGCTGTGCACCCTTCGGGTTGTCGATCGGACTCAGGCTGCTCGGGCGCTGGACCACGCCCGCAAGCGTGGCCGCCTGCGCCAGGCTGAGCTTGCTTGCCGGCTTGCTGAAGTAGGTACGTGATGCGGCTTCCGCGCCGTAGGCGCCCTCGCCGAAGTAGATGGTATTCAGGTACATCTCGAGGATCTGGCGCTTGGTGAACCGTTTCTCGAGCTGCACGGCGAGGTACGCCTCGCGGACCTTGCGTGCCGGAGTTATGTCGGTCCGCTCGCCCAGCAGGATCGTGTTGCGGATGTACTGCTGCGTGATCGTCGACGCACCCTGGCGCGTTCCACCGATCCAGGTGAAGGCCGCACGCGCGATGCCCTCGGGGTCCACCCCGTTGTGCTCGTAGAAGCGCTCGTCTTCGACAGCGACGATCGCGTCGACGAGATGGGGCGACATCTTCTCGATAGGGACGACCGTGCGGTTCTCCAGGTAGAACTTCGCGAGGAGCTTCCTGTCCGCGGAGTAGATACGGGTCGCCTCCGCCACCTTGAAGGCGTTCGGGCTGTTATAGTCGGGAAGTTCCGCGAGCCAAGACTGCACGAACGCGGAGGCTGTCGCCACGCCAGCGATGCTCAAGACGAGCAGAACCGCGAGCGTGATAGCGCTCAAGCGGAAGAGCCATGATGACGTTATCGGCCGGCGCTGCCGCCGCAGTCGTCGCCTTCGGCTGGACATGGGGTTACGCTCACCTCCGGGGTACCTCCATTGTGCCCACGCCGCGAAGCGTGTGCCAAAGGCGACACAGAGCCGTTACCACTTTTTGACGGGGCCACAGAGTGAATCCAACGAGCAACAAACCCGAGCTCCTGGCGCCAGCAGGCTCCTTCGAGGCTTTGCGCGCGGCGGTCGCGAACGGCGCTGACGCCGTATACCTCGGTATCGACCGCCTCAACGCCCGCCGAGGCGCCGAGAACTTCACGCTGGACACGCTCGCCGAAGCGGCGAAGCACGCGCATCTGGCCGGTGTCCGCGTGTACCTGACCGCGAACGTCCTCGTTCTTCCCGACGAGATGGCCGACGCGCTCGATGTGGTTGATCGTGCGTGGGCAGCCGGGGTGGACGCGATCATCGTTCAGGACCTCGGTCTGATGAGGGTTGTCAGGGAAAGCCTGCCTGACGTGCGTATTCACGCCTCCACGCAGATCGGCGCCCACAACAGCGCGAGCATCGCCACGCTCGCTGTACTCGGGGTGTCCCGCGTTACCCTCGCGCGCGAGCTTTCTCTCGACGAGATCGGGCGGGCATCATCGGTGGCCGCTGACGCAGGCGTCGAAGTCGAGTCCTTCGCCCATGGCGCTCTGTGCGTATGCTATTCGGGACAGTGCCTGCTCTCATCGATGATCGGCGGGCGTTCGGCGAACCGCGGGCAGTGCGCACAGCCGTGCCGTTTGCCGTACCAGCTGATGTCCGGTCGGGAGCCGGTCGAGGCGCCCGGCGCCTACCTCCTTAGCCCGAAGGACCTCGCCGCGATCGATGTGCTTCCCGACCTTGTGGGTACCGGCGTCGGGGCGCTCAAGATCGAAGGGCGGATGAAGAGCCCCGAGTACGTCGCCGTCGTCACCGCGACGTATCGCGCTGCGCTTGACAGGCTGGCCGAGGCCCCCGGCGAGTACTCGGTTCGCCAAGCCGAACATGACGCTCTCGCCGAAGTGTTCACCCGAGGCTTCAGCACCGCGTATCTCACGGGAGAGCGCGGGGGCGACCTCATGAGCTACCGGCGGCCCAACAACCGCGGTGTCCCGGTCGGACGTGTCGTTTCCGGCGGTCTCGGCCGCGCGACGATCGCGTTCGACAGGCCCGTAGAGTCCGAGGACACGCTCGAGTTCTGGACCGCTTCGGGACGGCATGCTCAACGCGCCGGCAAGCTCGAGGTGGACGGCAAGGAGCGCACGTCCGTTCCCGCGCGCCACAGGGCGACCATCGAGACCGACGCCGCTCTCGGCAAGGGCGACCGGGTCTTCAGGGTGGCCAACGCCGCCCTGCTCGAAGCCGCCCGTCGCACGTGGCGAGGCGAGTCCGCAAAGACCGGGCTGTCATTCTCCGTCACCGTGGTCGAGGGCAAGCCTCTCGGTGTCGAGGTGTGCGACGACAAGCAGCGTTCCGGGCGTGCCGAGGGACCGGTGGTGGAGCGTGCGCGAACGAAGGCTGTCACCGCCGAGGAGGTGGTCGAGCATGTAGGACGCCTCGGCGGAACCGACTACGAGCCTGCCGGCTGGCAGATCGATCTCTCGCCGGACGCGGGCGTCGGGTTCTCGGCGTTGCATCGCGTTCGCCGGGACGCCATCGCCGCCTACGAGGCGTCGCTTCTTGGAGACTGGCAGCGGCGAAGAGCTGCGCGACCGCAGCTCGAACTCCTTCGCGGGCTGCGCGCCGAGCGCCACCGCGTGGCTATCGTGGTGGCCTGCGACAATCTCGGCATAGCACGAGCCGCGCTGAACGCGGGTGCGGACGAGGCGCACGTGCCAGCTTCGCTTCTCGACGGCTCACCGCAGCCCGGTATCGTCCCTGTGGCCCCGCGCATCCTGCACGACGACGAGGTGCCGGACCTGCTGGACTCGGTCTCTGGCGCTACTCGAGTCGTCATCGGCAATCTGGGCGCGTTGCGCGATCTCGCTGACTACCACGAGGTCGAAGCCCACTGGAGTCTCAACGCGACGAACTCCTGGACCGCCTCGGTCCTCGCCGACATCGGGGCAACCCGAGTCTGGGCGTCGCCCGAGCTGACCGGCTCACAGGTCGCCGAAGTCGTTGCCGCAAGCCCGGTGCCGATCGGCCTGGGGGTCTGGGGAAGGCAGGAGCTCATGCTCACCGAGCACTGCATCCTCACCACGCACGGCCCGTGTGCGCGCAGATGCGAAACCTGCTCACGGCGAGGCACGCCTCATGTGCTGCGCGACCGCAAGGGCTTCGAGTTCCCAGTCCTCACGGACGAACGGGGGCGCAGCCACATCTTCAACTCTGTGCCGCTCGATCTGACACGGGCTGTTCCCGAACTACTCGAGACGGGCATCTCGGCGATCCGGCTCGACGTGACCGTCGAGGGCGCGCAACGAGTGACTCGCGAGGTCACGCGCTGGAGGCGGATGATCCAGGCCGCACTCGCAGACGTGCCCTTTGAGCAGGAGGTCCCGTCGGGCACCGTGACCACCGGGCACTTCTTCCGAGGGGTCGGGTAGCCGCCAGCCCGTATCGGGGCGCCAACGGAGCGAGCGGGGACGTCAGCGCGCCTTGCGCACTCGGATCTGCTGAGAGGCGCTTGCTTTCGCTCCGCCCTCATCGGTGACGGTGAGTGTTGCGGTGTAGAGCCCGGGCTTCGAGTACGAGTGGGTGACCGTGCGCCCGGAAGCGCTCGCTCCGTCGCCGAAGTCCCACCGCCACGAGACGATCGCCCCAGCGGATGCCGCGGCGTCGAACGTCACGACCTCTCCGACGCGAGCGCGGTCGGCTGCGCCGATGACCGGTTCGAGCGGGGCGGGCTGCGTTCCGGACTGCGACGGAGGTTCGGCGAGGGTGATGGTTACCGCCGAGCCCTTCGGGGCCGGTTCACCGCCGGCAGGCGATTGCGCGAGGACATTGCCGGCTGGCACCTCCGACGACTCCTGGCGTGTGATCTTCACCGTGAAGCCGGCCACTTCCAGCGCCGCCTCGGCCTCCGACTGGGCGAGGCCGGTCACATCGGGGACCTCGACCTTCGGCGGGACCTTGTGGGTGGTGCACTTCTCGATCGGGTGCTCCGCGAGGTAAAGCCCCTGGAACCTCTCCGGGCACGCTTCGTTCGCCCGTAAGCCCGTGGCCGTGCAGATCTTGGCGCTGATGAGCCCGTCAGGGCGCTTGAAGTCTTCGATAGGGGCCTTGGAGAGGGCGGCCGTCATGAAATCGTGCCAGATGCGAGCGGGGAAGGAGCCGCCGGTGACGGTTATCCCGTGGACGTCGTCCATCTCCCGCTGCGCCTCCGGGTACCCGACCCAGACAGCCGTGGAGAGCTGGGGCGTGTAGCCCACGAACCACGCGTCGCGGTACTCCTGCGTGGTGCCCGTCTTGCCTGCGGCCGGTCTCCCGATGTCCGCAGCTCCGCCAGTCCCGCGATCGATGACGCCCTCGAGGATGTCGGTCGCGAGGTAGGCGACCGCCGGGTCGACGACCCGCTCGGGGGCGTCCTTCGCCTGGTACCACACGGTGCCCTGCGCATCGGTTACCTTGGCGATGCCGTGCGGCTTCGCTCGACGGCCTCCCGCGGCAAGCGTGCCGAAGGCGTTGGCCATCTCGAGCGGGGAGACCCCCTCCCTGTGCCCGCCGAGCGCGATGGCGGGGACCGGCGTGATGGGGGACGTGATGCCGAGCGACTTGGCGGTGTCGGCGACCTTCTCCGCTCCCAGATCGACGATCAGGTGCGCGAACACCGCGTTGATCGACTTCTCGGTCGCCCGGCGCAGCCGCGCCGTCGTGCTCCCGTCATCGGCACCGGTGACCTTCCACGGGCCATCGGAAAGCTCGATCGTCGTCGGTCGAGCATCGATGCGCTTCTCGGGACTGATGCCCTCCTCGAGAGCGGTCACGAGCACGAACGGTTTGAACGCCGAACCCGGTTGGCGCCGCCCGTCCACGGCCACGTTGAACTGCTGCTCCTCGAAGTCCCGGCCGCCGACCATCGCACGGATCTCGCCGCTCTCCGGCTTGACCGCGACAAGCGCAGCGGAGGGATCGCCCTTCCGGTCAAGGCGCTCCCTGACAGCCTTCTCGGCCGCCTTCTGCATGCGCAGGTCGAGGGTTGTCCTCACCCGCAACCCCCCGCGGTAGACCGTCTCTTCGCCGAAGTCCTTGATGAGGCGCTGTTTCACGTACTCGACGAAGTAGGGCGCCAGGTGGCTCGGCGCCTTCAGGCCGGCGACCCGGACGGGAGTCTCCTTCGCTTCGTCGCGCTCTGCTTGCGTGATGTGGCCTTCGGCGAGCATGAGGTCGAGAACCAGGTCCCGGCGCGCCTTTGCCGCCTTCGGATCGATGTAAGGCGAGTAGGCGCCTGGCGACTTGATGATGCCGGCGAGCAGCGCACACTCGGCAAGCGAGAGGTCCTCGACCGTGCGGTCGAAGTAGGCGCGTGACGCCGCCTCCACCCCATAGGCCCCGTGGCCGAAGTAGATCGTGTTCAGGTACAACTCGAGAATCTCGTCTTTGGAGTACTTCTTCTCGAGCTTGCGGGCGAGCAGCGCTTCCTTGACCTTGCGGCTGAGCGTCTTCTCCTGCGAGAAGAACGCGTTCTTGACGTACTGTTGCGTGATCGTCGAGCCGCCCTGTTTGGCGTCGCCGCTGGTGGCGTTGACGAACACGGCGCGGATGATACCCATGACGTCGACGCCGCTGTGCTCGTAGAACCGTCGGTCTTCCGTGGCGACGACCGCGTCCTTGAGGTCCTCAGGGATGTTGGCGAGCTTGCGGTCGATCCGGTTCTGGCCCGCGTGCAGCTGCGCGATGACCTTGCCGGTGCGGTCGTAGATGAAGGTCGTCTGATCGCGCCCCTGCGCCCCCTCGACATTGGCGTCCGGAAGCGGAGAGCACCCGACCACCGCGGTCGCTACCACGGACGCCGCGAAGACGAGGCATAGCACCGCAGCCGCTACGCGTCCGCGGCGATGTGTTCTGTTGGCGATGCCGGTCGAGGCGCGCTTCATCGAGGTCCGATCCGTCCGAGCTTCACGTAGGCGAGGTGCCTCGCTCTGGGATAGTATGTCACGCAAACCATGCGCCACTGCCGGGTGTTCGTGCGAGCCTGTAGCTCCGCCGTCACCTGCGGTTTACCGAAGGAGTCGATGGTGCTTTCCGCCGAAGAGCAGCTGCACGTGATCGAGAGCGGGATCGCGGATCTCGTTCCTCGAGGTGACCTGCTCACGAAGCTCGATCGGGGACGTCCGCTCACCGTCAAGCTCGGGGTCGACCCGACTGCGCCGGACCTCCATCTCGGGCATGCGGTGCCGCTCAGGAAGCTGCGGCAGTTCCAAGACCTCGGTCACCACGTCATCCTCATCATCGGTGACTTCACAGCGCTTATCGGCGACCCGTCCGGTCGGAACACGACACGCCCGCCGCTGACCCGCGAACAGATAGACGAGAACGCGACGACCTACGTCGAGCAGGCGTTTCGCATCCTCGATCCCGAGCGCACCACGATGCGGCGCAACTCCGAGTGGCTCGGCCCCCTGAGCTTCGCCGAACTTCTTAGGCTGACCAGTCAATTCACCGTCGCCCGCACGCTCGAGCGCGACGACTTCGCCAAGCGCTACGCCGAGGGCAAGCCGATCTCACTTCACGAGTTCCTCTATCCGGTGGCCCAGGCATACGATTCCGTGGCCATCGAGGCCGACCTCGAGATCGGCGGGACCGACCAGCTCTTCAACCTGCTGGCCGGCAGGGAGCTGATGGAGAAGAGCGGCATGGAGCCGCAGGTAGCGCTCACTCTGCCGCTGCTCGAGGGAACCGACGGCGTACAGAAGATGAGCAAGTCCTACGGCAACTACATCGGCCTGACCGACGCTCCCGAGGAGATGTTCGGCAAGGTCATGTCCATCCCCGACGAGCTTATGGTGAAGTACTACCGTCTGGCCACCGCACTAACCGTCGATGAAGTGGATGCGATCGAAGCCTCTCTCTCCGACGGTTCGGCGCATCCGAACCAGATGAAGCGGAGACTGGCACGCGAGATCGTCGCGCTCTATCACGGCTCCAACGAGTCTACGACCGCGGAGGAGGCATTCGACCGGGTGTTCAAGCGGCATGAGCTGCCCGAGGACATCCCCGAGGTCCGCGTAGAACTCGCCGACGAGGTCTACCTGCCCGCAGTCATGCAATCGGCCGGCCTCGCGAGTTCCGCAGGTGAAGCGCGGCGCCTGATCGACCAGGGCGGAGTCAAACTGGAGGGTGCACCGGTCGCTGCGCGGCAATATATCCACGCGCGTGTAGATATAGACGGCGTCGTGATCCAGGTCGGCAAGCGGCGGTACGCCCGGATACTCGCCTCCTAGCTGCGGTTAACCGAGCCCCTCAGGGGGGTATAAACCATCCGCTCGAAGGGCATTGCGCCGTGTTCTGCGTGGTGTTAGAGTGTGCGAGCCGCTTCCGCGCCTCGAAGGGGGCAAAGCGTGTTGACAACCGACATCCGTCGGAAGGATCCGCGATAGCGATGACTACGGCGCCTGCAGCGCAGGCGACGAAAGTTCGCTTGACGCCTTCCGTCCGACGGGAGGCGTTTTTCGTTCGAGAATGCTCGCCAGACGGCCAGCGATTCCCGTCCGAAAAAAGATGGAAACGGGTGTTGACACCCTCTAAGGGAGCGAGTAATGTATCTCCTCGCCGCCCAGACGAAGTCAGGCGGTGCGCAGCGGGAGAAACCGCAGGTAGAATGGTCGAACTCGCTGCAGGCCTGAACCTTGAAAACCGGATACTGTGACAAGCCAGAAGGTTCGCAATGCGAACCACAATGAACCCGTCGATCGAGAGGGTCGAAAACGGACCAAACCGATCAACGATTCTGACGGATCCAAACCGCGTCGCCTTGGTGATGCAGGTGGATCCAACCGGATACAGTCCGGATCACTTCGTGAAACACAGACTTCGGTCTGTGACGTTTTCAACGGAGAGTTTGATCCTGGCTCAGGATGAACGCTGGCGGCGTGCTTAACACATGCAAGTCGAACGATTAAAGCTCTCTTCGGAGAGTGTATAGAGTGGCGAACGGGTGAGTAACACGTGGGCAACCTGCCCCTCACACTGGGATAACTCAGGGAAACTTGAGCTAATACCGGATACTTCGGGATGATCGCATGGTCGACCCGAGAAAGCTCCGGCGGTGAGGGATGGGCCCGCGGCCCATTAGCTTGTTGGTGAGGTAACGGCTCACCAAGGCTGCGATGGGTAGCCGACCTGAGAGGGTGATCGGCCACACTGGGACTGAGACACGGCCC
>JACRBU010000158.1 GCA_016213085.1 Coriobacteriales bacterium
GATCGAGGAGTCGGCGATCCTCGCGAACGAAGTCGTCGCGCGCCACATGGCGTCGGCGAAGGCTCCGATGGTCTACCGCATCCACGAGGAGCCGGACCCCGAGGCGCTCGACAAGATAGCCGTCATCCTCAAGGAGTTCGACTACCCGGTCCAGGAGATCCGCGGCGCGAGCCCCCGCACGTTCCAGTAGATCATCGAGTTCGCACACAACCGCCCCGAGAAGCTGCTGATCAACTCGCTGCTCCTGCGCGCGATGGAGCGCGCTCGCTACGTCGACTTCCTCGGCTCGCACTTCGGGCTTGCGAGCGGCGCGTACACGCACTTCACGAGCCCCATCCGGCGCTACCCCGACCTCATGGTGCATCGCCTGCTGCGCGCCCAGCTCGCCGGCGCTCTCGAGACCGACCCGAACGCCGCGCAGATGGCGCCCGAACTCGAGTGGCTCGCCGACCACTCGTCGTTCATGGAGCGCGAGGCCGAAGTCGCCTCGAACGAGACCGTTCGCTACAAGCTCACCGAGCTCATGGCCGACAAGATCGGCGAGGTCTTTCCCGGCATCATCACCGGCGTGCAGTCCTTCGGCCTATTCGTGCAACTGCAGAACACCGCCGAAGGGCTCGTGCACGTCGAGTCGATGACGGACGACTATTACCGCCTCGACGCCGAGCGCTTCATGCTCCAAGGCGAGGAGCGCGGGCGGAGCTTCCGGCTCGGCCAGGCGCTCCGCGTGCGCATCGTGAGCGTGAGCGTCGCCGAATCGCGCATCGACTTCGAGATCGCCTGACCGCGCGCCGCCGGACGGCCGCGCACGCGATGCCGTCAACGCGGCGGTGACGCAGGCAACGTCGCGTCAACCTCGGCCGACGCCCCGGTTACGCGGGGGCGGCGCACTCCTCACGCGGTCGACAATCGGGGGAGAGACCGCTCGCAAGGAGGCCGCCATGTACGACATCTGCATCGTCGGCGCGGGACCCGCCGGCGCCACGCTCGCGCGTCTGCTCGACACACGCTACCGGGTACTGCTCGTGGACCGTCGCCGTCTCGATGCGCCTCCGGCCGAGGGCGAGCCGTCGAAGCTCTGCGGAGGACTGCTCGCGCCCGCCGCGCAGCAGGAACTCGCGCGCCAGGGCCTCGGCCTGCCGGGCTCCGTGCTGTCCGGCCCGCAGCTGTTCGCCGTCCGCGCGCTCGACCTCGATTCGAAGATCGAGCGGCTCTATCAGCGCTTCTACACCAACATCGATCGCGAGCTGTTCGACCGGTGGCTCGTCTCACTCGTTCCCGGCAGCGTCGAGACCGCATTCGGATTCCGCGCGACACGGATCGAGCGTTCGGAAGGCGATTCGATCGTGCGGCTCGCCACGTCCGGTGGCGGTCGCGCGTCGGTGAGAGCGCGGCTCGTGGTCGCCGCCGACGGCGCGAACTCCTGGGTTCGCCGCCAGGCCTTCGGCCGGGCCCCTCGGCCCGCGGCCTATGCGGCCGTGCAAGCGACCTTCGCAAGCCGGGCCGCCGAGGCGTCGTTCGGCGCGTTCTGGAGCCGCCGCCTGACCGACTTCTACGGGTGGACCGTGCCCAAGGAGGACCACCTTCTGGTTGGGTTGGCCGTGCCAACGGGCCGCCGAGGCGCGTCGGCGAGCGACGCATTCGCGCAGTTCGTCGCGATGCTGCGCGAGAGCGGTCTCGCGCTCGGGACGGAGGTCGGCCGCTCCTCGGCGGGAGTCTCGCGTCCGATGTCGCCCGCGCAGCTCAGCGCGGGCGACGACCGCGTCGCGCTGCTCGGTGAAGCGGCGGGCCTCATGAGCCCGAGTTCGGCCGAAGGCATCAGCTACGCGCTTCGCAGCGGCGCCTATCTTGCCGACGCCCTCGCACCGGGAATCGAAGGCTTCGCGACCCGATATCGCCTGGCAGCGGCGCCGCTGGCGGCAAACATCACCGGGAAGCTCGCGAAGTCCGCCTTCGTGCACGCCCCCGGAATCCGACCGCTGATCATGGCGACCCGGATCGGGACCTTGGGGCGCGCGATCCCGGCCCGCGCAAGGACTGCGGACCTGCTCGGCGTCTAGCCGGCTCCCGCGTCGCGCCCTTGAGGGCGGTGGCCAGTCAGACGCCCGAATCCCCTGCTCCGGAGCCGAATCCGTGCATGCGGGGTATGTTCCGAACGGGGTGCACGTGCGTGGTGTGGCGATGCGTGGCCCTTAGTCGCGGGGGGGCGACGTGTCACGAGGGGTCGACAGGAGAGCGGGATCTCGCGTCTTTCGGCTGAGCAGCATGGGCCTGCGGACGGCGCTCTTCGTCTCCATCGCGGCCATCGTTCCCAGCCTCTTCTTGCTGATGGCGTTCCAGATCCAGATGGCGCGCATGCTCGAGGAACGCCAGAACGCGGCGGTGGCGCTTGCCTCCGAGAGCTTCGCCGCCGAGGTCGACCTCCTCGTTTCCGGCTACGTTGGCTCCGCCGAGGAGATGAGCGAACGGCTGCTCCTGCACAACTACCTGCGGGAGCTGAGGGACGGCGGCGACCGCGCCTCCATCGGCGCGCGTTTCCGACCCTACCTCCGCGACACGCTCAGGCGCAGGCGCAGCGGGGCACTTCGCGAGATCTACGTCGTGACCGTCGACGGCGAGACTCTCGCAGCCTCTTCGGGGCCGCCGAAGGACCTGGGGCTTCAGTCTGCGGTTCTCCAACGGCCCGGGATGCACCACACTTCGGGCCAGGACTACTTCCTTGCGTGGTCACCGGTGACCGACACGAGCACTGGCGCGGTGCTCGGCACCGTCGTGCTGAAGATCGACCTCGGCGTCGTTCAGAACCAGCTGGTTGGCCCTGGTGGCGCGCTGCGGAACACCGCCAGCACGTTCTACGAGCGCTACCCCGGCGGAGTCGTCCTGATCGCTGACCATAATGAACGGATCATCGCCGGACCGAGAAGCAAGCTCGGGCAAAACGTGGGCTTTCACAACCTGGACGCTCAGGACGAGCCGCGAGAGGTGGAGATTCTCGGCAAGGACCTCCTCGCCCTCGAACGGGAAGTCGCGCTCACCGACTGGCACGTCTTCGTGGGCGCCTCGCTGGAGAACGCGCGACACGAGCAACGCACGCTGGGTACGACCGCGATGCTCTTCGGCGGCGCGTGGGCGGTCCTTCTCGGCCTGACGGCGTTCGTGACGTCCAACTACACGTTCACGCCGATCGCCGAGGTCACGGAGGCAGCGGAGCGCCTCGGCGAGGGTGACTGGGACGACCGCGTCGATTCCGCCTCGTATCGGGGCGAGGCGCTCAGGCTCGGCGAGTCCTTCAACACGATGGCCGACCGGCTTCAGGAGTCATTCGAGGTCGTGGACCGGGCGCGCTCGCTCTCTCGCGACGTGGTCGCACGGATCACGTCGTCGGTGCTGGTCGTCGACGCATTCGGCAAGGTCGTGGACGCGAATCCCGAGGCGAGGTGCCTTCTTGGCGAGGACGTCATGGGCCGCGCGCTCGCCGATGCGTTGGCGGATGCGTCGTTCAGTGACGAGATCATCGGGCGTGTAGCGACGAGCGGGGCTTGCGACATCACCGATGTCTCGCTGCCCACGTCAGACTCCGGGTCTCGATGGTTCGATATCCGCACGTCGCCCGTGCCGCTGCCTGGCGAGGACGACGGGCGCGTCGTGGTTCTCGATGAGACCACTCGCCTGCGTGCGCAGCAGCAGCAGCTGGCGTACCTCGCGACCCACGACGAACTCACCGGTCTGCCGAACCGGCGCATGCTCGAGCAGGCGATGTTCAAGGCGTCCGCGCGGGCGAAGCGCGGGCTGCTGACGTCGGTCGTCCTTCTCGACATCGACAACTTCAGGTCCGTCAACGCGACGTACGGCCCGCGGACCGGCGACGTGCTGCTCGCCGAAGTCGCGGGCGCGCTCAGGCGTTCCGCGCGCAAGGGCGAGGAGGTCTTCCGGGCCGGCGACGACGAGTTCGCCGTCGTGCTCAACGACGTCGATGCCGACGGAGCCGAGTACGCTGCCGAGCGACTTCGGCAACGAGCAGCGCTCGTCGAGCTCGCGGGGAGCCCGGGGATGCAGGTCTCGCTCTCGGCAGGCGTGGTCGCGGTGCTCGAGACCTCGAGCGCGCGCTCCGCGCTCTCCGCCGCCGAATCGGCCCTGCTGCGCGCGCGGGAGCTGGGCGCCAACCGCACGTGCGTCTACCGTTCCGAGGACGATCCGCTTGCGCTCTCTGCTGAGTCCCAGAGGGTCGTGGAGCTCCTCGGCGAGGCCATCCGCAAGGACCTGCTCACGATCTACTTCCAGCCGGTCGCTCGCAGCTCCGACGGTTTCGTGGAGTTCAACGAGGTGCTCGTCCGGCTGAAGGACCCGGCCACCGGCGGCATCATGTCCGCGAGCGCGTTCGTGCCGCTTGCAGAGCGATTCGGCCTCGTGCACGACCTCACGCGCGCGGTGCTGCGATCGTCGTTCTCGGTGCTTGCCCAGATGCCGTCCATCCGGCTGAGCATCAACCTCTCCGGCACCGATCTGCACGACGAGCACCTGCCCGAGTACCTCGCCCAACTCGTGGCGACCACAGGAGTCGATCCGTCGCGGGTGATGCTGGAGGTCACCGAGACCGTCGTCATCCAGGACATCCAGCGGGCACGTGAGCACATGGGTCGCATCCGTGAGCTAGGGTTCTCGTTTGCGCTCGATGACTTCGGCGTGGGTTACAACTCCTTCGGATACCTGCGCAACCTGCCGGTCGACATGATCAAGATCGACGGATCGTATGTGACGGCGCTGCAGTCCGACCCGGGTCAGGCGGCGGTGATCAGCGCGATTTGGACGCTCGCGCGCCTCTATCACAAGAAGACGGCAGCCGAGTTCGTCGAGTCTCCCGAATCGGTCCGCATCCTCAGGAACATCGGTATCGACTACCTGCAGGGCTTCCTGATCGGCCGCCCGAGACCAGAGCCGACCGTTGCCTGCTTCGACGTGCAGCGCGTCTCGGATGTGGAAGATACGTGACGGGCGTGCCCACTCGTGGCATGCTCGTCATCTGCTCGTTCGCACGTCCCGTGGGGTTCGGGCAGCACGACCGCTTCGTACATCGCGCTTGCAGGAGGAATACCGATGCGCACTGAGTCCCTGGACTTCTTCAAGCAGCTTGTCGAGGCCCCGTCGCCGTCCGGCTTCGAGCAGCCGGCCGCCGATGTACTGCGCTCCTACCTCGCGCCGCTCGCCGACGAGATCGAGACGAACGTGATGGGCTCCGTGCACGCGACACTGCGCGGAAGCGACGCCAAAGGCACGAGCGTCATGCTCGCGGGCCATATCGACGAGATCGGGCTCATGGTGAGCTACATCATGCCCGACGGGTTCCTGGCCTTCCGCGCCATCGGTGGCGTTGACGCGGCGGTGCTTCCCGGCACGCGCGTGCGCGTGCACACGAAGGAAGGACCGCTCCTCGGCGTGCTCGGCAGGTTGCCGATCCACCTGCTCGAGGAAGAGGAGCGCAAGTCGGTCACCAAGCTGCACAAGCTCTTCATCGACATCGGGCTTCCGTGCGAGAAGGTGAGCGAGGTCGTGCGGGTGGGCGACCCGATCACCATCGACGTCGGCCTCGAGCTCTTCGGCGACGGGCTCGCCGTGTCGCGGGCGTTCGACGACAAGATGGGCGCGTTCATCTGCGCCGAGGTCATGCGCGAGGTGCGCGATCGCGGGGGAGCGAAGGTCGATCTCATCGTCGCCGGCACGGTGCAGGAGGAGGTCGGGCTGCGCGGCGGGATCACGTCGTCGTACGGCGTCGACCCGACCATCGGCATCGCGGTCGAGGTCGGTCACGCGACCGACTATCCGGACGTCGACAAGCGCAAGCACGGTGAGGCCAAGCTTGGCGACGGCCCGATCATCACGCGCGGCGCCAACATCAATCCGAGGATCTTCGAGATGCTGTGCGACGCGGCCGAGAAGGCGGACGTCCCGAGGCAGTTCGATGGCGAGCCGAGGGCGACCGGCACCGATGCGAACGCCATCCAGCTCTCGCGCGGCGGCAAGCCGGCGGGACTCGTGAGCGTGCCGCTTCGCTACATGCACACCCAGAACGAGACGCTTTCGCTCGCGGACCTCGAGTCCTCGATCAAGCTGCTGACCGAGTTCGTGCTGGCGCTCGAACCGGGCACCGATTTCACGCCGTAGCGGCTGTGCGCTCATGCTCGCTTGCCAGCGGGTAGAATAGCGAGCCATGGCTTCCGAAGAGAAACTCATAGCGAAGAACAAGCAGGCGTTCTTCGAGTACTTCATCGACGAGACGTTCGAGGCGGGCGTCGTGCTCACGGGCACCGAGGTCAAGTCGCTCCGGGAGAATCGCACGTCGTTGCGGGACGCGTTCGCGACCATCCGGAAGAGCGAAGCGTGGCTGCACAACGTGCACATCGCGGCGTACAGCCACGGGAACCGCTCCAATGTCGACCCCGACCGCACCCGGAAACTCCTGATGCACAAGCGCGAGATCCGCTACCTCATCGGCAAGACCAAGGAGAAGGGCTTCACGCTCGTCCCGCTCAAGATGTACTTCGACGCGAACGGGCGCGTGAAGATCGAGCTCGGTCTCGGTCGCGGAAAGAAGCTGCACGACAAGCGTCAGACGCTCGCCGAGCGGGACCACAAGCGCGACGTGGAGCGGGCGCTCAGGGAGCGTCAGAAGGGCGTGTAAGTCGCCACGTCAGCGGTGCCGATGGAGGGATGGGCGATCTGTTCGACCTTGCCAGCAGGGACATCGGGGTTCCGGGAGACTTCACGACGAGCATCAGATGACAATCGCGGACCGCGCCGGGCACGGCGACGACGAGCCGCCCCCCTGGGCGTGTCGGGGCCGCTGCAGCCTGCGGGCGCACGGTGGTGCTGGGGGCGCGGAGATTAACTCTCC
>JACRBU010000160.1 GCA_016213085.1 Coriobacteriales bacterium
CAGGGTCCTCGTCAAGGAGTCCCGCGGGCGTCGCACCTCCGGGGTCGAGGTCCTCAAGGGGCGCGGCTTCTGGCGTGAGCGGCTCGCCGGACACGACTTTGCCATCTCCGCGCCCTCGTTCTTCCAGGTCAACACGCTTGTCGCGGAGAAGATGGTGCAGCGAACGATCGCGCTTCTCGGACCTGCCGGGTGCGGTCGCACCGTCGATCTCTACTCCGGTGCCGGGACCTTCACATTGCCGCTCGCGGAGCGCTGCGCCGACGTGATCGCTGTCGAGTCGGAGGGCAGCTCGGTCCGGGACCTTCGGCGGAATCTCGAGAAGGCGGGCCTGTGGGCCGAGGTCATCGGCGGCGATGCCGCTCGAGAGCTCCCCGAGCTCGGCCGGATCGACGGTCTCGTCGTCGATCCGCCCCGCGCGGGGCTCGCTCCCGACGCGATCGCGGCGATCTCGAACGCCAGGCCGGCACGCATCGTGTACGTCTCCTGCGACCCGCCCACGCTCGCCCGCGACGTCGCCCGCCTTGCCGAGATGGGGTTTCGGCTCGTCGAAGCGACCCCGTTCGACCTGTTCCCGCAGTCATGGCACGTGGAGACGCTTGCCCTGCTCGAGCCCTCGTAGCGAACACAGAAACGCCCGCCGGACCTTACGTCAGCGGCGGGCGTCCTCGTGTTCCCTCGGCGACCTTAGACGAGTCGGCCGACCTCGGGGAAATCTGTGACGTACACGTCGTGGGGGGCGTCGCCCTGTTCGGCGGACAAGTCGTGACCGGCCACGTGCTCGCCTTCGTGATCGCCCTCAGGCCACATGGCGCTCTCGGTCAGGTCGTAGACTTTGCCCTCGTAGGCAACGTAGGCAGGGCGACCATCGCGCCCATCGAACTCCTTCAACTCCTCGAGCGTGAAGTCCTTCATAGCGCCCTCCGGCACGGTTCGACTGACATCTGGAAGGTATTCTGCCCTGGCGCCACAGACCGGTAAACCGATTCGCGCGAGCTAGTCTCGCCGAAGCTCCTGGGTCAGCTTCGGGAGGTCGATGATGAGCGTACGGCCCCTGGTCGTGATGGTTTCGCTGCGCACGAGGCTGGAGATGATGCGGCTGGCCGTCTCGCGCGAGGTGCCGGCGAGCGTGGCGATGTCGTAGTGCGTCATGCCGCGAATCTCGGCGACTCCTCGCGCCTCGAGGTTGGCTGTCGCGACGTTCATGATCACCCGCATCACGCGGTGCCTCGCGTCGTGGAAGGCCATGTCCTCGAGCCGCCCGATCATCGTGCGGAGGCGGCGCGACAGGGTTGCGATGAGAGACAGGGCGAGCTTCGGCTGGATCCGGATGGCCATCGAGAGGTCCTTGCCGTCGATGGCGAGCACCTCGACGTCGGTCACCGCGATCACGTCAGCGGAGCGGGGACGCGCGTCCACGAGGCTCATCTCGCCGAAGTGCGCGGGGGCCTCGAGGTAGTCCAAGACAAGCTCGCGTCCTTCTTCCGATGCAAGCGAGACCTTCGCTCGACCGGCGGTGAGAAGATACATGCACGCGCCGGTGTCACGCTGGCCCACGATGAAGGCACCCTTCGGGTACCGTCTGACCTGCACCATGCTCGCGAGGGCATCCAGGCTTTCCTGCCCCAGGTCCGCGAACATCGGCAAGGACGCAAGCCTCGCCGAAACCTGATCTCGTGTCATTAGGGGTGTCATAGTCTAGCTATCGGGCCTGCGACCGGCAGACTTGAGCCGCAGAACACAGGAGGCGGACCGCAGCCGGTCCGCCTCCTTCAGGATCGCTTGCCGTCAGCGCTCGCTGGTCACTCGGAGTTGCGGATGTGGTCGATGAACAGCGGCACCAGATGCGGGATGAGTTCGGGCAGGTAGGTCGGCATGAGCGAGTTCATCGTCTTGGGGAGCAGATCGGGCATGAGCTCCGCCATGTCGGCGGGCATCTCGCCCATAACGCCTTCGACCTCGCGGATCATGTCCGGCATGCACTTGCCGAGGATCCCAGGCGCCATCGCCGGGAACATCAGCGGCATCATCTTCTCCATCATGGCGAGCCCGCCGGGGACGTGCTTCATGCTCATCATCATCGGCTTCATGCCCGCGGGCATGGCGTCCATCATCTGCGGGAAGATGCGCGTCATGAACTGCGCCATGTTCTCCGGTTGCATGAGCAGGATGAACTTGTCGAAGAAGCTCCACATGTACATCGAGAATTCGGTGGTCTCCGGGATGTCGTAACCCGCCGCCTGCGCGACGACGCGCGCGAGGTCGTCGACCTTCAGACCGAGGTCGTTTCTGATGTTGCTGTCGCGAAGCTGGACCTGGCAGCAGGGACAGAGCGCGACGACCGTGTCGGCACCCACGTCGACCGCCTCCTGGAGGCGATGCCCGCCGAGCTTCGGCGCAACTGGCGGCTCGCCGATGAGGGTAAGCACCGAGCCGCAGCACAGTCCCTCCTCACGGTTGTGCTCCATCTCGACGTAGTCGACATCCGGGATGGCCTTGAGCATGTCTCGCGGCGGCTCGTAGAGCCCCTGGGCGCGTCCGGCGTGGCACGAATCGTGAAACGTCACGCGTCCGCCCTCGAACGGGTTCTCCTTGAGCTCGAGCTTGCCTTCGGCCATCGCCTCGGAGACGAGCTCGGAGTAGTGCTTGACCTCGAACTCGTACGCCTCTCCCCGCTCGCGCGCGAGGTTCGCGTACATCTCCTTCCACACCAGACCACACGCGGGGCACGACGTGACGATCGTCTTCGCGCCGCGCTTTCGCGCTTCCGCGGTGTTGTACTCGAAGATCCTCTCGAACTGGTCCCACTTGCCCGAGACCTTCATCGGGATGCCGCAGCACGCCTCGTCGGTGCCCATGTAGCCGACGTCGTAGCCGGCGTCTTGGAGCAGGCGGAGCGAGGCCTCGGCGATGTCCGTCTCTACGTACGACGCGGTGCAACCAGCGAAGTAGAGGATGTCCGAGGTATCGGAGAGCTTCGCCTTGACGTCTTCAGGCACCCAGTTCGCGCGGTTCTCGCGCTTGCCGGCCCAGATGTCGTTTTCGCCTTCAAGTGAAGCGGCGATCATCTCGAACGGCGGGAAGGTGCCACGCTTCTCCTCGTTGACGAGCTTGCCGCGCATCTCCATCCAGTTGTGCTCCACGGGAAGCTGCAGCTGGCAGCGGGTGTTGCAGACCTCGCAAGTGGTACACACGAGGAAGGTGTCTACGGCCTTGCGATCGAACTTCTCACGACCGGCCATGACCTCCTTGAGGTATGCGTACTTGCCGCGCGGGGAGTGCGACTCCCAGCCGCGACCGGAGTACTGCTCACACGTCGAGACGCAGTACCCGCAGCGCGCGCACGCGTAGGCCATGAACGCGACGTCGCCCGGGATGCCGTTGACGTCCTTGCTGAGGTCGCCGGGACCCGCTGGGGGCTTCGCGGCATTGGCCATCGAGCGCACGATCGGCTCGAACATGGCGGCGCTGCCCATCACCAGATCGAGCATGCCTCCGCTGCCGAGGACCTTGCCGGGGTTCATCAGTTCACCGGGGTCGACCTGGCGCTTGTACTGCCGAAGCTTGGCGAGACGCTCAGCGCCCAGGACGCTCGGCGCCTCCCTGCGGAAGTAGAGTCCGGTCGAGTAAGCGGCGCCGCCGTGCTCCTTGGCGATCTTGATGACCGAGAGGGACAGCGCGAACGCCAGGTTGAACGCGAAGGAACGCTCGTCGTGCGGAATGAAGCCCAGAAGCACGACGTTGTCCCCTCGCGCGACCATCCCCTCGAGGACGAAGGGCTGGTCGATCCTCCTGTCGATCTCATCGAGAACGCGCTCCATCTGCGCGAGCGGCACGACCACTTCGGTCGGGACGATGGACGGACCGATCCGCTTGAGCCGCATCGGGGCGAATCGCTGCTCCCACTCGTGCTCGGCGGTCATCGGGTCCTGCTCCGTACCGCTGAACGACTCGATGACCTCGTCGAGCGCAACGTCCACTTCGCCACGCCGCGACTCGGGATACGCGATGACCGCGAGGTAGCACTCGGGCAACTCCGGCTCGAAGTGCTCGTGCGACTCCTCGTAGGGGTGGCCGTGGCGATGCGGGAGGCGCTTCTTCAGCCTCGTCGACTCCGGGTTGAGGAAGGTGATCGACCACAGAGGGATCTGTCGCGACGAGATTGCCTGCAGAGCAGCGCCGAGCTGGTGCGCGGAGGGGAAGGCGACGAGACGATGCACTTCGTCCTCGAGCGGGCGTACGCGGAACTCGACCTCGGTGATGATGCCCGTGATGCCTTCAGCGTCGGCCACGAGGTCGAGCAGCTCTTGACCTGCGAACTCACGAACCTCGCCGGTGGGCAGCACGACCCTCGCGGCGGTGACGTTCTCCTTGAAGGTGCCGTACTCGTAGCTGCCGAAACCCGAACCGCCTTGGGCCAGCCAGCCGGCGGCAGAAGAACTCGGATACGACGACGGGTAGAGCCGCAAGGCGAGTCCGTCTCGCTGGATCACGCGGTCGATGTCCTGCCAGATGGCGGAGGCTTGCACGCGAACGGTCAGGTTCTCAGCGTCGACCGAGACGACCTTGGTCCAGCCGCTCATGTCGACGACGACCGCGCCCTTCGGCGGCAGAACGCCACCGTAGCCCGACGTCGCCCATGCGCGCGGCACCAGCTTGAGCCCGTCAGCCTTCGCGGTTCGCACCAGCTTGACGAGCTGTTCCTCGTCGGCGGGCCTCACGACCGCACCGGCGATGCCCGCCGGCACGAATGGCTTCACCAGACCGGGCATCGCCCCGATGTCGAGCGAGTACAGCTTCCGTTCGACGCGATCGGTCCGAAGCCTCTCGCTTCCGACGATTTCGCCGAGCGACCGCTCGACGCTTTCAGGAACAGCGCCCATGAAGTTCATCCTCTCCTGCAATCTGCCACCGAGCCAAACACGCTCGGCACAATGCCCGTGGGGGTATTTCGTCGACTCGAAGGATACCCTCATGGGTATAGGTTGTCAACAGGTTCCTTCATGTTTGAGACGGGGGTGGCCGCTGCTCGTGCTAGCCTTGCTTCCAGTGTCCACCTACCCACGGAGCCTGCGTGCAAGCGGTCCTCTTCGACTTGGACGGAACCCTCCTCGACATCGACATGAGCGAGTTCCTCACGAGGTACTTCCGGGCGCTCGTCCCCGTTATCGTCGAGGTCGCAGGGTGCACGCCGGAGATCGGACTGCACGCACTGTTGCAGGCCACCGACGCGATGTGCCTGCCCCATCCGGGTGTCACGAATCGCGACTCCTTCGCCGATGCGTTCTCGACGTTTCTGGGGCGTGAGCTCGACGACCAAGCCTGGAGCCGCTTCGACCGCTTCTACGTCGAGGACTTCCCGGGGCTGCGAGGGAGCATCGGGCCACACGCGGGCGCGCGCAGGGCCGTCGAAGCAGCACTGGCGTGCGAGGTCAGTGTCGCGATCGCGACCAACCCGATCTTCCCCGAAGCCGCCATCGCCGAGAGGATCCGGTGGGCCGGGCTCGACGACCTCGAAGTCGATTTGGTTACGACCTACGAGCGCATGACCGCTTGCAAGCCCATGCCCGCGTACTACCTGGAAACGGCGAACGCACTCGGTGCGCGACCCTCCGCCTGCCTGATGGTCGGAGACGATCGGGAACTCGACATGTCCGCCGCGGATGTAGGGATGCGGACGTTCTACGTGGGACCCGAGCCCGTCCCGGCAAGCGATTGGTCCGGCACGCTCGCCGACGTCGCCGCACTGCTACCGCGGCTCGCCAGTCACATGTAGGCTCGCCGAATGAAGGCGATCCACGCGCCGTCAGAGGCCCTGCGGTCGTATTCGAAGCTCAATCGCCCGCGCGTCTCCCGGCGCAGATCCAGTTGATAACCGAGCCCGGCCGGCTCGTGATCGGTGATGAGCATGATGTGATCGCGGCCACCGAGCTCCAAGTACTTGTCGACGACGCAGAACACCATCGGCCTGCGCAGATTCGGTTCAAGACCGCGGATATCCACCACGAGGCCAGCATTGCTGCGTCCCGGCACCCCGCACCCCTCTCAGCGTCCTGAGCGGCTATTTCGGCGCCCGAGTTGCCACTCCTGCGCCTAGGAGCCACCGTCCTCCTCGTTCTGGAACTCCTCGGCTATCTCCATCCCAGCGCAGTCGGAGGTCTCTGACGGGGTCAGCGACTCGCGGTCGGTCACGCAGCGCTCGAGGCGGTCCTCATCATCGTCGGGCACGGGGGTGCCCGGTCGTCCCTCGGGGATCCCCATGTCTTCGCTGTCGCGGTCTCCCATGCTCGCTCCTTAGGCCGGCGGTCCGCTCGAATCGCAGTGCGACGCGCGCCGCACTGCCGCAATTGAGTTGTTCCCCGCAGTTCGTTTACGTCCCGTTCACGTCCGCTCACGGATACGTCATACTGACGCGGGTGCCATCAGCGTCGGAGGGGGTCTGTCACTGGTGTGGTTGAGTGCGGTACGCCTGGTCGGGGGTCGTCTGCTGCCCTCGCAACCAACCGCTCCTCAGTTGCTCACCGCGCGTCATCTTTCGCGCCTTCGCGCAACCTGCCCGCACCTGATCCCCGCCTCATGCCGTTCGTCCTGTATGGGCGGGCGCATCCGGCCGTGCACCCCTGTACGCCCCTGAGTCTCTCGAGAGGAGGACTGCTCCGCCGGAAGCCCCGAGCTCGTCGCGGTACAGCCGCACGACGAGCTATCACCCATGCAGTAAGAACTCAAGGAGGTGTAAGGCATGGCGCATGAGGACCACGGCGCGTTCTACGACCGTCTTGAGCTACGAGGCGTAAGCCGCCGCGATTTCCTCAAGTTCTGCGGTGCCACCGCCGCGCTTCTCGGGATGCAGCAGACCATGGCACCCCAGATCGCGGCCGCCGTTGAGAAAGCAGCCGCCAGCAAGCTCGCTCCCGCCGTGTGGATGAACGGCGGAGCCTGCACAGGCTGCACGGAATCCGCAGCACAGAGTACCAATCCTGACATCGCGCAGATCGTTCTCGACATCCTGTCGCTCAACTACATCGAGACGATCATGTACGCGCAGGGCGAGTCTGCCGAGCAGGCCCTTCGCCAGACCGTGGAGGAGAACGAGAAGAAGTTCGTCCTCATCTACGAAGGCACGGTCATGGAGGGCTGGGAGGGCAACGCTCTGCGCATCGCCGGCAAGCCCAGCATCGAGGAGCTTCTCGAGTTCGCGCCGAAGGCGGCGGCCATCGTCGCGGTCGGCTCCTGTGCCGTCGACGGCGGTTGGGTCCGAGCGAATCCGAACCCCGCCGAAGGTACTGGCGTGTCCGAGTTCCTCGCACGCAACAACATCGCGACACCGGTCATCAACCTGCCCACCTGCCCCGTGAATCCCGAGTGGATCGTCTCTATCGTCATCGACGCCTTGATCCTCGGCGGGATCGATGAGACGGGCCAGGTCACCCCGGCACTCGCTTCGAAACTCGACCGGTACGGTCGGCCGACGTTCATCTTCGGCCAGACCATCCACGACAACTGCCCGCGTCGTGGTCACTTCGAGAACGGCGAATTCGTGTACGCGTTCGGCTCTGTCGAGGAATCGAAGGGCTACTGCCTGTACCCCGTCGGCTGCAAGGGACCGCAGACCTACACCAACTGCCCGATCGTTCGCTGGAACGACCAGGTCAGCTGGTGTGTCGAGTCCGGCTCCCCCAGCATAGGCTGCGGCGGCTTCAACTGGGTGGACCAAAACGCGCCCTTCCAG
>JACRBU010000159.1 GCA_016213085.1 Coriobacteriales bacterium
CTATACGCTGGTCGGCGGTGACTGGCTTCTCATCTACCACACGGGTCTGCTCGACTACTCCACCCTCGACCAGCGATCCGGGTGGACCCGCTAGCCGAGCACGGCGAGGGCGGGATACGCCCTGCACGCTTGGACTCGGTGCGGTGGGTATCTACACGTGTTCGCTGTCCGAGCGAACGAGGGGGGGCAAGTCATGCTTTCTTCGCGCGCCGTGGCCGTTCTCGCTGGCGTTTCGCTTGCGGCTGTCTTGTTCGGCTGCACCACCGGGAAACCGCCGGAGTCCGACGACTATCGCAAAGCCTACAAGACCGGGCTCGAGGCCTACACGTATGGGCTGCCGCTGGTTGTGACGAACGCGACGTTTCTGAGCATGACCAGCGTCAACGTCTCGAATGGCGCCTTCGGCCCGGTCAACCGGTTCAACAACGTACGCAGCCTGAACAACCCGGGGAGCAAGGCCGTCGTGGCGCCAGGCTCGACCGGGCTTTCGTCGATCGCCTGGCTTGATCTGTCGAAGGAGCCCCAAGTCCTTCACCTGCCCAAGGTCGAAGGCCACAACTACGCGCTCGCGCTCGTCGATCCCTACACCGAGAACATCGAGAACCTCGGCAGCACCTTCGACACGAAGCCGGGATACTACGTGATCGCCGGCCCCGGTCAGCGAGAAGTAGCCATCCCGAAGGGGACCCGGCGCATTGACGTCGACTACGACCGCATATGGGTCATCGGATCGACGCAGCTCAAAGGTGCGAGCGACGTCGCGGCAGTCAATCGAATCCAGGACGGATACACGCTGACTCCGCTTAGTAGCTTCGGGACCAACTACCTGCCCCCGACGCCCGCGCATCCGCGGACCACGGTCAAGAGCTATGCGGTGCCCACAGGGTTGCAGTTCTTCGACGTGCTCGGGCAACAGCTCAAGCAGTTCCCGCCGCCTGCAGCGGACGAGGCTGCACTGCGCAAGTTCGCCGAAGTCGGGATCGGCCCCGGAATGACGCCCTCGAAGGACTCCGGGCTGAGCAGTGAGACGCTCAGGGGCCTGACCGACGCAGCAGCAGCCGGCCCCGCGCAGATCAAGAAGGACACGCAGGCCCTGTTCCTCGCTGACTTCCCCAAGCATGACGGCTATCTTCTCGGGGGCTTCGGCAGGTACGGCACTGACTACGAGCTGCGCGCAGTCATTGCACAGATCGGCCTCGGCGCCGTCACTCCCGACTCGACGATCTATGCCATGAGCTGGACAGATCACGACAGGAAGCCGCTGAACGGATCGACGAACTACGTCCTGCACATGCCGTCCGCGCCGCCGGTCAACGGAGACTGGTCGCTCACCGTCTACGACATGAAGGGTGCTCTGATCCCCAACGCGATCAACCGCTACGCGTTCAGCAAGGGATCGAAGCTCGCTCGCAATCCGGACGGCTCGGTCGACTTCTACCTGCAGGCCGACAAGCCCTCGGACCCGGCTCAGGTCAGCAATTGGCTACCGACGGCGAGGGGACAGGGGTTCGAGGTGACGTGGCGGCTGATCGCTCCCGAACCGGAGAAGGTCGACGGCGTGCTCGATGGCACTGGCTGGCAGCCTCCGGCGATCAACCCTGCGAAGTGAGGGTGTGCGTGGGGCGTCGCAGGTCGACGCCGTTCTACGAGTTGAACCTGCGGCGGTAGATGGTCATGGCGACGACGTAGGCGACGATGAGGACGCCGACGCACCAGGCCAGTGCGATCCAGATGTCGGTGCCGACGGGCTGCTGTGCGAACAGGTCGCGGATCGCGTTGACGATGGACGTGACGGGTTGGTTCTCCGCGAAGACGCGCACCGGGCCAGGCATGCTTTGGGTGGGGACGAATGCCGAGCTGATGAAGGGCAGGAAGATGAGCGGGTAGGACCAGGCGCTGGCGCCGTCCACGGTCTTTGCGGTCAGCCCTGGGATCACCGCGAGCCACGTCAAGGCCAGGGTGAACAGCATCATGATGCCGGCGATCGCAAGCCACGCCAGCACACCCGCTCCGGAGCGAAAGCCCATGACGACGGCGGCGAGTACGACCACCACGAGCGACATCATGTTGGCGACCAGCGAGGTCAGCACGTGTCCCCACAGCACTGACGAGCGCGCGATGGGCATGGAGTGGAATCGCTCGAAGATGCCGCTTTGCGTGTCGAGGAAGAGCCGGAACGCGGTGTAGGAGACCCCGGAGGCGACCGTGATGAGCAGGATGCCGGGCAGCAGGTAGTTCACGTACGAGTCGGTCCCCGTCTCGATCGCGCCGCCGAACACGAAGACGAACAGCAGCATGAAGGCGATCGGCATGATCGCGGTCGGGATGATGGTGTCGAGGCTCCGCGTGATGTGCCGCAGGGACCGCCCCGTGAGAATCGCGGTGTCGCTCAAGAAGTGCGTGGTCATCGTCGTCCCTCACTCGTCACTGCCGAGGATGCGCTCGCTTCCGGCTCGCCTGTCTCGCTGGCGTCGCCCACGAGGGCGAGGAAGACCTCCTCAAGCGTCGGCTGCTTCTCGACGTACTCGACCTTGACCGGTGGGAGCAGCTGCTTGAGCTCGGCGAGGGTGCCGTTCACGATGATCCGACCCTCGTGCAGGATCGCGATCTGGTCGGCGAGTTGTTCGGCCTCGTCCAGATACTGCGTCGTCAGCAGCACCGTCGTGCCTTGCTTGGCGAGCTCCTTGACCGCCTGCCACACCTCGAGGCGCGCTTGGGGATCGAGCCCGGTAGTGGGCTCGTCGAGGAAGATGACCGGCGGATTCCCGATGAGGCTCATCGCGATGTCGAGGCGACGGCGCATGCCGCCCGAGTACGTCGACACCTTCCGCGTGGCGGCGTCGCTCAGAGCGAAGCGCCGGAGCAGGTCATCCGCGATCTTGCCCGGGTCCGCGAGGTGCCGCAACCGGGCGACCAGCACGAGGTTCTCTTGGCCGCTGAGGACTTCGTCGACCGCCGCGAACTGCCCTGTGAGACTAATGGACTCCCGCACGTTCGCACCCTGCATGGCGACATCGAAGCCGTTGACGCTGGCCGTCCCTGAGTCGGCCCTGAGCAGCGTGGTCAAGATGTTGATGACCGTCGTCTTGCCGGCACCGTTGGAGCCGAGTAGGGCGAAGATGCTGCCTCGCTCCACGTCGAAGTCCACTCCACGCAAAGCGTGCACCTGCTTGTAGGACTTCTCCACGCCCCGCACGTGGATCGCTGCATCCGCGGTCACTTCTGCTCCCCCCGCTCCGCGTCCTCTACCGCCTTGGTCAAGCGGGCACGCTCCTTGTCGACCCACCGCTTGCCGACGTAGGCCTGGGCGAATGTGTCGGCGAAGTCGACCGGGTCCTCTCCGACGATCGCGCGCACCGGCGTGCCGTCGGCGGCGGCGCGTTCCCAGAGGTCGACGAAGTCGCCCATCATCGTCAGGGCGGAATCATCGACCGGGGTGCCCCCGGTGTACATGAAGTACCGATGCAGTGCCTGCGCGACAGTGAGGTAGGGCTCCGGCAGGGCGTCGATGCGAGCCCTGTACTCGCGGTACCGCTTCTTCTGCTCGAGCGATCCCGTGACCTTCTCGATCCAACCTGCGGCCATGTTCAGTTGCCTCCTTCACGGAGCTGCTCGAGCCGTTGTGCGAGGAAGCTCCACGTCTCCCAGAATTCCTGCAGGCACGCGCGGCCCTGAGCGTTGAGCGAATACACCTTGCGCGGGGGCCCCTTCTCGGACGGGACCTTCTCTACATCGACGAGGCCCTTCTGCTCGACTCGGATGAGGAGCGCATACACGGTGCCTTCGGCGATGTCTGAGAAGCCCTGCTCCCGGAGGCGCGCGGTGATCTCGTAGCCGTACGCGGACTGTCCGGCCAGGATCGCCAGCACGATGCCCTCGAGCGTTCCTTTGAGCATCTCCGTCATCTGCCTGCCCACGGAACACCTCCCAGACTGCAAGCTACTGAGCGTTACTGACTACTGGTACATAGTAACACAGAGTAGCTGTCGTGCAAGCTTGCAGGTAGCTGGCCCACATGAGGCCGGAGTCTGTCGCGTGGGACTTCGGGAACCCGACCTGCCGAGCTGATGAGCCCTGCGGGTCGACGCCGCGAACGCGTATGCTGTCGCGGGAAGCGATTGAGCGCTACGAAGGCCTGGTCGAGGCGGCCCGAGCGCTACACCCACAGCTCGAAGACCCGAGATGATCGGCGGCCGCATCGGTGAGGTGTCTGTGAAACGTAGGGTCGTGCAGCTTGCCGGCCTTGTAGCGATCATCGCCGTGGTAGCTGCGGCCGCCTGGGTCTTCGTTGCCTGGGACGGCGTGCGCAGCGAGCGTGAGCTCGCACCCGGTGACACGCTCACATTGGAGAGCGGCATCACCCTGACGGTGCCCCCCGGCTGGGGAGGCCGCCAGACCCGGTACTACCGCGTGCCCCTCTGGCTTCCGATCGGGCAATCTCGCCGTGACAAGCTGCGCTTCTCGGAATACGTGTCGCTCAGGGCGGACGCCGTCGAGGACGCGGCCGACGACTTCATCGCGATCACGTTCTACGACGACTCAGCCGCCCCCGCCGCCGGGATGGTGCTCGCCAACAGCGACACGGCGCGCGTGTACTCTGGGGCGCGGGGTGAACCGACCCATGTCGAGACGATCGTGTCGGGTGCGGCGCGCGGACACATCTTCGTCCGTCCGGCGTCGCTCGAGGGCCAGAATGCGCGTCCGAGGCTCGCCGAGGTGTGGGATCTGCTCGAGATCCGCGGGGCCACGCTGCCGTAGGGTGAGCGATATCGCGAGCCAATCCATGATCTGTCGAGCGACCAGGGCCGCCGATAGAGCGCTGTGAGTCAGCGACGCACGCGGTATCCTATTAGCCTGTTCGCAAGGGGACCCTCCGGGGGGAGGGTCGGGGGGACGGGGGGCACCGAATGTCACTCTCGCGTCGTCGCGAGCGCGTGAACCGCATGCGCGACATGGCTCCGGTCGAGGTCAGCCGGGCGTACGACGAGTTGATGCGGCCTGCGGCACGGGCGTACGACCTCATGGTGAGCAAGATCAAACGGCGTGCGCCGGAGGCGTCTGCAGTGCTCGATGTCGGCACCGGTCCCGGATTCCTGCCGCCGCGGCTGGCCGCCGCGTATCCTTCGGCGACTGTCACTGGACTGGACGTGGGGCCTGAGATGCTCGCTCTCGCGAGGCAGAGGGCGGAGGCGGCCGGCGTCTCAGACCGTGTTCGTATCGTCGAGGGCAGCGCCTACGACATGCCCTTCGGCGATGCATCGTTCGATCTCGTGGTTGCCACGAGCGCGATACACATGCTCGACGACCTTGCGGGCTTCATCGGCGAGGCGCACAGGGTGCTTCGGCCCGGGGGGTCGCTCGTGGTCATCGACCAGCGCCGCGATGTGGCGCTGCCGGTGTACGCTGTGTGTTGGTGCTCGACATTCGCGCTTCGCGTCTTCGGCAAGGATGTCGACGGGATGGGACCCGTGATCGACGCTTGCTACACGAGGGACGAGGTCGGGTCGGCACTGGCGGATGCGGGCTTCGCTACGCATGAGGTCAGGGCGGGGCTGCTCGTGCTCGAGGCGTCGGCGCGCGCGTGACTTGTCGTGGAGCTCGCGGGTAGGCGATCAGGGAAGCGGGACCTTGGGAGGACGACATGTCGGACGACGCGCAAGGAACCGTGAGACCGGACTGGTATCCGGATCCGATGGGCCGCCACCAGCATCGCTACTGGGACGGCCGGTCTTGGACGGACCATGTCGCCGATGCAGGAGAGCAGAGCGTTGATGCGGTTCTCGACGCGACAGCGAGGCTCGAGGCCGTCCGTGCTCTGAGCGCAGATCGAGGTCCGCAGGCGACGAAGGCCCTCATCGCGGCGTTGCAGGATGAGGACCTCGAGGTTCGGAAGGCCGCGGCCCGAGCTCTGGGCGGGCGCCAGAGTCCCGATGCCGTCCAGCCCCTGCTCGCGTGCCTCGATTCGGACAGCGCCAACCTGCGGACCTACGCCATGCAGTCGCTCGTCGAGACGGTTGCGGCGGAAGCGGCGCTGGTCTCTGTCTTGGCGACCCGCGAGTACCAGCCGCCCGATGTGTACTTCGACGCGATCGCCGACGGCATCCGCTTCGGCAGTCTGAAGAGCTCGGAGCGGTGCAGCCGAATTCTCCGCCTGGCATTCCGGGAGAGTTGGCAGTCGCCGAAGTCGCTCGCACTCCTCGGACTTCTCATCGAGATCGGCGACCCTGTCGGTCTTGAGTTGGCTGCGGCCGTCAACGCGGGCGACACCACGGCAGTCTCGCGCATCCTGGGGTCATTCTGAGGGCGCGCGGTGCGATCTTCTGCTACTCGGGTTCGGGAAACACCCTGCTCGCGTGCGATCGCATCGCGCGGCGTCTGCCGGGGCGGTTCGATGTGGTCGATGTGACATCCTCCCCGGCCGCGGACGTCGAAGGCCTGGACTTCGTGGGACTCGCGGCATCGACCGACTTCTTCGGAGTCCCCCGCATCTTCGAGCGGTTCGTGGAGTCGCTTCCTCGGCAAGAGGGCACGCCCGCATTCGTGTTCAACACCTTCGGTGCGATAAGCGGCGCGACGCTGCTCTCACTCTCCGACATCGCCGAAGCTCGAGGCTTCGACGTGCTCGACGGTCACTCGCTTCGCATGCCCGAATCCTACCCGCGCATGATCGCGCGAGGGCTTGCCGCGGCGAACGCTCCGTCGCAACGGCGGATGGACGCATTCGATGCGTTCACTGCTCGGCTTACAAGCCTGGCCGAAGACGTGAGCGAAGGCAGGCGGGTCGAGAAGCGAAAGCTCCCTGGCGCGTTGCTCGGCAGCGTGCTTCGGAGCCGCCCGAGGACGACCGCGAGGGACGACATGGGGGAGAAGGTCGTCGACACGTCCGCGTGCACCGGGTGCGGAACCTGCGCGAGGAACTGCCCCTATGGGGCCATCGTTCTCGACGGCTACCCCGCGTTCGACATGAGCACGTGCTTCGGGTGCTGGAGGTGCTACAACCGATGCCCGTCGCGGGCGATCCACGTGGAGAACGTGCCGAGCACGGCGTTCTACACTGGTCCGAGCAAGGTCTTGAGGAGCAAGTTCGCGCGGTAGCTTGGATGGAGGAGAAGCAGGTGCCCTGGCCTATCGGTTTGGTCCCTCGCAAGTACTTGGCGGCTCAGCTCAGGCGCCCGTCTGGCCTGTTCGGCAGACTCGTGCTCGCCCCGATGCTCAACCGCCGCAATGCCGCGATCAACATCGCGGTCCTGCGCGCCCTCGAGCTGGAAGGTGGCGAGCGCGTGCTGGAGGTCGGATTCGGGGGCGGGGACCTGATGTCTCGCGTGCTGCTGCTGGTGCCCGGCGGCAAGGTGACCGGCGTCGACTTCTCTCGGGACATGGTCGACATGGCCGCGCGGCGGTTCTCATCGGCGGTCGGCTCGGGTGCGCTCGAACTCGTGTGCGCGCCGGTCGAGAAGTTGCCGTGCCCCGACGCTTCGATCGACAAGGTGTGCACCGTCAACACGATCTACTTCTGGAGCGATCCCGTGGCGGGGGCCTCGGAGCTGTTTCGAGTCATCGCTCCGGGCGGACGTCTCGTAATCGGCTTCGCTCCACGCGAGACGCTCGAGCGCCTGCCCGTCACCGAGCACGGCTTCGCGAAGTACGAGCCCGATGACGTGCGCGCCCTGCTGTTGGATGCTGGATTCTGCGACGTGAGCATCGAGGAGATCGAGGACCCCGACGGCGTCGACTGCTGCGCGGTTGCCGTCAAGGCGTCGTGAGGTCCTGGGAGAACGCGTTCGATGGAGGCCGATCTTGACCGAGCACCAGGATGACCGGCGTGAGCGAATCAGCATCCCCGGGCTCGTCATCGTCGGGCTCGTGCTGATCCTCGTCGTGGGTGGCTTGAGATTCCGAGCCGTCACGAATGAGATGTCGCAGAGGGACGCCCGGCTCTCCTCCTTGAACCAGCAGCTCACCGAGAAGAACTCGCAACTCGTGCAGCGGCAGAAGCTTCTCCGAGCGTACCTTGAACGCCGAAGGCATTTCGCGCTTGACGAGAGCTGGGTCGAGACGGGTCACGTCGGCGTTGTTACGCAGCGCGGTGTCAGGGAGTGCTTCGACTGTCACACGCGCGGCGAGGAGTTCTGCGTCGAGTGCCACGTCAGGGGCGTGGGCGAACGCTGACACATTCATCAGAACGGGTAGATGAACCGCATTGTGCCCGGAGCCCCACGTCCTGGGGTAGCGGCTCGACCGGTGAGGAGCGAAGTCACATGGAGATGCAGACCAGAACCGTCGCGTTCACAGCCGACAACATCATGAAGTGCCAATGCGGGAACTGCCCGGTTCAGGATGAAAGCGCCTGTGCCGCGGACAAGATGCAGGCGTTGGCGCCCATGATGGAGCAGATGCAAGGCATGATGGGTGAGGGCTCCGCGATGATGTCGGCGCAGTCGGGGATGCTGCCCTCGGGCGAGGACCTGCCCGGCATGTACTGTTCGAGCGGCACGGCGACCTGCAATGACCTCGACTTCGACCAGAACTGCGTGTGCCCGAGCTGCAAGGTCTACACCGAAAACGACCTGGCGAACTGGAAGTACTGCAACCAGGGCAGCGCGGAGCAGGTCGGCTGAGCAGGATCTTCGGCGGAGCGGCTCGCGCGGCTAGCGCATCACCTTCGGATGCCCGTGCTGCTCGGCTGCTCGCTCGAGCACCGCGATCACCTTGTGCGCGAGCTCGTCGCGACCGAACTGCGCCTTTGCGAGTGCGAGCGCGTTCTCGCCCATCCGCTCACGCAGCGCGTCGTCATCGGCGATGCGGATGAGCGCTTCGGCGGTGGCGACGCCATCGCCTTGGGGCACGTACGCGCCGACCTCGTGTTCCTCGACGAGTTCTCGCGTCCAGCCCGGTGAATTCACGAGTACGGGCCTCCCGCTCGCGAGCCCGTCGAAGAACTTGTTCGGCGAGTTGGTGGCGAGGATCGGCTTGTCGGCGAAGAGCGCCATGACGACGTC
The DNA here is from genome assembly GCA_016213085.1 of Coriobacteriales bacterium. GTDB lineage: Bacteria > Actinomycetota > Coriobacteriia > Anaerosomatales > JACRBU01 > JACRBU01. Next base: position 9,000 of record JACRBU010000159.1, read on the forward strand.
GGACGTGCGGGTGACCCGCGGGATCTCCTTCTTCGGCATCTCGCCGGCGAGGACGACGTTGTCGAGCTCCTGCTCGGCGATCTGCTCCTTGAAGGTCGGGACGCTCTTTCCGTCACCGATGATGAAGAAGACGATGTCGTCGCGTCCGCGCCGCTTGAGCTCGGCAGCGGCGGGAACCACCTGCTGCTCGACAGCGTTGGACGGCCCGATCGCACCGGCGTAGCCGACGACGAACTTGCCCGCGAGGCCATACTTCTCGACGAACTGTGGGTCCTTCGGGCCCGGCGAGAACAGGTCGAGGTCGCAGGAGTTCGGCACCATGTGGACGCGGTCGGGGTCCTTGCCTTCGGCGATGACTCCGGCGGCCATGCCGGGGGAAAGCGCGATGACGTCGGTCGCTCGGTGGTAGAGGAATCGCTCGAGGCCCTTCGCGACGCGGCCGATGAAGCCGCCGCGCGAGATCGCGCCCATCTGAATCGCGGCCTCGGGCCACAGATCGCGCACCTCGAACACGAACGGCACGCGATGCCAGGCGGCAGCGATCCAGCCGGGAATGCCGATGGTGAGCGGCGTGGAGGTCGCGAAGACGACGTCGGGCTTGGGCGCGCGGATGGCGAGCCAGGTGGCGCCGATCATGAAGTGCGCGAACGAGAGCATGCGTCGCCATGTGCCCATATAGTTCGAGTACGCGACGCGGACCGAGCGCACGTCGATGCCGTCGATCTCGCCGTGCGTGATGGAGCGCTCGTTGAACTCGGCGGGAAGTCGCGAGGCGCTCGTGACCATGATGACCTCGTGGCCTTCGGCGATCATGCGGCGCGAGAACTCGTAGGAGCGGATGAGGCCGAGCGAGGATTCGCGGGTCGCGAAGAACTGGTGCAGGTAGAGGATCCTCACCGGCTAGCGGGCCTTCCGATGGTCGCCGTCGCGGCCGATCGCCGCGTAGGTGAGGCCGGCGTTGCGGACGTCGGTCGCATCGAGGGCGTTGCGGCCGTCGAAGAGGATCGCGGGTTCGGCCATGAGCTCCGCGGCGCGCTTCCAGTCCAGACCGACGAGCTCGGGCCACTCGGTGAGCAGCACGGCTGCCGAAGCACCCTCAAGCGCTTCCCACACGGTGTCGACGCGACGGGCGCACTCGAGGTCGAGCGGGTGAGCGAGCGGGTCGTATATGTCGATGCGGCATCCCTCCTCGGCGAGGAGCGGCACGATGTCGATCGCGGGGGACTCGCGCACATCGTCGGTGTGCGGCTTGAACGACAGGCCAAGGATAGCGACCTTGCGCTCGAAGAGGTCGGGGATGCGGCTCGTAAGGTACTTCACAGGCAGCAGGCGCTGCGCGTTGTTCACGTCGATGACGGCCTTGAGCAGGTCGAACTTATAGCCGGCGAGCGTGGCGATGAAGTCGAGCGCGCGCGTGTCCTTGGGGAAGCACGAGCCGCCATAGCCGACGCCGGCGTGCAGGAACGAGCTGCCGATGCGCATGTCGAGTCCGATGCCCTCGGCGACGGCATCGACGTCGGCGTCTACGCAGTCGCAGAGGTTCGCGATCTCGTTGATGCAGGAGATCTTGGTCGAGAGGAACGCGTTGCTCGCGTACTTGATGGTCTCTGCGCTCGCGACGTCGGTCACGACGACCGGCGTCTCGAGTCCCTTGTAGAGCACGGAGACGATCTCGGTGTCGGCGAGTTCGCCGCCGAGCACGATGCGGTCGGGCTCGAGCCAGTCGCGAATCGCCTGGCCCTCGCGGAGGACCTCGGGGTTGCTCACGTAACCGATTCGCGCCGGGCAGTCGTCAAGGTAGCGACGCTTGAGCAGGTCGCCGGTTCCCGGGGGTACCGTCGACTTCATGACGAGCGTGATCGGCTCGGTCGCGGCCGCCGCGATCTCCGCGACCACAGTGCGAAC
>JACRBU010000163.1 GCA_016213085.1 Coriobacteriales bacterium
GCGGCGCTGCTCACCGGGCGCAACCACCACTCCGCCGCCACCGGCGTCGTCATGGAGCTGGGCACCGGCTATCCCGGCTACAACTCGCTGATGCCGAAGAGCACAGGCACGTTCGTCGAGGCGCTCAGGCAGAGCGGCTTCAACACGGCGTGGTATGGCAAGAACCACAACGTCCCCGACTGGCATTCGAGCCAGGCCGGACCGTTCGACCTTTGGCCCACTGGGCTCGGCTTCGAGTATTTCTACGGCTTTGTCGGCGCCGACGCCAACCAGTGGGCGCCGGCTCTGTTCGAGGGCACCAAGCCTGTCGAACTGCCACATGACACAGAGGACTACCACCTCGACAAGGAACTGGCCGACCACGCCATCGCACGCATTCGGCTGTTGCACGCGATAGCACCGGACAAACCGTGGCTGCAGTACTACGCGCCCGGCACCTCCCACGCACCACACCACGCGCCCAAGGAGTGGATCGCCAAGTTCAAGGGCCAGTTCGACCAAGGCTGGGACAAGGTGCGGGAGGAGACGCTCGCGCGGCAGAAGCAGATGGGCATCGTACCCGCCGACACGAAGCTGACGCCGCGACACGACGACATCGGGGCGTGGGACTCGCTCGATGCCGACCACAAGAAGGTCTACGCCCGGATGATGGAGGTCTATGCCGCGGCGCTGTCGCACGCCGACTACCAGATCGGCCGCGTCCTCGATGCCATCGAGGAATCGGGCATGCTAGACAACACGCTGGTCATCTACATCCAGGGCGACAACGGCGCGAGCGCCGAGGGCACGCCGCAAGGCCTGCTCAACGAAGTGTCCATCATGAACAACATCCCGGAGGATTTCGGCGAGGTCCTCGCGCGCATGGATGAGCTGGGCTCCGTCACAACCTACAACCATTACCCCGTAGGCTGGGCGCACGCCATGGACACGCCGTTCCAGTGGGCGAAGCAGATCGCTTCTCACTTCGGCGGCACGCGCAACGGCCTCGTCATCTCCTGGCCCACCCGGATCACGGATCAGGGTGGCATTCGTACCCAGTTCCACCACGTCATCGATATCGCCCCGACTATTCTCGAGGCGGTGGGTCTGGAGTTCCCCGCAATGCTCAACGGCGTGTCGCAGAAGCCGATCGAGGGCGTGAGCATGGTCTACTCGTTTGGCGATGCCAAGGCGCCGTCGACGCATCGCACCCAGTATTTCGAGACGCTCGGGAACCGCGCCATCTACGACGACGGCTGGGTCGCCGCCACCACCCCGCCCGTCGCGCCGTGGGTCGTCGTGGGTGGGAAACCGGACTTGGATGACTACAAGTGGGAGCTCTACAACATCTCCGAGGACTTCAGCCAGGCCGTGGACCTTGCCGACAAGGAGCCCAAGAAGCTCCGCGAGTTACAGGACCTGTTCTGGGTCGAGGCTGCCAAGTACGACGTGCTCCCGCTTGACAACAGTGCGGTCGAGCGATTCGACGTCCGCATGCGGCCAAGCCTCACGCGTGGGCGCAGCGTATTCACCTACTACGCCGGCCAGACGCGCATTCCAGAAGGCACCGCGCCGGACCTCAAGAACAAATCATTCAAGATCGGTGCCGATGTGGACATCCCCGCCAGCGGCGCAAACGGCGTGATCGCAACGCAGGGCGGACGCTTCAACGGTTGGGGCCTGTATCTGCTCGACGGAAGGCCGGTTTTCCACTACAACATCGTGGGCGTCCAGCGTTTCACCGTCGCTGGCAAGGAGAAACTGGCCCCCGGCGAACACGTCATCCTGGTGGACTTCACCTATGACGGCGGCGGCATCGGCAAAGGCGGCACGGTCGCGCTCACTGTGGATGACAACCTGGTGGCCGAAGGCCGTGTGGACCGCACGTATCCCTTCCGCGTCGCGCTCGACGAGACGCTCGATATCGGCGAGGACACCGGTACGCCGGTCAGCGAGGACTACCCCGTGCCGTTCAAGTTCACCGGTGACCTGAAACGCGTCCTCATCCGGCTCGGCGATGAGAAGCTGAGCGCCGAAGATGAGGAGCAGATCCGGCGGGCCAGAGCTGCCATCAGGCTCTCGGAGTAGGAGATCCTCTCGTTCTTCACTCGGTCGTCGAGCGGGCACCTGGGCACGGTCGGCAGGCGTTGAACGCCCCGAAGTAACGCGGGTGTAACCAAGAGCAACTTCGTTGTTACGAATCCCCCTTGAAGTCCCGATTCGTCGTCCCGACGATGGCGGGAGCGCGCGAAGAGGGGGCTGGCTACGGCTCATCAAGCCTGGTCCTGACTGACTCCACAATCGCCTCGTGCGCCTGCCAGAAGGGAAGACGCATGAAGGCACTCAGAATCGCGATAGCCGCCTGCCTCGGGATAGCGCTCAGCGTGCCCGCAAGTGCTCCGGCGGTGGCTCCGTTCGCCCGCAAAGACCGGCTGGCGGTCTTGGCTTCGAGGGGCGCGAAACAGCTGGAGAGCACGAGGGCTCGCATGCGGGCGCAGCTCCGATCCGATCGGCCGAAGCCGCTCGTGCAGCCTCCAGTGGCCAACGCCTCCAAGATCGATGGACTCTGGATCGTCGGGGTGGAGCCTGGTCGCCTCAGCAGCGTCGCGGCGACCGTCGACAAGATCGGCGGCGATGTAGAGAAGACGGCGGTGCACCGCGACAAGCTCCTCGTGAAGCTGCCGTCGCAGTCTCAGGCTTCGCTTGCGAGTAGGATCCGCCAGTCCGACGGCGTCGAGGGCGTCCGACAAGCTGTGAAGGTGCGCGCCTTGGGCGAGACCCGTGCCGCGCTCATGACCGCCCCGGCGGATCCCCAGATCCCGTCTCAGTGGGGCCTTCGCCGAATCGGGATGGATGGCGTTTGGCCGGTCGAACAGGGATCGAAAGAGGTCACGATCGCTGTCGTCGACACGGGCGTTGACCTCACCCACCCGGACCTCGCCGCGAACCTCGATACGGCAAACGACTTCGACTTCGTCAACCACGACCCCTCGGCGAACGACGGGGAAGGCCACGGGACGATGGTCGCCGGGATCGCCGCGGCGCTCGCGAACGGACAGGACGGCGCCGGCGTCGCGCCGAAGTGCACGATCCTGCCGGTGAGAGTGCTCGGCCCTGACGGGGAGGGCAGCGATTTCGACGTGGCCCAGGGCATCATGTGGGCCGCCGATCACGGAGCGAGCGTCATCAACCTGAGTCTCGGCACGTGGGCGCCGACCCAAGAGCTGGTCGATGCCGTCGAGTATGCGCAGAGCAAGGACATCGCCGTCGTGGCCGCAGCGGGCAACGGCGGCTTCATGAGCGACGAGGACGAGCCGGCCGTCGCCGACGTCGACTATCCTGGCGCGCTTCCGGGAGTCCTTACCGTTGGCGCGTCGACGATGAACGACACCGTCGTCAGCTGGTCATCCAAGGGGCCGGAGGTCGATCTCGTGGCTCCGGGAACGAACATCCTCACGACCCGGCGGGGCGGCGGCATGATCGCCGGCAGCGGCACGTCGATGTCGACACCGATGGTTGCGGCTGCGGTCGCGCTGGTTCGCAGCGCACACCCTGAGTACTCAGCCCAGCAAGCGATCGATGTCGTCACCAGCGGCGCGGTGGATCTCGGTCGATCGGGCAGGGACATCCAAAGTGGCTTCGGGCGGCTGAACGTGGCCGCTGCATTCGGGCTGCCTGGCGGCACCGAGTCCACTCCGCCTGAGCCGACCGACGACGACGCACCCGGCATCCCGCTTCCGGGCGTCGCAACGACTGGCACGCTCGATACCAACGTCGACGCGATCGACGTCTACAAGGTGCATCTCGATGGCAACCAGCAGCTTGACGCGTCGATCAAGACGGCAAGTGGTTCCGCCGCCGAGCTCTACCTCTTCGACCCGCTTACGACGAGCGTGTACTCCTCCGGCCCCATCTTCCCTGACAGCGGCGACGGTATGTACGAGATGCCGAGCTCCTCGGCATCGACGAAGGTGACGTACGTCGCACCTCGGGCCGGGGATTTCTACCTGGTTGCGTCGTCGGTTCGGGGCAAGGGCGCGTACACGATCACCGCTACGAAGAAGACGGCAGCGGTCTCCGACAACCGGCTGCCGGGCATCGAGCTGCCGGCGTCCCCCGTCAAGGGTGGCCTCGATGAGGAGTTCGATCCCACCGACGTCTACCGCGTGCATCTCGACCAAGGTGAGCGCATCGCCGTTCGTCTGACTGGCGCCACCGGCTCGGCGGCAGGCGTGCCCGCGTATTTCGCCGCGACGCTCTACGATGCGGATACATGGTCGCTGTCCGGTGGGTATCCAGAGGAGATCGCGGACTGGATGTCGTACCCAGGCGCGCCCTCGGAGCTCGCTCCCTTCATGGCCCAAGGCTTCCAGTATGAAGCGCCCAAGACCGGTGATTACTACATCGAGGTCTGCGCCGAAGAGGGATTCGGACCGTACACCCTGACGTGGAAGAAGATCACGCTCGGGCCTGACGACGAGATTCCCGGAACGCCGCTTCCCTCATCGCCCGTAACCGGGACTCTCGACCAGCCCTTCGAGCTCGACGACGTCTACCGCGTGCACCTCGATGCCGGACAGCAACTGAATCTTCAGCTGACGGGGGCCAACGCGAGCTCCTACCACGTGGGAGTGTTCGCGCCGACAGCCACGACCATTTGGGGCTACTGGGCAGCCGCGCCTCCCGCTGGGGGCTACCCGCAGGCCGTCAGTTACGTCGCGCCTGAGAGCGGTGACTACTACGTCGACGTCTACGCCTATGCCGGTACTGGAGCGTACTCGCTGCGATGGTCCATCACGGACCCCCGTCCCACCGAGCTGACCAGCTCCGTGGATACCACACGTCCAGCGTTCGGCCAGCCGGTGAACGTGAGCGCTCGAGTGACGGAACCGGGGACCACGACACCCGTTTCCGACCAGGCGGTCGGCCTCCAGATCTACATGTATGGCTGGGAGACGATCGAGACGGTTCTCACCGACAGCGACGGCCGCGCGAGGTTCAGCATGACGTACCCGTCGCTCATGGATCTGCGCGTAGTGACGCTCGAAGGCTGGGACGAGTCCTCCATCGCTGCGGAGCACACCGTCAAGCCGCGTTCTCAGGTGACCGCGCCAAAGGCAAGCGCCAAAGTCCTCCGAGGCAAGACGCTGAAATGGAGCGGGAAGTTCCGCCCGCATCACACATCGCGCCTGAACTCGGTCAATCTCCGCTTCTACAAGCTCGTCAACGGCACGTGGCGACTTCAGAAGACCGTCCCGGCCACCAACGTCAACCCGCCGATGGTGTACTCGGAGGAGATGTTCTTCTTCGACGAGCCGGACACCCAGTACGCGGCCTTCTACAAGATCCCTTCGGCAGGGAAGTGGCGCATCACGGCCCACGCACCTGAGGACGAATCACATTCAGGGAGCAATGTCGCGACCACGTACGTCACGGTGAGATAGCCGTTAACGCAATTCCTTCACCGATGACACAAATATTCAGCCTTTGCCTCCGGGCGGTTCCCTAACGTGTGGTCGGTGCCGAGGAGAGTCCTCGGCTGCCCGGCATGTTCCGTCGCGTTCTTGGAGGCTTCATGGTGTGGAGGCGAATGCTCCTCGTGCCTTTGCTCGTTGCGGTGGGCGTCGCCGCAACGATCGCGGCGGGCGCGTCGCCGGTTCTGGCCTCAGACCCGGTTGTCGGCAGCGTGAACTTCGGCAATGACCCACAGCCTCTGTTCACGCTGCCGTGGCGGTCCGCTCCGGTCTTCGAGCTCGCTGGTCTTGCACCCTCGAGCGTCGACCGGATGCCGGACGGCGACCTTCTCGTTGCCTCCCGCGCTCTCGCGGCCGTGTTCAGGGTTCGCGATGGCGCGCAGGTGTGGCGCTACGACGCTGCGGACCGAGGCCTCGCGACGTTCGATCCTGTTTCCGCACACCCGACGCAGGACGGGCACGTCCTGATCGTCGATCGCGGCACGCGAACGGTGCTCGAGGTCGACGACGAGGGCTCGACGGTCTGGTCCTGGGATGCGGGCGATCAGGTTCCGACTGACGCGTGCAGGGCCGACGATGGCAGCACGTTCGTTGCTGTGGCCGGAGCCGACCCCGGTGTTCTTCGCATGAAGGACGGCCGCGTCGCGTGGAGGAGTCCGGCCAGCCTGCTGTCCTCTCCCGCGTCAGTCCTAGCCGAGGATGACGGTTCGATCCTCGTTGCCGACAGGGGTTCGGCCGAGACGAGCGCCCAAGTCGCCTCTATCGTGCCGTCCGGCAGTGACGAGGCCGCCATCTCCTGGCGGCTCTCCTCCGGCGATGTCGCCGGCATGAGGTCATTCGATGCTGCGACGAGGCTCGGCGACGGGCGGGTCGCGATGTGCGACGCCTCATCGTCGCGGATCGTCATCACAGCACCAGACGCTACTGGGACGGCGACTGCGATTCAGAGCACGTCGGTCGCTGTCGCTCCCGCGTGGATCTCTCAGTCGAGCGATGGCGGGCTCGTGATTGCGGACGCGGCCTCCGACAGGGTCGTCCACGCCGCCCGTGTCGATGCCGCGGACGTAGCAGGCTCCTTCGAACCGACCAGCTCATCTGTGATCACGTCAATCACGTGCGAGGTGTCCCAGGCCGACAGGCGCGTCTGGGTGGCCGCGGACGACGGGGAGTGGATCGATCTCGCCGACGAAGGCTCGGAGCTGCCTCTCGGCAAGATCTTGCGGTGGCGCGTAGAGCTCACGGCGCAAGATCCCCTCTCTACGCCAGAGCTCCGCAACGTGACTCTCATGTACGAGGCGTCGAGTGGCGACCCGGACGACGACGGTTGGCTGCCCGAGGACGTGCCGGACGAGGGTTTCACCGAGCCGATCGACGACGATTCCAGCTCGCCTGCGGCTTCGGATTCGGACGATGAGTCGGACAGCGACACGTCGGCGACCCAGTCGAGTGAAGCGGCGACCGAGACTGTGGCGGCTCTTGAGTCGACTGTCACGTCGGCCCCCGTAGCGCCGCCCTCTGCTGGCGGGCGGACGACGAAGTCGCGCGCGGACGGTCCCCCTTCGAAGGGGGGAGGCCGTGGCGCCGGTGTTCTGGGAGCCCTGTGGGCTCTCGGCTTGGCGGTGCGTCCGACTCGCAACTACCTCGCGCGATGGACCGCCAGAGGCGCTCGGGCGGCATCACCTTCGGTACTGCATCACATCCTGCACAGGTTCTTCGCATAGCGATGGAGGACGTATCCCATGTCCAACGGTAGCCTCGGCATCCCCGGCAGCATCGTCGAGTCCCTTTCCGGCGGTCTGCTCTTTCCGGTCCTGGGGCTCGAGGTGCTTCTCATCGTCGCCGCCCTGGTAGACGCCGGTTCGGTGTGCTGGGAGATGGTCGCGGTGTCGAGGCGGCGAGGGCGAGCTGGAGTCGAGGCGGCCGCCCAGGAGGCGCGCCGAATGCTCACCGAGGATGGACTCGAGAGGGCCAGCGAGCGCATCGCCGAGGTATCGGACACGGCTCTCTGGAAGTCGTTCGCTCGCTCAGTGGGCCGCCTCCCGAACGCCAGCCGGACGCATCTCGCCGCAGTGTACGAGGAGACAGAGTCAGCGGCATCTCGAGCGGAGGATCGATCGCACCTGCTGTCGCGCGTCGGACCGGTCATCGGCCTGCTCGGCGCTCTGCTTGCGCTGGGTCAGGCGATCGGGGGGACAGCGGGAGACGCGTGGTCGCGAGACGTTCGCACGGGCGTGTCCGCGCTCGCGCTCGGGCTGCTTGTGTGGATGGCCGGTTATGTCGCCGCGGCCGTGAGGAAGCGGAGTCACGATCGAGAACTTGCCGACGTCCACTACGTGCTCGAGACGCTGACGGGCGTTCCGGTTGCGTCTGCCGCCCGCAGTGAGGGCGTTCGGCGTTCATCGGCAGCACCCGTCGGCATCACCGACACTGCGCTGCTGCTTGGCGCGGCCGCCGTGGTCGCGGCCATTCTCGGCTTCTCCGCCTCCGCGGGGAACCTGCCCGGCACCGCAGCCGCCGCTGAGAGCGACTCGACGACGCTCGATGCCCTCCCTATCGCAGATAGCGGCGATGCCGGAACCGTGGTCGGTTCGCTGCTGAGGCGTCCGGACGGTAGTGTTGCCTGGCTGCCTGGGCAGGTCGCAACCGCTTCGCCGACCCTCGCCACGGAGTCCTCCGCCACTGCGGAGACGACGGCAGTGGCTTCTCCCGCCGCGAAGCCTACCGCCAGTGCCACGACGACGAAGACGAAGGCCAAGGAGCCGAAGAACACCGGCAGCAAGTCGGACGCGACGCCAGAAGAGGCGGAGTCCGAGGCCGTCATCGCCGACATCAACGTGGACGATCCTAACGTCGACGACCCGAGCGTCGATGGCGATCTCGGCGAGTAGCTGCGCGCTTTGCAAACCTGCAACGCAGGTGTATGCGAAGTTGATACATATATCTAAGTTCTATGCAACCTAATATCGAAAACCCCCCTGTAGCATCAACTTGAGCCGGTGTCGACTGGCATCGGACGAATGCGACAGGAGGGTGTTGTTGATGAGAGTCTGGAAGGGATGGCATCTACTTGCCTTGGCGGTGTTGTGCGCCGTCCTGGCTGTCGGTCCCGCGCTGCCGACTGCGGCAGGGGCCGCCGAGGAACCGGTGCAGAAGATCACCGGGCACGTGAATCTGCCGGGAGACTACGCTGCTGACGCGGTTGTCGTTGCCAACGCCTTCGCCTACGTGGAAGAGTCGCCGGGAGTCTTCATCTGGTCGGTCGTCGAGAGCTCGGAGGTTGCGAGCGACGGCACCTATGCCATCGACGTCGAGCCGGGTACGTACCGCGTCGGCTTCTTCGACAGCAACAACGTGTACAAGGACGCGTACTTCGCGGGCGCGACAAGCGTGCAGTCGGCGACACCCGTAGACGTCGCCGCGAACACTGTCGTTCCGAACATCGACACGACGCTGACCGCTCATCCTGAGCTGATCGTTCAGGGCAACGTTCACACGTCGGGCGCGCCCGCGAGTGAGAGCGGCTTCGGCGTCCAGGTGTGGCAGCTCGTCACCGCCGAGGGTGTCACCGAATGGCAGCCGACTCTGTCCGCCAATACCAAGGCCGATGGCTCGTATCGTGTCCATCTGCTCAACTCCGGCCCGTTCAAGCTCAAGTTCATCGACTACGACGACGTCTTTGCCCCGGTCTTCCACCAGGACGCCGCAGACCATGAGAGCGCTGGCGAGCTTTCGGTCACCACGACCGGCACCCCTCTTGCGGGCATCGACCAGACCATGACGCTTCGCCCCTCGACTCGTATCGAGGGCAGTAACCGCTACACCGCCGCCGCAGAGCTCTCGAAGAGCGCGTTCGAGGACGGCAAGGGCGGCACGATCGTCATCGCTTCCGGCGAGAATTGGGCCGAGGGCGCTGCCGCTTCGTCCTATGCCTACGCCAAGGACGGCCCGCTGCTCTACGTGAACAAGCTGGGGATCCCGGCCGTGACCAAGACCGAGATCCTTCGTCTCGCTCCGACCGAAGCCGTCATCGTGGGCAACTACGGCTCCATCCCGCTTTCTGTGGGACGCGCCCTGCGCAAGATGGGCATCCCGATCGTTCGACGCATCGACGGCGCCGACCGCTACGAGATAGCCGCCGATATCGCTCGTGAGCTTGTCAACACCGGCGGCGTCGAGGGCGGCAAGGCCATGATCGTGAGCGGCGAGAGCTGCTGGGGTGCCGTTGCTGCGGCTCCGGTCGCTGCTGCCGGGCAGATGCCCGTTCTGCTCGTGCGCCGCAACTCGGTTCCGGCTGCGACCGCTGAGGTCATCGAGGAACTCGGCCTGGACACGACCGTGATCGTCGGCAACACGACGACCATCAGTTCGACCGTGGCCCGTCAGCTTCCGGGGGTCACCCGTCTGTCTGGAGGCAGCCCCTATACCGCGGCCGCCGCGGTTGCCGGGTACGGCATCGACGAGCTTGGTCTGAACGCGCGCACCGTCGGTCTTGTTCGCGGCGATCACTTCGCCAACGGCCTGGCCGCGGGCCCCATCCTTGCCCGCTCGCGCCAGGTGATGCTGTTCACCCAGCCGAACACGCTGTCGACGACGACCAGGGGCTTCCTGACCGCTCGCAAGAACACCATCGCTCGCATCGTGGCCGTCGGCGGCACGAACACGCTGTCTGACGGCACGTTCACCGCGGCTCAGAACGCACTGAAGTAGTTCGAGCCGAAACCCTGAAGGAGGACAAGAAGATGCTTTCGTTCATCAAGCGGCGCGGCTTCAGCACGGTAGCGGTCCTCGCGCTGGCCATGTCCCTCGTGTTCGGCGGGCCAATGAACGCGTTTGCGTTGAGCGGTTCGCTCAAGCTGAGCGGTTCGACGACCGTTCAGCCGGTGGCCGAAGCCCTCAAGGCCGGCTTCGTGAAGAAGAACCCGTCCGTGAGCATGGCGATCGCCGGCGGTGGCTCCGGCGTTGGAATCAGCGATGTGCTCGCGGGTCGAGTCAATATCGGCATGTCTTCTCGTGCGCTGAAGTCGACCGAGAAGTCGAAGGGCGCCGTCGGCTATGCGATCGCACGCGATGCGCTCACGGTCGTCGTCAACCCGAACAACCCGGTCAAGAACCTGAGCGCCGATCAGATCAAGAAGATCTACTCGGGCAAGATCACCAACTGGAAGCAGGTCGGTGGCAAGGACGCTCGCATCGTCGTCGTCGGGCGCACGGCGGCTTCTGGCACCTATGACTTCTTCAAGGAGAAGTTCATGGTGGGCGCGACCATGTCGTCGACGGTCAAGGCGTACTCCTCCAACGGTCTCGTTCGCTCGGCTGTCGCGGGCAACAAGAACGCGATCGGCTACCTGTCCATGGCCTTCGTGAACACCACGGTTCGCGGAGTCTCCGTCGGCGGCGTGGCACCGACTCGAACGAACGCCCTCAGCGGCAAGTACAAGTACGTCCGCTACCTGTGGTTCATCACCAAGGGCTCGGCTACCGGCCTTCGCGCCTCGTTCATCAACTACGCGCGCGGCACTTCAGGTCAGGACGTCGTCAAGAAGTACTACCTGCCGTACCACTAGTCAAAGCGCACTTCAGCTCGGGTGCCGCTCTCGAAAGGGGGCGGCACCCCGGCTGTTATCTGAGAGAGGTTCCCTTGTCGCAAACAGCAGCAACCACAGTCGCGGTCCGAAGGCCGCAGTCGATCGTCGAGGATGCTGCCTCCCTCGATCGCGATCGGCCCATACGGCTGCTTCTCGCTGCTGCGACCGTCTTCTCCGGAGGAGTCGTCCTTCTCATCGTCTTCTTCGTGGTGCGTTCCGCCATCCCGGTCTTCGCGCACGAAGGACTCTCGTTCCTGACCGGCACAGACTGGGACCGCGCTCTGGAGCGGGCGTGGGTCGAGCCGACGTTCTGGGGCTTCGGCGCCCGCCCGGTCATCATCGGCACGCTCCTGACGACCGGTGGCGCGCTGGCCACTACGCTCGTCCTAGGACTCGGCTGCGCCGTGTTCCTGGCGGAGTTGGCGCCGCAGCGTCTCGTCGGGCCCTTTCAGGCGCTGGTGCGGCTGCTGGCGGGGATTCCCTCGGTCGTCTTCGGGCTGATCGGCTTGACGTTCTTCGTCCCGATCCTTCAACAGGCCTTCGTGACCGACGCGCTGACCGTGAAGTTCCCCGACGTGCCTCTTGACGGGCAGTCGCTTATGGCGGGCGTGATCGTCCTGAC
>JACRBU010000162.1 GCA_016213085.1 Coriobacteriales bacterium
CGCCATCGACGATGAAGCCGTGCGTGAGTACTCGCTCGAAGGGCGCGGAATCGTAGCCTCCGACGCTCGTGAGCAACGAGGACTGGAACCAGCCGCGGTGCTGGTCCGAACCCACGAGGTAGAGTTCGGCGGGATAGCGCAGCTCGGGACGAACCTTCAGCACGCTCGTGTGCGAAACGCCGCTCTCCCACCACACGTCGACGATGTCGGTCTCCGGCTTGAGTTCTTCGCTCTCGCAGCGTTCGCACTTGGTGCCCGGCGGGAGGTACTCGGCGGGCGACTTCGTGAACCACGCGTCGGCACCTTCGGTCTCGAAGAGCTCGATGACGGCGTCGAAGGTCTCGGCGGTCGCGACGGTCTCGCCGCACTTCGCGCAGGAGAACACAGGAATCGGCACGCCCCAGGCGCGCTGGCGGCTGATGCACCAGTCCGGACGGTCGGCGACCATCGCGGAGATGCGATTGATCGACCAGCCCGGGATCCACTCGACCTTGTTCGCCGCGGCGAGCGCGTGCTCGCGCAGGTGAGTCCTGTCCATCGAGACGAACCACTGCTCGGTCGCGCGGAAGATGACGGGCTGCTTGCAGCGCCAGCAGTGCGGGTAGCTGTGCGTGTACTTCTGGTGCGCGATGAGCGTCCCGCGCTCGTCAAGCCACTCGACGATCTTGGGGTTCGCGTCCCAGACGCGCATGCCCGCGAAGGGACCGCCGCCTGCGTCGAACGTTCCGTCGTCGGTGACCGGCATCGGCATCGGCAGGTCGTACTTCATGCCGACGAGGTAGTCCTCCTCGCCGTGGCCGGGCGCGGTGTGGACCGCGCCGGTACCCGTCGAGAGCTCGACGTGCGCGCCGGTGACGACGACGCCGTTGACGCCCTCGTGGATCGGCTGCGCGTACTTCGCGCCGGACAGATCGCTGCCTTTCGTACGCGGGCCGACGACCTGGTAGCTGCCCTCGGCCCACCCGGCCGCCTCGGCGACGCTCACAACGAGCTCCTCGGCCATGACGAGCACGCGGCCGTCCGCGAGCTTGACGCCGACGTAGTCGGCGTCATCGGCGAGCGTGACGGCGACGTTGCCTGGGAGTGTCCATGGCGTGGTGGTCCAGATGAGGATGGAGACGGGGCCTTCGGCGTCCCAGGGCGTCTCGGAGGTCATGCGGAAGGCGACATAGACGCTGTCGGAGGTCTCGTCGGCGTATTCGATCTCGGCTTCGGCCAGCGCGGTGTGGCAACGGATGCACCAGTGGATCGGCTTGCGACCCTTATAGATGGCGCCGTCCAGATACATCTTCTTGAAGACTTTGACATTACCCCCCTCGTAGAAGGGGTTGAGCGTCAGGTATGGGTTGTCCCAGTCGCCGCGCACGCCAAGACGCTTGAACTCCTCGCGCTGCACGTCGATGAACTCGAGCGCCCAGTTGCGACAGAGCTCGCGCAGCTTGGCCTGGCTGATCGACTTCATCTTCTCGGGGCCGAGCTTCTTCTCGACCTGGTGCTCGATCGGCTGGCCGTGGCAGTCCCAACCCGGGACGTACGGCGAGTAGAAACCGCGCATCGTCTTGTACTTGACGATGAGGTCCTTGATCACCTTGTTGTACGCCGTGCCCATGTGGATGTGGCCGTTCGCGTAGGGCGGGCCATCGTGAAGGATGAAGGTGGAACCGCCTTTGCGCAGCTCGAGCGAGCGCTGGTAGACGTCGATATCTGCCCACCGCTGCAGCCACTCGGGCTCGCGCGTCGCAAGCGACGCCCGCATCGGGAACTCCGTCTGCGGCAGGTTCATCGTCTTCTTGTAGTCGTTGGCCACGCCAACCTCTCCTCTCGCCGGCGGTCCGTCGCGACCGCCGCTGAAACGAAAACGCGCTCCGTCCCTGCAACCGCAAGGACGAAGCGCGTGAGCACTCCGCGGTACCACCCTGCTTGCGTGCGCGTGCGCACGCCGCTCGTGTTCGCTCGCTATCGGGAGCTCCCGCCGAAGGCTACTCGCTCGCACCCGCTCGTTCGCCGAGGGACCGCCGAGCTTCGCCTCCGGGACTCAGGGGGGATGACCTGCGCGTTCGCTGCCTGCGGGCTCGCACTGTCCCCGCTCGCTGAGCGGTGCGCGACGCGCTGCCGTGTCCCCGTCATCGCCACGTTCCGACGCCCGCCGAAGCACCGCCGGACGTCCGCACAAGCGTAGCAGAAAGCGGACCTAGGGGCCGCTTTCTGCAAGCCGGTTCGAGCAGACCGCTGCGCGGCAGCTCAACCGGCTTGGCGCTGGCGCCAGATCGCCTATATCTTGTCGCCGCGCAGGTCGCCTGCGAACAACTTGCCCGCGCCGCGTGAAGCGCAGAAGTCGCCGCACATCGTGCAGGTCGCTTCGTCCTCGGGCGTTCGGCTGGCGCGGATGGCGCGGGCGTCCCCGGGATAGAGTGCGAGCTCGAACTGACGCTCCCAGTCGAGGTCTCGGCGCGCCTTGCTCATCTGCTTGTCGCGCTCGCGGCCACGCTCGGGGTACTTGTTCATGTCTCCGATGTGCGCGGCGATCTTGGCCGCCTTCACGCCCATCCGTACGTCGTCCTCGTTGGGGAGCGCGAGGTGCTCGGCGGGCGTGATGTAGCAGATGAGATCGGCGCCGTAGCGCGAGGACTGGGCCGCGCCGATAGCCGCGGTGATGTGGTCGAACCCGGGCGCCACGTCCGTCGAGATCGGCCCGAGCATGTAGTAGGGCGCGCCGCCGCTCATGCGTTTCTGCAGCTGGATGTTGCCCTCTACCTCGTCGAGCGGCACGTGACCGGGGCCTTCGACGAGCATCTGGCATCCCATGTCGCGCCCGATCTCGGCGAGTTCGCAGTTGATGACGAGCTCCTGGATCTGCGCACGGTCCGACGAGTCATGGATCGCGCCGGCCCGCAGGCCGTTGCCGAGCGAGAGCACCGTGTCGTAGCGCTTGAGGATCTCAACGACGCGATCGAAGTGCTCGTAGAGGGGGTTCTCGCGCCCATTCGCGAGCATCCAGGCGACCATGCTCACGCCGCCCTTCGACACGAGGCCGCCGTAGCGATAGCCCTGCTTCCTGAGCCGCTCGACAGTATAGAGATTGATGCCGCAATGCACGGCCATGAACGCCATCCCGTCAGCGCACTGCCGCTCGATCAGGTCGAAGAGCAGCTCCTCGTCGAGCTTGTTCGGGTCCCCGTACTTCCGTGAGGCCTCGCAGAACGCCTGGTAGAGCGGCACGTTGCCGACGGGGAGGTCGACCGCCGCGATGACTTCGCGTCGCACTCGGTCGAGGTCGCCGCCGACGGAAAGCTCCATCAGCGTGTCAGCCCCGGACTCCTCGGCCGCCTTCGCTTTCGCGATCTCGGCGTCGTAGTCGACGATGTCGGAGGAAGTGCCGATCGAGGCATTGACCTTCGTGCGCAGGCCCTCGCCGATGCCGACGACCTTCGGCCCGCGGTTGTGGTTCCAGGGGATGACGATGCGGCCTTCGGCGACGAGTCCGCGGACCCGCTCCGGCGAGACCTCCTCCGCCGCAGCAACCTCAGCCATCTGCGGAGTGACGATGCCCTCCCGGGCTGCTTCGATCTGCGTCTTCATCTGCACTCTCCTCGGTCGGTGCCAGCGGTCTCCTCCGAGGAAAAGCAAAGGACCGCGGCGGGTGCGCCGACGGTCCGAGTAGAGTTCCACCTCTGTCCTCGAAGGCTCTTTCGTCCAGGCAGGTCTCCTGACTGTCGGCTCCATCGTCGCTTCCGCGCCTTCCCGGTCTCCCAGTGGCCGTGCGGGGCGACTCGCCGATCACAGTGGCGGGCCCGTGCCGGAATCTCACCGGCTTCCCTATTCTCCCGACGCTTGCGCGCAGGGCACCTGAACGGGGTGATGATGCATCGAGAAGGACGAACGCGCAATCGTCCGCTCC
>JACRBU010000161.1 GCA_016213085.1 Coriobacteriales bacterium
CTCTGGAGCAAAGCCAGAAGTAATAGGGTAGTCTTTCAGAGGCGCTCCGCCCCCCGGGGCAGGGCGCCTCTTTGGTTACGCTGCTAACAAGGAGGCCGAATGGCGTCGCTCGGAATCGCCGCTCTGGCGCTCGCGTTTCTCGCTTCCATCGTGTCCGTCGCAGCGCTGCTGCTCGGTCGCAGCATGGGCGAGGAGCAGGGCGAGACGTTCACGAACTGGGGCTATCTCGCCACCTTCGCTGCCCTCGCGGGCTACACGGTGGGCGTGGTCATCATCGTGTATGCGATGTTCACGAATGGCTTCTCGCTCCAATACGTCGCCGAGAACCACTCCACCGACGTCTCGAACCTCGCGTGGCTCTACAAGCTCTCCGGCTTGTGGGCGGGCCGCGAGGGCTCGCTTCTCTTCTGGAGCTGGCTGCTCGCCGCATTCGCTTCGTGGATCGCCTGGCGACGGATCTCGATCACCGACGCCTTGTCGAACATGGGCCTCATGATCACCAACGTCATCCTCGCGCTCTTCGGCGCGGCGATGCTGTTCTCCCAGCCGAACAACCCCTTCAAGGCGTCGCCGGCCGACTGGCTCGGACCCAACGGTGAGCTGCTTGTCCAGACCGGCATGAACCCGCTTCTTCAGCACTGGGCAATGATCCTCCACCCGCCGACGCTGTTCATCGGCTACGCGGGTCTGACGATCCCCTTCGCGTTCGCGGTCGCCGCGATCATCGTCAACGACGGCTCGAAGCTTTGGGTCGAGATCACGAACCGCATCACCGTGTTCGCCTGGCTGTTCCTCGGCATGGGCATCGGCCTGGGCGCCATCTGGGCGTACGTCGTGCTCGGCTGGGGCGGATACTGGGCATGGGACCCCGTCGAGAACGCCTCGCTCCTCCCGTGGCTCACAGGCGTCGGCCTGCTGCACAGCTTCACGGTCTATCGCCGGCGTGACGGCTTCAAGAAGTGGGCGATCGTCAACGCATCGGTCACGTTCGCGCTGGTCATCCTCGGCACCTTCATCACGCGCTCGGGCATCGTGCAGTCCGTGCACGCCTTCCAGGAGGACCCGGTCTCGCTGTTCCTCTTCCTCGGGATGATCATCGGCGCGTTGGTGATCGGCATCGGCGGCGTGCTCTGGCGTGGCGCCACCTTCGAGGGGCACGAGGAGTTCGAGTCGCTCACGAGCAAGGACGCGGCGTACTACTTCAACAACGTTCTCATGCTCGTCGCGTCGATCATCGTCGCGTACCTGACGGTCTCGAGTGCGCTTCCGGCGTGGATGCCCGGCGGCGGGCAGAACTTCGGAGCACAGACCTACGACGCGATCGCGCGTCCGGTCGGCATCCTCTACGCGTTCATCCTCGCGGTCTGCCCGCTACTGTCGTGGCGCAAGACCGACCTGGTCACGTTCCAGAAGCGCGTCTGGAAGCCCGCGGCGACCGCCGCAGTTCTCTTCGCGCTGCTGATGCTCGAGTGGTTCCAGACTCTGCAGCCGATCTTCGGCAAGATCAAGCAGACCATCGCGTCCGGCGCGAAGCCGGGTGTGTCGGTCATCGGTCCGGACTGGTGGCATCACGCCCAGGCGATCGCCGCGTTCGCGGCCGCTTCGCTCATCATCTCGACAGCCGTTTGGCTCTTCATCGACGGCGCCACGGGTCGCGCGCGCGGACGCGGGGAGAACTTCTTCTCGGCGCTCTGGGCGATCCTCTCGAAAGCGCGCTCGCAGTCAGGTGGCTACATCGCGCACATCGGCATCGGTGTGATCCTGATCGGACTCGTTGGTTCGGCGATGTACGTCGATGACATCCGCGTGCAGATCCCGGACAAGCCGGGCTCCAAGTTCGCGGTCGATCGCTACGAGTTCACCTACCGCTCGATCGAGCAGAACCAGCTGCCCAACCAGGACGTCATTTCCACGGCCACCTTCGATATGACGCGCGACGGCAAGCCCGCGGGCACGCTCACGCCGGGCCAGACGCAGTTCGCCGTGCAGGGTCAGTCACGCCTCAACGTCGACGTGCTCTCCGAGCCGCTGCGCGACGTCTTCATCGTCTTCGAGGGTACGCAGGGCAACAACATCTCGATCAACGTGAAGATCAACCCGCTCATCTGGTTCTCGTGGATCGGCTTCATCCTCCTTCTCCTCGGTAGCTCGCTTGCCGCCTGGCCGAAGGCCGGGCAGGAGGAACCGGTTCCGGTCAGGGAGAAGGCTTCGACGAAGAAGAAGCCGCGTCCCGCCGCGGCCACGCGCTAGCACGCGATGCCGAGCGGCGACACGTCGATAGCGGCCGCCCTTGAGGTCCGCGAACTCACGCGCAACTTCGGCGCGCGAACGGCGCTCGCCAGCGTCGATTTCGACCTGCCCGATGGCGCGTTCCTCTCGATCTTCGGGCCGAACGGCGCGGGCAAGACAACGCTCGTAAAGGTCCTCACGGGACTCACGGTCCCGTCGAAGGGCTCGGCGAAGGTGATGGGCCTCGACGTCGTCCAGGACGCGGTCGAGCTTCGTGAGCGCATCGGGCTCATCAGCCACAACCCGCTGCTCTATCCCGACCTGACCGCCGAGGAGAACCTGCGCTTCTTCTCGGA
>JACRBU010000164.1 GCA_016213085.1 Coriobacteriales bacterium
CTCCCGGACCTCGAGCGCGTTGCCGACAGCCATTCCCAGCGGCTGATCCATGTCGGAGAGGACCACCCTGACGTTACGACCGAGCGCAGCTCCCACCCGAACGAGTTCGCGCGCAAGCTCCTCGGCGTTCTGGTCGGTCTTCATGAACGCGCCCGACCCGACCTTCACGTCGAGCAGGATCGCGTCGGCGCCGCCTGTGATCTTCTTGCTGATCACCGAGCCAACGATGAGTGGGATGCTCTCCACCGTCCCGGTCACGTCACGAAGCGCGTAGATTCTCTTGTCGGCCGGGTCGATGTCCGGTCTTTGCGCAATGACGGCCACACCGACGGTCGCGACCTGCGAGAGGAACTCCTCCGCCGAAAGCTCCACCCGGAATCCCGGGATCGACTCGAGCTTGTCGAGCGTCCCCCCGGTGTGGCCGAGTCCCCTGCCGCTCATCTTTGCGACGGGGACGCCACATGCAGCCACGATCGGCGCGAGCGGGATGGTGGTGGTGTCCGCAACCCCCCCGGTGGAGTGCTTGTCGACCTTGACCCCGGGGATGGCGCTGAGGTCGAGCGACCTGCCTGAGCGCACCATCGCGTCGGTCATCCAAACGCTCTCCTCGGCCGAGAGCCCACGGATGTATGCGGCCATCAGCCACGCCGCCATCTGGTAGTCGGGAATCTCGCCGCGAGCGAAGCCGAGCACGAGGTGGTCGATCTGTTCGGCCGTATGCGTGCCGCCGTCGCGCTTGATCTCGATGAGTTCTTCGACGGTGAGGCTCATGGCTCTCGCCTCACGCGTCGCGAACGAGTTCGAGGAAGGAAGCGCCCCGCTCACATGCGCCGGGCAGGCCGTAGAAGTCGAGGACGGTCTCGCCGATGTCGGCGAACGTGGAGCGGATCCCAAGCGCTTGGCCGCGCTCGACGCCCTTCATGCGCGCGACGATCGGAGCGTGTTCGCGAGAGTGATCGGTCGAAGCGGTCGTGGGATCGACGCCGTGGTCCGCCGTGACGACGAGCAGGTCTCCGTCGACCATGGCGTCGAGGAGTTCGGGCATCCTTGCGTCGACCGCTTCGAGTCCCCTCGCGAAACCCTCGACGTCGTTGCGGTGACCCCAGACCATGTCGAAGTCCACGAGGTTGGCGAACACGAAGCCGGGGCTCTCCGACGCGACGCGCTCCACGAGCTTCGTGAAGCCATCCATGTTGTCGGTGACGTGGACCGATTCGCAGATGCCGCGCCACGCGAAGATCTCACCGATCTTGCCGACCCCGTACGTCGCGACGCCATGCCGCTCGAGGATGTCAGGCACGGTCGGCTCGGGCGCTGTGAGAGCGAAGTCGCGCCGACGGTGGGTGCGCGTGTAGACGCCCTCGTCGCTCGGTCCGATGAAGGGTCGCGCGATGATCCTGCCGACGGCATGGTCGCCGACGAGCACGTCCTCGCGCGCGATCTTGCAGATCCGATAGAGCTCCTCGATCGGGATCACGTCTTCATGCGCCGCGATCTGGAACACCGAATCGGCCGACGTGTAGACGATCGGGTCGCCGGTGGCCACGTGCTCGTCGCCGAACGTCTGGATGATCTCGGTCCCGCTCGCCGGATAGTTGCCGAGCCAGCCGCGCCCGGTCGCTCGCGAGAACGCTTCCATGACCTCGGGCGGGAAGCCCTCAGGGTAGGTCGGGAAGGGCTTGCTGGTGACGACGCCCATCATCTCCCAGTGTCCGGTCGTCGTGTCCTTGCCCGCCGACATCTCGTGAGCGAGTCCCCAGGAGCCTTCGGGGTCGGGGTTCGGTTCGACGCCTGAGATCTGGAGCACGTTTCCCAGGCCGAGGCGCTGGAAGTTGGGCATGCTGAGCCCGCCGACGGCGCGCGCGGTGTTAGCGAGGGTGTTGGACCCCACGTCCCCGTAGTCGGCGGCGTCAGGAAGCTCGCCGGCACCGCACCCGTCGAGTACGAGCACGATGGCCCGCGGCCTTCGCACGCCTACATCACCACCCGGTCGATCTCCTCGAGACTGGTGAGACCGGACGCGACCTTGTCGAGCGCGTCGCGTCGAAGCGTGCGCATCCCTGCCGTCACCGCAGCTCGCCGGATGTCCTCGACGGGTGCGCCGAGCAGGGCGAGCTTGGTGATCTCCTGGTCGTTCGCCATGACCTCGAACACCCCGAGGCGACCCTGGTAGCCGGTTCGGCGGCAGCGGTCGCACCCTTCGGGGCGGAAGATCATGACCGTCTCCGCCTCCTCGGGTAGGAAACCGGCTGCTATGAGCCGCTCGGTAGGAACGTTGTGCGGGGCCTTGCAGGCGGGGCACAGGACGCGGACCAAGCGCTGGGCCACGACGCCGAGGATCGAGGACGCGAGGATGTAGGACGGCACGCCCATGTCGAGCAGGCGAGTGATCGCCGAAGGTGCATCGTTGGTGTGGATCGACGTGAGCACCAGGTGCCCCGTGAGCGCCGCGCGCACGGCGATCTCCGCGGTCTCAGGGTCCCTGACCTCCCCCACCATCACGATATCGGGGTCGGAGCGGAGAATCGTTCGTAGCCCGTTGGCGAACGTGACGCCGATTCTCGGGTTGACCGCGACCTGCGTCACGCCGGGCAGCAGGTACTCGACAGGATCTTCCACGCTGATGATCTTGCGACCTTCGTCGTTGACGCGGCTGAGCGCGGCGTACAGCGTCGTCGTCTTGCCCGAGCCCGTCGGCCCGCTCACCAGGACGGCGCCCCACGGCTTGCGTAGGAGTCTCGTAAGGGTGATGAGGTCTTGTGAGCCCATGCCGATGTCATCGAGCCGATGAACCGAGACATCGTTGTTGAGAATGCGCAGGATCATCGACTCGCCCCAGTGCGTGGGAAGCACGACGGCACGCAGGTCCACGGCCTGCTTGTCGACCTCGAGTCCGATCCGTCCGTCTTGCGGTCGACGACGCTCGGCGATGTCCATGTCGGCCATGACCTTGAGGCGAGACAGGACGCCGGCGGTTGCGCTGCTCGGAAGGTCGGCCACGTCGTGGAGCACGCCGTCGATGCGCTCGCGTACGCGAAGCGAGCGCTCGCCAGGTTCGAAGTGGATGTCGCTTGCGCCGTCGCGAACCGAGTCCCTGATGATCTGGTTCACGAGTCGCACGACCGGCACGTCGTCGGCTTGATCGGGAATCAGCACTTCGGCAGATTCCGGTGTGGATGACGCGAGCTCCTCGACGGCGTCGGCGGACGTGACGTACTTGTCGATCGCGAAGCTGATCTGGGACGCAGATGCGACGACAGGGAGCACGGTGTGGTGGGTGCGCATCTCCACGTCGTCGGCGGCTTCGATGTCGAGCGGGTCGGACATCGCCAGCAGCAAGACGTCGTCACGGATCGCGATCGGAAGCATGGAGCGCATCCGCACGACGCGTTCCGGCAGTATGCCGGCCACGTCGCGGTCGACCGGGAAGGTAGTCAGGTCGACGTAGTCGAGCCCCTTTTGCTGAGCGAGCGCACGCGCGATCTGCTCTTCGGTGAGAACGAGCTGCTTGACGAGGACTTCGCCGAGCTTGCCACCCTCTCGGGCCTGCACGGCAAGGGCGCTCTCCAACGTGGACTCGTCGATCAGTCCGGCACGTTGCAGCACCTCGCCGAGGCGTTCGCGCTCCCAGTTCATCGACCCTCCCCCCAGTGACTAGAGCCTGGACTTCACCAAGCTCAGCACCCACTCGATGAGGAGTAGAGCCAGGATAACGGTGGTGGCCGCCAGGTCGAACACTCCTCCGTAAGGAGTCTTGACGTCTGCGCCGATCCCGAAACCAGCGATGGGATCGGTGAGCCTAACGAGCGCCTCCGCCCACGACTGAGAAGCAAGCGTCCCGAAGAACTCGACCAGCACGCGCGCCGTGAGAAGAACCGCAACTACGATGATGAGATCCATGATGATGAGCACGACGATCCGACCAGTCCGTGAACCCTCCACAGTGCCCCCCTCAACTGCGAGTGTGCGTATCGTGGGGCGGTTGAACTGCGAACGAAGTGAGTCTGTTCGAACCGCCCCGGGTATGGCGGCAAAGTCCGCCATACCCGGGATTATGCAAGTGCTGAGCGGGAGGCGCCAGGGCGCCGCATGGCGGTGACCCTAGCGCAGCGAGTCGGAAGCCATCCGCGACAGGATCTTCGCGGCCACTTCCTCAGCCGAGGGAGGGTGCTGCTCGAGCATCCAGCGGGCCTCGGCGACGGCGTCGGGCCGGGAGTCCGGCGAGTCGGTCGCCAGCTCCACTGCCCGAGCGATTATGGCGGGGTCGATGTCACGATTGCGCGCCTCCCACTGCTCCACCCCACCATGTCGAAGCAGGTCCACAGCGCGCTTTGCTTGTTCGTCTGAGATCCTCATGCCCTTGGAATCGGCAGACGCCTTACCCAGGATTAGCGGTGCTGACTAGGACGTTTAGCGTAGGTGTGACAGCTGTCACCACGGGGGCTGGAACGACGACGAGACGGGTACGCTCGGCGGCACTCGATGCGTCTTGAGAGGGCGTTAAATGGGGGAGCCCCAAGGCCGGCACCTTGAGGCTCAGGGGTAAGGGGTTGCATTCGCATGCAACTCATGCCGTAGCTTACTGCAATTGGCGCGCCAACGCAAGCGCGCCTAAAGCGGACCTTTGGGCCGCTTTAGGCCAGCCGGTTGGAGCAGACCGCTTCGCGGCAGCTCAACCGGCTGCCAGGCGAGCGGATCCCGCAGGTCAGAGTGCGAAGAGGCGGACCATCCACTGGGAGCCGATGATGAGCGGCAGCGCACCGATGACGAGAATCGCGCCAGCCACGATGACGGTCGTGAGACCGGCTATGCCGGGGCGACAGGTTTCTTCCTCGACGGGTGCGTCGGTGAAATAGAGCGACCGAAGAACGCCCCCGTAGTACCCGAAGGACACGACCGAACCGAGGACGCCGATCGCCGCGAGCCACCACTTCCCCGCCCCGACCACGGTGCCGAACGCCTGGAGCTTGCCCCAGAAGCCGAGCAGTGGCGGAAGCCCGGTGAGCGAGAGCATCGCCACCGCGACGGCCGCGCAGAAGACCGGCTCGCGCGCGGCGAGCCCCGCCATCCCCGAGATGCTGCCGTCCCATGTCGGACGCGCACGACGGATGGCGGAGGCGGCAAGGAACGCCGCGGACGCGCCGAGAGCGTACGTGCCCACGGCGATCACAGCGGCGGACGGTGCGAACACCGCGACCGCGAGCAACGCATACCCGGCCTGGCCGATGCCCGAGTACGCAAGCATGCGCGTGTACGAGGTCTGTCGAAGCGCCGCGAGGTTTCCGAAGACGATCGAGGCGACCGCAACCACGGTCACGAGAGTGGCCCAGATCGGACCGACCTCCTTGCTCCCACCGATCGCGAGCCCAGTGAGTCCCAGCGCGGCAACGGCCCCCAGCTTCGGCCCGGCAGCGATGAACGCCGAGACTTCCGCGGGTGCCGACTGATACGCGTCGGGCACCCACGAGTGGAACGGGAATGCGCCCGCCTTGAAGGACAGCGCCACGATCAGCATGACCACGCCGCCTATCAGCGGCAGGGCCCCGAGCTTGCTTGCGGCGTTGATGTGCGCCAGTGAGGTGCCGCCGCCCATGGCGAGGACCGCCGCGATGCCGAGCACGAAGATCGCTGCCGCAACCGCACCCTGTACGAAGTACTTCATGGCGGCTTCGTCGCCTGGGCGCGTGCGAGCGGAGGCGACAAGAGCGTAGGCGGCAAGGGCCGCGGTTTCGATGGCGAGGAACGTCGCCACGATGTCGGTGGAAGCGGCAGCCCCAGCGGCACCAAGCGCTCCGAGGGCGATGAGTGCGGCCCCGGCCCCACCCTGCGGACGGGACTCGAATGCGGCCGCACCCCCCGCGAGACTGATGACCCCGGCGAGGAACACGAGCGCGGGCCCTGCGGAAAACGCTCCGCCAGCGCCGATGATGCCGAGATCGGCGGGCGCCAGCTTCCAGGCCGCAACGAACGCCGCTACTGCAGCGCCAGTGAGGAGCGCCGCGGCGCTCCAGACAGCCAGGCGTCGGGTGGCGAACGCGTCAGAGACCAGCGATAGCAGCGCGGCTGCGACCGCCAGAACGTACGGGGCGAACGCGAGGATGCTCTCCGTGCTCACTGGCCCACCCCCCCGAGCGCCGCGAGCGCTCGTAGGGCTGGCGAGCTTATCTGGAGAACGATCGCCGGGACGATACCAAGGGCGACTATGGCCACTGCGAACCCGGCGGACGTGATGCGCTGAAGGCCGTCGATGTCTGCGAGCGACGTGAACTCACCAGCAGGGCCCTGGACCGATTCGGCAACGGCACGCAAGCCGTAGGCGGCGGCCAGGACGAGCCCGAGGGCCGCGATAAGCACCCACCAGCCGAAGGCCTGGAAGCCCTGAAGGATGCTCGCGAACTCACCGGGGAATCCTGAGAGTCCGGGAAGACCGAGCGACGCCATCGCTCCGAACACGAAGGCGACGCTCCACACGGGCACGACCTTGCCGAGACCGCCGAGCCGAGAGAGCTCTCTTGTGTGCGTGCGCTCGTAGACCGCGCCGACCAGATAGAACTGGAGGCCGGCAACGAAACCGTGGCTGACCATCGCGAGCATCGCCGCGCCGAGAGCGTCCGTGGTGGCCGTGGCGATGCCGAGGACGACGAAGCCCATGTGCGAAACGGACGAATAGGCCACGAGGCGCTTGAGATCGGATTGGACGAGCGCCATCGCCGCGCCCCACACGATGCCTGCAAGCCCGAGTACCAGAAGGATGGTGCGCGCCGACTCGAACGCGGACGGCGCGAGCGGCCAAGCCAAGCGCAGGATGCCGTAGCCGCCCATCTTGAGCAGCACTCCGGCGAGCACGATCGAGCCAGCGGTCGGAGCCTCGACGTGCGCGTCAGGGAGCCACGTGTGCAGCGGCACCACGGGGATCTTGACGAGGAAGCCGAGCATCATGAGCCAGAAGACGAGGGCCGGCTGCTGGATGTTCTGGGAGCGGGCGATCATCTGCGAGATGTCAGTGGTCTGCGTCTGGAGCAGGGCCAGGAGAAGGCCGACCAGCATGAAGGCGCTGCCGACGAAGGTGTAGATGAAGAACTTTGCGGCGGCGTGGCGGCGGTCCTCATGTCCCCACCCGCCGATGAGAAAGAACATCGGGATGAGGACGGCCTCCCAGGCGACGTAGAACAGCAGCACGTTTCCGGCGAGGAACACCGCGGTGACGGCCGCCTGCAGGAGCGTGAGGAGCGCGAAGTGCGTCGCAGGACGCTCGGTGAGCTTCCACGAGGCGGCGATCGCGGCAAGACCGATCAGCGCCGTGAGGGCGACGAGCGGCGTCGAGATCCCGTCAGTGACGAGGTACCACGCGCCAGCCTGCGGCGGGACGGCCCCCGCGACGCGCTCCCCGGCGAAGATGCCGGTGGGCGCGAGCGCCGCGAGCAAGACGAGCTGCGCGACCGGAGCGACGAGCGCGATCACGCGAGCGGAGCCCTGGCTCGCGCGACTCACGAGCGCACATGCGATCGAACAGAGCAGCGGCACGACGACGAGAAGGTCGATGAGGACGGTCTTCGTCACTGGGCCCTCACCGCCCACGCCAGAGCGACCGCCGCGGCGAGCACGACGAGAGCGACGTACCACTGAGTCTCGCCCGTTTGCAGCTTGGTGAGACCGCCGCCCACAGCACGCGTGAGACGGGCGGTTCCTTCGGCGGCGCCGTCGAAGATCAGGCGGTCACCGAAGGCCCAGACCACGCGACATCCGGTCGCTACCGCGCCAGCGAACCCGACCAGGAGCGCGTTCCATCCCCAGCCGGCGGCTGCAGCACTCCACGCCGGCCCCAACGCGCTCTGGAGACGTTCGTCGGAACTCGCCCCGCGAGAGACGATCGTCCAACCCAACAGCAACCCGAGCACTGCGACCGTCATAGATGTCGCGGCGATGACCATCGAGAACTCCTCTGCGGGGGCTTCCAGAAGCTCCATGAACGGCTCCGCGGCGAACCCGAGTGTCGTGGCGAGCACTGCGAGCAGGACGAGCGGTCCGGTCATCGAGATCGGTGACTCGTGCGGGTGTCCCTCGCCGCGGAACTCGCCGAAGAACGCCAGGCGCGTAGAGCGGGCAACGTAGAAGGCGGTGACGAAGGCGGTGATGCCGAGCGCCGCGGCCGCGATAGGTGCGTCGTGCCAGACGTTGGTGAGGATCTCGTCCTTGCTGAAGAAGCCAGCGAACGGGAAGATCCCCGCCAGCGCGAGCGAGCCGATCACCCACGTCACGAAGGTGACAGGCATCGCCTTGCGCAGACCGCCCATCTCGCGAAGGTCCTGAGTGCCCGAACCGTGAATGACCGACCCGGCCCCCAAGAACAGCAGCGCCTTGAACGCGGCATGGGTCACGAGGTGGAACATGGCCACCTGCCACGCCCCGACGCCCAGTGCCGCGAACATGAAGCCAAGCTGGCTGATGGTCGAGTACGCGAGCACCTTCTTGATGTCGCGCTGTGCCACAGCGGCGAGGGCGGCACCGAGCGCACTGACCGTCCCGATGACGAGCACGAACTCGCGCGCGGCGGGCGCCACTTCGAACAGCGGCCACGTGCGCGCGATCAGGTAGACACCGGCGGCCACCATCGTGGCCGCGTGGATCAGCGCGGAGACCGGCGTCGGACCTTCCATGGCGTCAGGCAGCCAGATCTGCAGCGGGAACTGCGCGGACTTGCCGAAAGCGCCGACCGCGACGAGCGCTGCGGCGGCCGTGACGACACTAGCCGGGAGGGCCCCCACGCGCATGAACACTTCGGCGTACTGCAGGGAGCCGGTCGCGCCGAGCAGGATCGCCATGCCGAGCAGCAGGCCGACATCGCCGACGCGAGTGGTGAGGAACGCCTTGATGGCCGCCTTCACCGCGCTGGGCTTCTCGTACCAGAATCCGATGAGCAGGTAGGAGCACGCGCCAACGAGCTCCCACCCGAAGAACAGAGTGACGAAACCGTCGGCGATCACGAGCGTATTCATCGAAGCGACGAAGAGCGAGATGAGCGCGAAGTACCGCGACCAACCCGGATCGCCCTTCATGTAGCCGATCGAGAAGATCACCACGCATGCCGCGACCGTCCCGACCACCAGCAGCATGATCGCCGCAAGGTTATCCATCGTCCAGCCGACGCGGAGTTGCTGAAGCGGGCCGGTCGCGAACCAGGCGTACGAGCCTCCGACGTCGGCCGCTTCGTGACCGCGCGCGATCCCCTGGACGCCGTAGGCCAGCGAGAGCGCTGGTCCCACCAGAGCGACCACGGGGACGAGGCCCTTCGAGACCCGGCCGAGTAGAGGCAGGAGCGCGGCGACGATCGCCGGCACGAGCGACAGGACAAGAAGTCCGCTCAGCGATGCCATCAGCCCCTCCCCTCCGTCATCTCGTCGATCCGGGTCGACTGCCACCTGCGGGCGATGGCCACGAGAAGCGCAAGACCGACAGCGGCCTCGGCAGCTGCGGCGACGAGAACGAGCAGGCCGACGGACTGAGCGCGTGAGATCCGCGCGACGTCGCCTAGGGCGGCCGTGCCACTGCCGAGAGCGACGAGCAGAACGAGAGCCGCGCCCATCATGATCTCGACCGCGATCAGGACCGCGATGATGTCACGACGCACCATGACACCGAACAGCCCGATGCCGAACAGGATGCTCGCAACGACGATGAGGCTCATCGGTCATCGCCTCCCATCACCGCGACGACCGCTGCCAGACCGGCGAGCAACAAGACGCCCGCGATCTCGAACTGCGGCAGGTACGTACCGAGGAGCAGCTCGGCGACGTCGCTCGGCGTCGACATGTTCGTGGCCGCCCGCGGAAGGACCGCAGCAGGTGCAAGGACGCCGATGAGCGCGACCACGAATGCCGCGGAGGCGAACACCGCGGCGACGCTCGGGCGCGACTCGAGATCGGGACGACCGCGTTCGCTGCGATGGACGAGCATCATCGCGAACAGGATCAAGACGAGCACGCCGCCGACGTAGAGGAAGATCTCGGCAAGGGCGATGAGGCCAGCGCCGTAGAGCGCAAAGAAGCCGGCGACGGCAAGGAGGAACGCGCCGAGCCCGCCGGCGGTCCGAAGGACGTCGCGTGACGTGATCGCAAGCAGCGCGCCCGCGATCGCCAGCGCGGAGAGCAGCCAGAAGACGACGATCGCGGTCATCGGGCCTCATCCTCCGATCGCGTCGCGGGGTCGCATTGCCATCCCGGCGAGCCGACGGGGTTGTCACCGGCAGGCACACCGCACGGGATCGTCCTCGCGGTGTCGGCGCCGGTAGCGCGCGTGCCGTTGGCGGGGCGAAGCATCTGGTCGCGGTCGAACACCACGACGTCTCGCGTGTAGAAAGACAGCTCGTACTGGCCGGTATGGCGCAGAGCGTCGGTGGGGCATTGCTCGGCGCACAGACCGCAGAAGCAGCACTTCGAGAGGTCGAGATCGTACCTCGTGACGCAACGTCCGCCCGGATCGTCGATGCGGTCGACCTGGATCGCATAGTCGGGGCACGTGCGCGCGCAGAAGGTGCATCCGACGCAGGCGCCGGACTGGCAGCGCAGGCACCGCTGCGCCTCGTGCAGCCCCTCGAGCGCCGTGTAGCCGAGTTCGACCTGACGCCAGTCGGTCGCCCGCTCCTCGGGCTTCGCGAAGGGCATGACGGCGCGCCGGCGGTTCGACTCGATCCCATCAAGCGTGGCGGGCGCGTGCTTCTCGTAGATGGGAACCGGGCGATAGACGCGGTCCGAAGCGAGGTTCTCGCCCTGAAGAAAGCGATGGATGGACGTCGCGACCTCGTGGCCGCTCGCGATGGAGGCGATGCAGCTGCCGGGGCCTGTGACGACCTCGCCGCAGGCAAAGACATGGGGCATCTGCGTCGTGAGCAGCGCGCCGTCGACCGGAAGCAGCCCGCGCTCGGTGAGCATCAGGTCGGAACCGGCGATGAGGT
This sequence comes from Coriobacteriales bacterium, assembly GCA_016213085.1. GTDB lineage: Bacteria > Actinomycetota > Coriobacteriia > Anaerosomatales > JACRBU01 > JACRBU01. The sequence continues at coordinate 10,952 of JACRBU010000164.1, forward strand.
GCGCGAGCTCGGGCGCCTGGCCGATGGCGAAGACGATGACATCGGCGGGAACGTCGGTGTACTCCTCGGCGAACTGGGGCGAGAAGCGTCCTTGCGCGTCGAAGACCGCGAGGCACGACTGCATGCGCATGCCGGTGACGTGACCGTTCTCGCTGAGGACCTCTTTGGGCCCGAGGGAGCAGAGCGCGGTGACGCCCTCGTCGAGCGCCTCTTCGATCTCCCACCGATGACAGGGCATCTCGTGCTCGGCCTCGAGGCACGCCTGGCTGACCTCGGCCGCGCCTGTCCTGAGGGCGACGCGAGAGCAGTCGACGGCGACGTTGCCCCCACCGATGACGAGGACGCGCTTTCCCTTCACGCCGGTGTCCTGCCGCAGGTTGCCGTCGCGCAGGAACTCAAGCGCTCCCACGACGCCCTTGGCGTCGGTGCCCGGCAGCGGCAGGATACGGCTCTGCTGGAGCCCTGCGGCGATGAGGACAGCGTCGTACTCCCCGACCAGGTGGTCGATCGGGATGTCGCGGCCGATCTCGATGTTGCACCGGAGGTCGAGGCCGAGCTTCACGAGGTCGTCGATCTCGCCGTGCAGGACCTCGCGTGGAAGGCGGTAGCTCGGAACGCCCGTGTACAGCGCGCCGCCGGGCTTGTCGTCCTTCTCGAACATGTGGACGCCGTAGCCCAGCCGCATGAGGTCGAGTGCGGCGGCAAGACCGCTCGGCCCCGAGCCGATGATAGCGACGTCTTTGCCCTGGGTCTTGGGCAGCGGCTCCATGTTCTCGGGACGGCGCTCCTGGTAACGCTCGTAGGCGACGCGGTGCAGCGGCCGTATCGCGAGGGCCTCGTCGTAGGCGTTGCGGCGGCAGGCGGTCTCGCACGGGTGATGGCAGATGCGGCCGAGCACGCCGGGCATGATGTTGCGCTCGCGCACGAGCTCGTAAGCCTCGATGGGCTTGTCGTCGCCGAGGAAGTAGTTCTGGCCGCGGGCGTCGACGTTCGCGGGGCAGTTGCCCACGCACGGCGGCAGCTCCTCGTCCCGATAGAGCCGGTCGATGAGTCCGTTGTAGGCCGGGGGCTCGCTCCCGATGATGGCGATGTCGTCCCGACCGATGATCCCGCGCAGGTGCAGCGCACCGCGCCACCTCGGCGAAAGCGTGATCTTCTCATCGGGGTAGCGAAGCGTCTTGGTCGGCCCAAGCGCTCGCCGCGCGGTGATGCCGAGCCCAGTCACGAGGGACAAGCACTTGTCGACGAAGTCCTTGACGCCGCTTACGGGGTCGTCGCTGACTCGGACGGTCATCGGGACCTCGGTTGGCGTTCGATCGGGGGCGCCCACGTCGGTTCGGCGCTCTTCTACAGCATCCACGAGGCGATCACCCCCACCACAAGCAGTTCGACGAGGGCAATCGGGGTCAGCACCTTCCACGCGAGTGTCATGAGCTGGTCGGGGCGCACGCGCGGGAAGGTCCACTTCACCCACATCATGGCGGTGGTCAGCGCGAACGCGAAGAAGACGAAGAGCAGGGCCCCGGGAACTCCGCCGAGCCCGAGTCCTCGGCCGAAGAACACCACGGCGCCGAAGAGAGAAGCGGCCACGACACCGCCGTACTCGGCCATCATGAAGATCGCCCAGCGGATGCCCGAGTAGTCGGCGAAGTAGCCGGCAACGAGTTCGGCTTCGGCCTCCGGCAGGTCGAACGGTCCGCGGTTCACCTCGGCGATCGAGGCGATGAAGTACACGATGAACGCCGGCGCGAGGACGATCAGCCACCACGGACGCCAGGCGTCGAGCACACCCGTCATCGAGATCGAGCCGGCGAGCATGCAGGCGGCGAGCACAGAAAGGGTGCGAGGCAGCTCGTAGCTCACCATCTGTGCGGCGCCGCGGATGCCGCCGATCGTGGCGAAAGTGTTGCGCGAGGCCCAGCCGGCGGCGAGGATGCCGATGACCGAGAGCGACGGCACCGCCATGAAGAACAGCACGCCCGCCGAGATGTCGAAGGGCGCCCATCCCACCGCGTACGGGATGACCGCGAGCGAAGACGCGATCGGAACGAATACGACGAACGGCGCGAGCCTGAACGGCCGGACGTCAGCAGCCGCGGGCGTGATGTCTTCTTTGAGAACGAGCTTGACGGTGTCGGCGAGCGTCTGAAGGAGACCGAACGGACCTGCCTCGAGCGGACCGATGCGCATGTGGATGCGTCCGGCGACCTTGCGCTCCATCCACACGCCGATCAGCGCCGCGATGGCGATGAGCAGGCCCGCAGCCAGGCCCCAGAATGCGCCCATGGCAAAGGAGCTCATCGATCCACCTCCCCGAAGACCGGGTCCAGTGAGCCCATGACGGCGACGAGGTCGGCGAGCATGTGACCGGGCGCGAGGATCTTGAGCAACGCGAGGTTGCAGAACGCAGGGGACCGCACGTGCATGCGATACGGCCGCGGCGTGCCGTCTGAAACGACATAGACGCCGAGCGATCCACGGGCGGACTCGATATGCGAGTAGGCCTCACCGGGAGCAGGTCGCAGGAGCCTGGGAAGCGGCGTCTTGACCGGGCCTTCGGTCATCTGCGAGATCGCCTGCTCGATGATCCTGCAGCTCTCGTAGCACTCGAAGAGCCTGACGCGACCGCGATCGTACGCATCCCCGTTGCTGCCGGTAGGCACGTCGAAGTCGAAGCGCGGATACACCGAGTACGTGTCGTGCTTGCGCAGGTCCCAGTTCACGCCCGAGCCGCGAGCGACAGGACCCGAAGCGCCCCACGCGACCGCATCCTCGGCCGAGAGGACTCCGATGCCCTTGAGGCGCCCCTTCGCGATCACATTGCCGAAGAAGAGCTTGTCCATCTCGGTGAGCTTGTCCCGATGAGCGGCGCAGAACGCGAGTACGTTGTCGAGCCAGCCTTCGGGTACGTCGAAGCTCACGCCACCAGGACGGACGTAGTTGTAGGTCAGCCGGGAGCCGCACAGCTCTTCGAACGCCTCGATGATCCGCTCGCGCTCGTCGAACGTGTAGATGAACATCGTCGCGGCGCCGGTGTCTCCCGCAGCTGAGCCGAGTGCCATCATGTGCGACGCGATCCGCTGCAGCTCGCAGACGATGACGCGCAGGTACTCGGCACGCTCGGGCACGCTGATGCCCGCCAGCCGCTCGACGGCTCGGCAGTAGGCCCAGTTCGCATACATCGACCCGACGTAGTCGAGGCGATCGGTCAGGGGAACCACCTGAAGGTACGTGCGGTTCTCGGACATCTTCTCGATGCCGCGATGCAGGTAGCCGACGATCGGCTCGACGTGCGTCATCACCTCACCGTCGAGGTGCACGACGACGCGACCCACGCCATGCGTGGAGGGGTGCGACGGGCCGATGTTGACCACGAGCTCCTCGACGGGCAGCCCGTCGGTGTCGTGAGTCGCTTCCTTCGATTCGATCTCGAGAGTCATCGCTTCCCTCCCCTCAGATGTAGTCCGGACGGCGGATGACCCGCGGATGGTCGTAGTCCTTGCGCAACGGGTGGCCCTCGAATTCGTCGGGCAAGAAGATGCGCTTCAGGTCCGGGTGGCCCTCGAAGTCGATGCCGAACAGATCGAAGACCTCACGCTCCTGCCAGTCGGCGGCTGGCCAGACCTCGAACATCGACGGAGCGACCGGGTCTTCCTTGTGCACCTTTGCCTTCACGAACAGGCCCGCCGAAAGAGCACGGGAGTGCAGGCGATAGACGAGCACGAAGAACTCGGGGCGATCTACGGCGGTGACCATCCCCAAGCGGTCGAACCCGAGCTCCCTGAGCCGATGCATGGTCACGAGCAGGTCATCGAGTGGAACCGCGATGACGGCATCGCCGAACTCGATCGAGAACAGCGGGTAGATGGTCGGGTCGAGTTCGGAGATCCTCTCCCGAAGCTCCTCGAGATGATCGCTCATCAGACCTCACCGCCTTCGTCAGCGATGACATCCGAGGGGAACTCCTTGTTCACGACCTTGGCCGGAGCATGGGGGCCGTCGGACTCGGGGGTCCGCATGGCCTCCATCCGCTCGTTCGCTTCGGCCTTGGAGCGCGGGAGCTTCGTATTGCGCTCGCGACGCTTGCCCGGGGCGATCGATTCCTCGTGCACGAGCTCGCGCAGTTGCATGACCGCATCGATGAGCGACTCGGGCCGCGGCGGGCAACCAGCAATGTATACGTCGACCGGGATGAACTCGTCCGCGCCGCGGACGACGGAGTAGGAGTCGTAGTAGAAGATGCCGCCGCTCACGGTGCAGTTGCCCATGGCGATCGCCCACTTGGGCTCGGGCATCTGGTCCCAGAGCCTCTGGATGGCCGGCTTCATCTTCTCGGTGATCGTGCCGGCGAGGACCATCACGTCGCAGTGGCGCGGATCCGGACGCGGGAACGTGCCCAGCCGGTCGTAGTCGAACTTGCTGAACGACGCGGCGATGAACTCCATCGCGCAGCAGGCCGTACCCATCGGCATGGCCCACAGGGACTGGCCCCTCGACCAGTCGACGAGTGCATCGACCGAGGTGAGGATGATGCCGCCACCAGGAGTCCGCTCGAGCGACGTGCCGATGCGGTCTACAAGCGCCACTCGAGGGCCCCCTTCTTCCACGCGTACGCGAGCCCCAGTCCGAGGAAGGTGACGAAGACGAAGACCTCGATGAAGGCGGCGGGCGACCCCTTTAGCTTCGACACGACCGAGAACAGCAGAACCGCCTCGGCGTCGAAGAGCACGAAGAGCATCGCGATCGTGCCGAACTTGAGCCTCCATGGAGCCCACGGTTGCCCGATCTGCTCCATGCCGCACTCGTAAGGTGCGTCCTTGCCGGCACCGGGATTGCGCGGAGAGAGAGCCGCATTCGCGAGGAAGACGACCAAGATGAAGGCGCCCGCGGCGGCACCGAGTCCCGCAACGAACAGGACGGCCAAAGCCCCTGTCTGCTGCATCCACCCTCCTCGAATCCGGCTTGTAACTCAGAGTAACAAACTCAGGAGACGCCGATACCGCAGGTCACATCGCCATTGGTCTCACAGACGTTTCCAGGCTGGCGCGATTCTATCTGAATGAATCGGACGTTTGCAACAACTGTTACAAACCTCGCCGTGGACGTTACAAACTCGGAGGCATGCGGTCGAGAACCGCCGGTGAACGGCTTCGCTCCCCCGCGCTGGTTCAGGCTGTGCTCACCGGGAAGCATCACAGGAAACGTACCAAACAAGGTGCCCGCCCCTCCGATCCTGGCGGTGGCTGCGTGTTGCTCGAGTGGAAATCGAACCCGACGCTCAGATTGCTCGCGCTGATCCTGGCGATCCTGGCGGTGGTCGGAATCTCGTTCCTCAACCGGTATGCGGAGACATTCGACGCCGAGGTCGAGTCGCTCTACCTCATCCCTATCGCGTTCGTAGCATGGACGCAGTCACGTCGGTTGGCCCTAGCTTTCGCCGCACTCGCGGTGATTCCCGCTGTGTGGTCGTGCGTCGTCGGACATGCGGAATCGCCATTTCGTCTGCAGACGCTCTTCGAACTCGTGCAGCACACGGGCACGTTCCTGACTGCGACGCTCGTAGTAAGCCTCCTCGCCGATGTCATGCGCGAGCGCTCGCACCAGGCGCACATGGACGGACTCACAGACGTCGCAAACGCGTCGCACTTTCACGAGATCGTCGAGCGCGAGCTGGCGCGCGCGAAGCGCTACGGACGACCCGTCACCGTCGGATTCATCGACGTAGACGACTTCAAGACCGTCAACGACACGCTTGGCCACAACGGCGGCGACGAGATCCTGAGGGCTGTCGCCGAGGTGATCAAGAACGGCCTGCGCGCCTCGGACACCGTGGGGCGACTCGGTGGCGACGAGTTCGGGGTCCTACTCCCCGAAACCGACGCAGCCGAGGCGACCGCCATCCTCGAGCGCCTCCGACTGCAGATCGCCGCGGAGTCACGTGCGCACGAAACCTCGGTCCGCGCGAGCATCGGAGCGACCTCGCTGGACGCCGCGGCCGATGCGACGACCGCTCAAGCCGTCATCCAGAGAGCGGACGCGCTCATGTACCGGGTGAAGGTCGACGGGAAGAACGGCGTCCTGGTAGAGGCGTACGAGTAGGCCCTCTACTCCTCCGACTCAAGCACCTCGACCTCGGCCGACAGCTCCATCCACTCCTGCTCGAGGACGGGCAGACGCTGCTTGAGCGCGTTGTACTCCTCGAGCGCAGCCTGGAAGGCAGCAGGATCGGAGTACAGGTCGGTGTCGGCCATCAGCTCGACCAGCTCGTCATGACGGGCTTGCGCGGACTCCAACTCGGTATCGAGCGCCTTGATGCGCGCCTTCTTGTCCTTAGTCGCTCGATAGGCGCGATTGCGTGCGTCGGCTTCGGCTCGCTTCTGCTCTTTGGTCTTCGGACCCGATGCCGGGGGAGTCGGTGCGGCTGGCCGGATCGAAGGTGCCGTCCCCTTATGGGACCGGCGTGGCGTGCCTCGGGTGCCGGACCCCGGCGTTGAGGGCTCCTGAGGGGCTGCACCGCTCGGCGGGGCTGCCTGCCGTGCGGCACGCGGAACCGGCTGACCGGATCCGCCTCCAGCTGCGAGTTCGTTCTGCTCGCGCTTCCAGAGGTAGTAGTCGTAGTCGCCGTCGTAGACCGTGGCACGACCGTCGCGGACCTCAACGATCTTGTTCGCCACGGCTCGGATGAGGTGGCGGTCGTGAGTGATCAGCGCAAGCGTGCCCTCGAAGCGTTGCAGAGCCTGTTCGAGCACGTCCGAGGACGCGATGTCGAGGTGGTTGGTCGGCTCGTCGAGCGCGAGGAAGGGCGCGGGCCTCACGAGCATCTTCGCGAGGGCCAGCCTGCCCTTCTCGCCGCCGGACAGGACGCGCACCTTCTTGTCGACGTCGTCGCCGTTGAACAGGAACGCCCCGAGCAGGCCTCTGACCTCGCTCTGGGTCCAGCCGGGCGCCACTGCGTCGATCTCGCGATACGGGGTCCAATCGAGGTGGAGCGCCTGCAACTGGTGCTGCGCGAAGTACGCGACATCGACATGGACGCCCAGAGTACGAGACCCCGAGTCCGCCTCGAGGACTCCGGCGAGCATCTTGAGCAACGTGGACTTCCCTGCCCCATTGGGGCCGACGAGGGCAACCTTGTCGCCCCGAAAGAGGCTGAAGTCCAGGTCGGTGTAGACGACGTTGTCGTCGTAGGCCTTGCCCACGCCTTCGAGCGCGACGACCAGGTCGCCAGTCCTCACAGGCTGCGGGAACTCGAAGCGCACGACCCTGCGCCCTTCGGGAAGCTCGATGCGCTCCATCTTCTCGAGCTTCTTCACGCGGTCCTGGGCCTGCTTGGCCTTCGTGTTCTTCGAACGAAAACGCTCGACGAAGCGTTCCATGTGCGCGATCTCGCGCTGCTGCTTGTCGTACGCGGTCTTGAGCTGTTCGAGGCGAAGCTCCTTCTCGGCCTCGAAGGCGGTGTAGTTACCGCTGAAGACGGTGAGCTTGCGCAGTTCGATCTCTGCGACCTTGTTCACGATCCCGTCCATGAAGGCGCGGTCGTGGCTGACGATCACGATCGCGCCATCGTAGTCGCGCAGGAAGCTCTCCAGCCACTGGACCGATTCGAGATCGAGGTGGTTCGTGGGCTCGTCGAGCAGCAGGACGTCGGGCGAGCGGAGCAGGAGTTTCGCGAGCGCGAGGCGCATCTGCCACCCGCCGGAGAACTCCTCGACGGTCCGGGTGAGATCGGCCTCCTTGAAACCGAGGCCTGTGAGGACCGCGCGCGCCTCGGACTCGATCGTGTAGCCGCCGAGGTGCTCGAAGCGCTCCTGAAGCCGTCCGTACTGCGCGAGGAGGCGTTCCTGGTCGGCGCCTTCGGCCCCGCCGAGTTCGGCTTCGAGCATCCGAAGGCGGTGCTCGAGCGAGGTGACGTGAGATGCGGCGGTGAGGGCCTCCTCGAGGACGGTTCGGCCGTGCATCTCGATCGCTTCCTGCTCGAGATAACCGACGACCGTCTCACGCGCGAACACGACCGTACCCGCGTCGGGTTCCTGGCGGCCGGCAGCGATCTCGAGGAGCGTAGTCTTGCCTGCGCCGTTGGGACCGACGAGTGCGACGCGATCACGGGCACCCACGCGCAGCGAAGCGTCAGCGAACAGGACTCTGTCGCCGACGCTCTTGGTCACGTTGTCGATCTGGAGGATCACAGCTCATGGAGTCTAGCACCGACGAAGGGGCAGAAACCCAACTGTGAGCGGTGCGCCAGGTAACAGGCGCGGAGTCAGCCTATCGGAGGGACCCAAGTGACAGACAAGGGCAGTGCATTCGTGATCGGCTCCGGTGCCGCAGGGCGTGCGGCGGCCCGCACCTTGGCCAGGTCGGGCTGGTCGGTGCGGATGGCGGAGCACGCCAAGGTCGGCGGCACGTGCCTCTGGACGGGCTGCACCCCGAAGAAGGCGCTGTTCGTCTCTGCCGAATCGGCCAGGAATGCCCGCCGGATGGAGTCCCTCGGCGTGTCGTGCACGAACATCTCGGTCGACTGGCAGGGTGTACTCGCATGGAAGTGGCACTCCCAGGAGACCTTCGCCGGAGACCAGGAGGCCTTGGCGGCCCAATCAGGGATCGAGATCATCACCGGGACCGCTCGGTTCGTCTCCCCCAGCGAAGTCGAGGTTGAGGGAGCGCGCTACCGCGCGGACCAGTTCGTCATCGCCACGGGCTCCCGCCCCCTCGTCCCTCAGGACCTCCCCGGACACGAGCTGGTCGACACCAGTGACGACGCGCTTCGCTTTCCGGAACTCCCGAGCAGCCTCGTGATCGTCGGCGGCGGGTTCGTGGCAATGGAGATGGCGGGGATCTTCGCTTCGTTCGGCACTAAGGTGACGATGCTCGTGCGGGCGTCGCGTCCGCTGGAGATGCTCGACGCGGACCTGGCGGCGGTCGCCGTGCGTCGTCTCGAATCGATGGGCGTGGTCGTGCACACTGGGGCCACGCTGACGTCTATCGACGGCGCACGTGGTCAGCTTGCGGCCCGGTTCACCGACGCGCTTGGCGCGACGAGATCGGTCGCCGCCGAGAGGGTGCTGATGGCGACGGGTCGACGTCCGGAATTCGGCATGCTCGACTTGGAGGCTGCCGGGGTCGAACTCGAGAACGGACGCATCGTGCACGACGCGTTTCAGAGGACCACGAACCCGAACGTCTGGGTGGCCGGTGACGCGGCCGGAGGCGTGATGCAGACGCCGATCGCCAACATGGAAGGGCGCACCGTCGCGATGAGTATCGCCTCGGGGGAGCCGACCCCGCCCGACTGCCGAGCGGTGCCGATCACCGTGTTCACCGTTCCCCAGCTCGCCACCGTCGGGATGACCGAAGACCAGGCCGCCGCAGCCAATCGGGCCGTTGACGTCCACCGCATCGAATTCGACGACATCAGCTCCGCGATCATCGAAGACGAGCGCGACGGCTTCGCGAAACTCGTCCTCGACGATGCCGACGGGGCGATCCTCGGCGCCCAGATGGCCGGCCCGACCGCGTGCGACTGCATCTACTCCGCGGCCGTCGCGGTCCGCGCGGGCTGGAAGGTCACCGACCTCGCGGCGCTTCCCGCCGTCCACCCAAGCTTCGCCGAGGCGTTCTACTACGCCTCATGATCAGCCAGCTTCTCAACGCGGCGTGGTCACTGGGCAGCGTCGTCTTTGCGTTCGCGCTCCTTCTCTACTGGATCGCCGTGGTGGTCCTGTTGATCCAGGAGGACCGCGAGCCGACAGTGACACTGGCCTGGATCCTCGTGCTCATCCTGACCCCCGTGTGGGGGCTCGTGATGTACTTCTTCCTCGGGCGGGACTGGCCGGCGATCACCCAGAAGAACCCTCGGACGAAGGCGCTCGTCAAGATCGTCGTACCCTTCATGAGCGCGCGCGTCTACTCGCGCTACAGCCGAAGGGCGCAGGCGCTCGAGCGCTCGATCGACAGCACGGTCGAGGAGCGGATCATCCGCGCTATCGAATTGCAGAACGGGGCGCAGCCGCTCCCGGCGCGATCGCTCGACATCTACACCACGGGCGCCGAGTACTTCCCGGTCCTGATCGACGACCTCCGGAGCGCCGAGCGCTTCATCCACATGCAGTACTTCATCTGGGAGAGCGACGAACTTACCGCGCAGGTGTGTGACGCACTGATGGAGCGATTGCGAGCGGGTGTGGAAGTCAGGATCCTCAACGACTTCATCGGCAACATCCAGTACAAGAAGGACCAGCTCAAGGCCTTGGAGCAGGCTGGGGCGCGGGTCGGCTACGACGTCGCCCAGATCGGCCGAGCCAACTACCGCAACCATCGCAAGATCACCGTCGTCGACGGCGAGATCGCGCACACGGGTGGATTCAACATCGCCCAGGAGTACATCGACGGCGGCAAGCGCTTTCCCGCGTGGCGCGACACCGGGCTGCGCCTCACGGGTCCTGCCGTGGCGGACTTGGAGAGGCTCTTCGGCAAGCGCTGGTACGAGGTCTACGAAGAGAGCCTCTTCTCCGACGAGTACTACCCTCTGTGGCCCGAGGACGAAGGCCCCGTCATGGTGCAGACGGTGGCTCAGGGCGTTGACGACGCCTGGCGGTCGGTTGCCCGGACCTACGAGCTGGCCATCTCGGGCGCGCGGAGCCGAGTGCTGGTCCAGTCGCCGTACTTCGTGCCCGATTCCACGAGCCTCGACGTGCTCATCAACGCTGCGCTCGGCGGGGTCGAGGTCCACTTCATGATGACGGGATGGCCGGACAAGAAGATCGCGTACTTCGCCGCGGAGTCCTTCTACAAGCCGTTCATTCGGGCCGGCGGCAGGATGTGGCGATACGAGGAGGGCTTCTTCCATGCCAAGTCGCTCACCATCGATGACCGAGCGTGCGCGATCGGCACGATGAACATGGACATGCGCAGCTTGAAGCTCCACAAAGAGCTCATGGTCTGGTGCTACGACGACGACGTGGCCGGGCGCTGCAATGAGATCTTCGAGGACGACCTGACGCGTTGCCGCGAGGTCACCCTCGAAGAGGTCGAGTCCTGGGGCGAACTCAGGCGCTTTCGAAACTCCGCCGCGCGACTCGCTTCGAACCTGCTGTAACGCTACGTCACGACCGGCGGCGGTTCCTTCTGGGGCCCGATCCAGATGCGCTCGTGCTCGATCTTCGCCTCATACACGCGCAGCGGGCGCGGGTGGCGAACGAACTCCGACATCGTCTTGACCGGGCCCGTCCAATCGGTCCACCGGACGACATGCCCGTCGGTCAGATCGAACTGAGAGTGATGCCAAGGACAGGTCAGCACGGTGCCGTCGAGCTTCCCCTTCGGGAGGGGGCCGCCCATGTGCGGGCAGTGGGCATCGGCGATGTACGGCGTACCGTCCACGACCGTGACGAGCACATGATGTCCTTCGACCTCGGCTTCGACCAGCTGACCGTCGCCCACCACCGAGGCGTCGATGACGTCGATCCACCCATCCACGTGAGACCCCGATCCCCTCATGCTTCAGGGGATCCGTCTGGGAGCGGAGCGCCCTGAGCAGCTACTTGGCGACGTACCAGACGACGCCCTTGTACTGGTACTTGCCCTTCAGCGCCGTCTTGTACTTGTTCTTCACCTTGGGGTCGGCCGTGTAGAAGTTGCCGCCGCTCGCGACGCGGTAGAAGCGCCACACCGGCAGCGTCTTGGTCTTGGAGCGCGAGACCTTCCACTCGACGCCTTCGTAGCGCCAGGTCTTCTGCTGTGACTTCGCCCGCAGCTGCTTGGCTCTCGAAGCGGACGTCGTGTAGAGCCGCTTGTTCGTGTCCTTGTTGGTGAAGCGGTAGATGCGGACGTTGTTGGCCTTGGCCTTGGACTTCCACGTGAAGACCTTGCCCTGCGACTTCCACGTCTTGTAGGCCTTCGTCAGGAGCCCATAACGCTCATTGGGAGAGCTCGTGTAGAGGAAGCTGCCGTTGACCTTGTTGAAGAAGCGCCAGACCGGCCGGTTCGGCGGCAGGACGTTCGGGTTGCCGAAGTAGCGCTTGTAGATGTACCAGAAGCTGGCATTGCCCGAGAGCGAGTTCTTCTGCGACTCGAGGTCGCCGTAGGGCGACTTGGCGCCGATGCTCGGGTTGTAGACGTAGAGCTTGTAGGTGGCGATGTTCGCAGGCTTCACCGTGCGACCGGATCCGCCGCTGTAGGTGATTCCGGCCTTGTACTTCTTCACGTACGACGTGGACTTGCCTTCGCCGTACCCGTCGAGAAGGCGTGCGCCATTCCAGATCTGGTTGCCGAAGCCCGGGTACTTGTTCGTTGTCGAGTTCGGGCAACCGGCGCCGATCGCGCGGTCGAGCGTGTTCTTCTTGAGCGTCGTGCGCGTGAGAAGGCTCTGCTCCTTTTGGAGCATGGTGAGCATGACCTTCGGGCTGATGTGATAGTGACGGCACGCCTCGTAGATGATCTTGGACGCCTTCTTCTTCGTGCCGTTGTGATCGGGCGTCACGAGCGTCTTGAGCGGCCCCGTCTTCGAATCGAGAAACGCCTGGATCTGCTTCTCCGACATGCAGTCGTACGCGCGCATGTTGTCGTTGGAGATCACCTTGTTCGGATTGAAGGTCGCAGCAGCAGCGCTCTGCACGCCGAAGACCAGGACCGCCGCGGTCACGACGATGCCCAGAAGTACGAACCGGGTTGAACTTGTCCACCGCGCGGATGCGCTTCGAGGACAGAACATCTAATCACCTCGCATGTTTGCACGGCGGCGCGCTCTCTCCGCCGCCGCCACACCTGCACATATAGTATCGGCTCCTCTGACATGCTGCACGAGAGGTGGCTGCGGACAGTCGGTCACGGTGTGTGACGCGCATCACGTTCTCGCTGCTCAGAGTGGGTAGCTTCGGCAATCCGCGCAATCTCGGGAGACGCTGCTCTGGGTGACGCGATACGACCGCTACGGCGACTTCATGAGGGTGACCGCGCCGAACTCGATCGCGGCGGCCAACCCGCACCCGACGACGATCCCCGCCGAAGCGATGAGTTGCCGAATGGGATCGCCTGGCCTGCCCTGCATGCCGACGATGCGGCGGATGAGGCGTCCGGTGAGGACGACGGCGAACAACCCGAACGCGAAGATCACGGCGCCGAGGAACACCACGAACGCCGCGCCGATGACAGCGTTGAGGACATCCATGTCACCAAGGGCGGTCTCCCACGGACCGGTGTAGATGGTCCATGCGAGAAACGCGGGAATCTGGGCGAGGGCGAAGAGCACCACGCCCCCTATCCAGAGGAACAGGTTCTTGCGCACAGCGAGCCTCCAGGCGGTCGTTGTCCGCAGAGCAAGATATCAGGCGACGTCACACTCGGCTAGTCGCGAATCGCGAAGGCCCCGGGAACGCCGGGGCCTCGAAGGGTCGGATGGTGGGCGATGTAGGATTTGAACCTACGACTTCTTCCGTGTGAAGGAAGCGCTCTCCCCCTGAGCTAATCGCCCGTATGCGCCGCTGAGCGGCGAGGAATCAGTCTAGCGATACCCGTTCGGGTGCGCAATGTGCCAGGCCCAGGCATCTTCGACGATGGTGCGCAGGTCGCCACGGTCGCGGGTCCAGCCGAGTTCCAGCTCCGCGCGGTCGGATGCCGCGATCAGCACGGCAGGGTCGCCACACCGCCTTGGGCCGATGTCGACCTTGATCTCGCGGCCGCTCACTTCGGCGCACGTGTTCACCACGTCGAGGTTGCTCATCCCGACCCCGCTGCCGAGGTTGAAGACGCCGCCCGCACCGCCCGATGCGAGATGCTCCAGCCCGAGCACGTGAGCTCGTGCGAGATCGCATACGTGCAGGTAGTCCCGCACGCAGGTGCCCGTCTCTGTCGGGTAGTCTCCGCCGAAGACCTCGAAAGACCGCTCGCCCTGGTGCATCGCCTGAAGGATCCTCGGGATGATGTGGGTCTCCGGGTCGTGCGCCTCGCCGAGCGAGCCGTCGGGCCACGCGCCCGCCACGTTGAAGTAGCGGAACCTCACCGACCGCATCCTGCCTGCGGCCCCGTAGCCCTCAATGACGTTCTCGAAAGCGAGCTTGGAGGCCCCGTATGCGTTCACGGGACGAGTCGGCGCACCTTCGGGGATGGGCACGGCATCCGGCTCGCCGTAGACCGCCGCGGTCGACGAGAACACGATGGCGTCGATCCCCCGCTCGAGCATGGCCTCGAGCAGCACGCACGGCTCGACGGTGTTCACGCGGAAGTAGCGGTCGGGATGCTCCTGCGACTCGGCGACCTCGATCAGGCCGGCGCAGTGGAGCACCGCGTCGGCGTTCTTGAGAGCGTCCTCGACGGCGACCGAATCCCCGACGGAGCCATCTACGAAGCGCGCACGCACATCGACGGCCGCGCGCCAGCCACGCTGAAGTGAGTCGAGCACGGTGACGTCGTGGCCCTCGTCGAGCAGTAGGCGCACGCTGACCGAGCCGATGTAGCCCGCCCCTCCAGTCACCAGCACTCGCACGTTCGCTCTCCCCTCGCAGCCGACAGCGCGGAACAGCGTATCAAAGCGGCGAGCGGCGGCTACTTCAGCGGCGCGATACCCCGCAGCAGCGCGCGAACGACGCGGTCGGAGACCGCGCGGTCCCAGCGCTTCGGAATCGGCCATGGGGTCCGGCACTCGATGGCCGAAGCGATCGCGCCGACCATCGAGTCGCCGGTCGGCTCCGCGAGACGATTGCAGCCACAAGCGAGGGTCGACTGACGCTCGGTGCTGTCACGTACCGTCACGCAGGACGTGCCGAGCATGCACGCTTCCTCCTGAACGCCGCCGGAGTCGGTGACGATGACCGCCGCATCGCGCTCGAGGGCGAGCATGTCGTTGTAGGTCACCGCATCCACGATCTCGATCGCATGCGGAAGCTGCACGCCATGCGTGGTGAGCGCAGAACGCAGCGGGCCGGCGTCGGGGATGATGACGGGCATCCCGGTCCGCCCGAGTCCCTCGATGAGCCCGCCGATCCGCCACGGGTCTCGAAGGTTCTCGGGCCGGTGGAACGAGCCCAGGATGTAGGCTTTCTCGACAAGCCCGAACGCCGAAGCCGCCTCGTAGGACCCCATGGCGTCGAGCTGTTCGAGCACCGCCTCGGCGAGGATGTTGCCGACGAAGTGGATCCGCTCGGGAGGCACCCCTTCGGCTTCGAGGTTCGTGATCGCCGCCTCCGTGGGGACGAGATGCATCGACGCGATCCGGGTCACGAGGACGCGATTGACCTCGTCAGCGTCACCCGGGTCGTGGCAGCGCAGTCCGGCTTCGAGGTGGACGACGGGCAGTCCCGCCTTCGCGGCCGAGACCGCGGCTGCGAGCGTGGCGCTCACGTCGCCGATAACCATCACCGCGTCGGGGCGCTCGGCGAGGAAGACCTCTTCGAACGCGCGCATCGCACGACCGGTCATCACTGCGTCCGTCCCCTGGCCGATGTCGAGGAACCACCGCGGCGCGGGGACCCTCAAGCCGTGGAAGCTCATGTCGCTCGGGGGCGACGAGTCGCGACGCCGAGCGCTTCTCGATCCGGTATAGGCGATGTCTACAGAGATGTCCGCACGTTGCAGGCGCGGTATCAACGGCGCGATCTTGACGAAGTTCGGCCGCGCTCCGACGGTCGCGATAAGCCGCACGCTCGGTCCCCCTCAGACGAGCAGATGGCGGGGCTCGCTAAGGGGTGTACCCGACCGCGTGCAAAGGAATCGGGCGATCCGCGTTAACTCTGAAGCGGTTCGATCCCCTCCCGCAGAGCGGTC